>CAVHYP010000054.1:0-16402 GCA_963640465.1 Bacteroidaceae bacterium | reverse complement strand
CAAAATAGGAACCGCCGTATGCGGAACCGCACGTACGGTGGTGTGAGAGGTCGGTAGATGTGAAAGTAGGAGGCAAATGCCTTTTATGATTAGCATTTACCTCCTACTCGATTATATTTAGATGATTCTCGATTCTATCGCTTAGAGTTTCAAGCCTCTGTCATAAAGACTCTGTGTTCTATTGCTAGTAACCTTGCTGACAATGACAAAGAACCTTGTTGTCAATGACTAGAAACCTTACTGCCAATGAAAAAAAACTTTGCAGTCAATGACTAAGGTTTTTCTTGTCAATTGCTGAGAATCTTGTTATCAATTAAACCACTTTACGTAGCAGAGGTCTTGGCGGTGAGGCAGGTCTGGGTTCTTTGGGAACATACGGTATGAAACCTTGAAGTCGCCTGCCACTTCCATTGAGTGCTGAGCTTCGAAAGTGAAGATGTTTCCTTCGCGTTTCACATTCTTGAACGGCTCAACCTTAGCAATGTGGAGTTTGCCGTCTACGTCGTTGCAGAGTGTTACCAACTCGATTCCTATAACATCGTCGAGTCCTTGCTCGTCAACACTTACGCTTACGTTGTACACTTTACCAGTCTCTACGTTGCCTGCAAGCATTTCCGGAGCTTTGTTTACAGAAACCACCTTGATGCTGTCCCAACGCTCAGCCACAGTTTCCTTCCAGTGTGCAATTTCCTTTGCCTTTGCATAGTTGTCGGCAAACAAAACCTTGCGGCGATCTGCCAATTTGGTGTAGAACTTGCTGTAGTAGTCGTCGAGCTGACGTTTCATTGTGTAGTTTGGAGCAATCTTTGCAATTGAGTTTTTGATTGTCTTTATCCAGCCTTCACTGTATCCCTTCTCGTTCTTTGCATAGTAGAGAGGCAGGATTTCGTTCTCGAGTAGGCTGTAGATGGTTGCTGCGTCGAGTTGGTCTTGCTGGTCTTGGTTTTGGTATGTGCGCTTGTCGGTAAGTGCCCATCCTGCACCTTCGCGATAGCCCTCGAGCCACCATCCGTCGAGCACTGAGAGGTTGACAACTCCGTTCATCAGAGCTTTCTCGCCTGATGTGCCTGATGCTTCGAGCGGACGTGTCGGTGTGTTCATCCAGATGTCTACGCCTGTCACCAAGCGACGGGCAAGCTTCATGTCGTAGTTCTCGAGGAAGATAATCTTGCCAAGGAACTCTGGGCGACGGCTAATCTCATAGATCTTCTTGATGAGACCCTGGCCTCCACCATCGTGTGGGTGAGCCTTGCCTGCAAACAAGAACTGAACTGGATATTCAGGATTGTTTACTATGCGGTTGAGACGGTCCAAGTCGGAGAACAGCAAGTGAGCGCGCTTGTATGTTGCGAATCGACGTGCGAAACCGATTGTAAGTGCGTTTGGATTGATGTTCTCCAAGATTGAGACGATGCGTGAAGGATCGCCCTGGTGCTTCAACCAGTCTTTCTGGAACTGTTCCTTGATGTAGTCGAACAGTTTTATCTTAAGTGCTTTGCGTGTGCTCCAAATCTCTTCGTCAGGGACATTGTAGATTGACTGCCAGAGTTTCTCGTTGCTCTGGTCTTTGTAGTATTCCTTTGGAAGGTACTTGGCGTAGAGGTCTCTCCATTCTGATGCACACCATGTTGGGAAGTGTACACCGTTGGTCACGTAGCCTACGTTGTTCAGTTCTTCTGGGAAGTAGCCTTTCCAGATGTTTGAGAACATTTCTCTTGATACCTTTCCGTGGAGCCAGCTTACTCCGTTCACCCATGAGCAGGTGTTGCATGCAAAGGTAGACATGCAGAAGCGCTCGCTCTTGTCGTCTGGGTTCACACGTCCCATGCCCATGAATTCATCCCATGAGATGCCGAGTTGTGACGGATAGTTCGACATGTATTTGCCGAAGAGTCCTTCGTCGAAATAGTCGTGGCCTGCAGGTACAGGTGTGTGTACGGTGTAGAGTGAAGATGTGCGCACGAGTTCAAGTGCCTGGTTGAAGGTAAGTCCCTGGGCTACGTAGTCCACGAGGCGCTGTACGTTGCACAGTGCGGCATGTCCTTCGTTGCAGTGATAGATGTCGGGTTCGATGCCCAACTTTTTCAGAGTGAGCACACCGCCTATGCCAAGAAGGATTTCCTGCTTGATGCGGTTTTCCCAGTCGCCACCGTAAAGGCTGTGTGTGATGGGGCGGTCGAACTCGCTGTTGAGCTCATTGTCTGTGTCGAGAAGATATAGGTTCACGCGTCCCACGTTGACACGCCAAACGTAAGCATGCACTGTGTAGTTGTTGTAAGGCACATCCACAACCATTGGGTTGCCGTCCTTGTCCATCTGACGTACGATAGGGAGCTGTGAGAAGTTCTGTGCTTCGTAGTTTGCCACCTGTTGTCCGTCCATTGACAGGGTTTGTGTGAAATATCCGAAACGGTAGAGGAAGCCGACAGCGCACATGCGTACGTTGGAGTCGGATGCTTCCTTGATGAAGTCTCCTGCAAGTATTCCGAGTCCGCCTGAATATATTTTCAGAACGTGGTTGAGGCCGTATTCCATGCACAGGTAAGCCACTGACGGGCGTTTTGTGTCGGGCTTCACGTCCATGTAGTCACGGAATTCTTTGTAGACTGCGTGCATCTGGTCGAGGAATTCCTTGTTCTTTGCAAGTTCCTGTAGTTTGTTGTAGTTGATGCGTGACAGCATCAATACTGGGTTTTGCTGCACATCGTGCCACAGGTCTGCGTCCATGGCCTTGTAGAGTTCTTTTGCTTCATGGCTCCAAGCCCACCACATGTTGTGTGCAATCTCGTCGAGAGGTTGCAGCTCTGTGGGAAGTGAGGTGTTTACAACAATGTCTCTCCAGTTGGGAGTGTTGGCATTACTGGCTTTAATTTTCATCTTTCAATCTGTTATTTCTGTTGTTAATTGCTTTGTCAAATGCTATGTAGTAGTTCTCTATGAAGTGAATCCACAGTGCTTTCTCGGCTATTGCTGCTGCTTTTCTGCGGATGGTGGAAATATTCTTGCTGTCCATCTCTGCAAATTCCACGATGGTTGCCTTGATTTCTTCTGATGCTTCCACGAAGTTGCTGTCGGTTCTGTGCACGGTCTTCACTCCGTCATACAGCTGGCTTTTCGATCCTTTGAGTGAGTCCACCCATAGTCCGAATCCTGCGAGGTCGGTCGTGATGCAGGGCACTTGGAATGCCACGCTCTCGGTTGGTGTGTAGCCCCATGGCTCGTAGTAGGACGGATAGATGCAGAGGTCGTTGCCAATCAGCAGGTTGTAGTACTGTATGTTGAAAATTCCGTCTTTGCCGTCAAGATAGCATGGCACGAAGATTACTTTCACGTGGTCTTCCTTGCGGTTGTGCATGTCGAGCCAGTTCATCTGGTTGAGTATGTTGTCCTGTTCCTGGTTGTGCAGATCGTGGGTGATGCGTGGCTCGCTGCACGGTATGTCGTACGGCATTTTGTCTTCTAGTCTTTTCTGCAGGTCTGCCCGTGGACCTTTCACCCATGCCGGAACATTCACAAACACCAGCACGTCTTTGTCGAATGTCTTGTCGAGGCGCAGGCGGTTGAGCGAGTCGATCAGTATGTCAATGCCTTTGTTCTTGTATTCGTAGCGTCCTCCGGTGCTGATGATGATTGTGTCGTCCTTGAGGTCGGTTCCCATCAGTGTGTTGGCTACGTTGAGCAAAGTCTTGCGTGCTTTTTTGCGTGCTCTGATGAATGGTTGGCCTGGCTCAGGCACGAAACTGTCTTCGAATCCGTTTGTCAGTATCACTTCGGGTTTTGCCTCAAGCAGGGCCTTGCATTCGTTTCCGGTGATTTCGCTCACTGTGGTGAAGCAGTCTACGTGGTGTGCAGTCTGCTTTTCTATTGAGTGCTTCGACTGCATGTTGAGTTCTTCTGCCATCTGGTCGCCGTTGTAGTTCCACAGGTTGTCATACAGCGGTTTGTTGTTTCCTGCTATGCTGCGTCCTATGCTTGTGGCGTGTGTGGTGAATACGGTGGCAATCTCGGGCACTGCTTTCTGCAGATAGAGTGCTCCGAGGCAGGTCATCCATTCGTGTGCTTGGAATATGACGTTGTCTTCGGCTTGGAGTTTGTAGAACCGGTAGTAGCTTTCTGCCACGCGTCCTGCTCCGTAGGCAAACATCGATGCTTCGTCGTAGTCGCCGTAGGCATGGAGTGAGTCCACCTGGTAGTTTTCCCATGCCCATGCATAGATCTTGTCTTTCTCCGTGTACACAGATGTGAAGTCGAGCAACACGGCAATCGGTTCACCTGGAATCTTCCATCGTCCGATTCTGATGTTCAGCCCTTCGGCTTGTGCTGCTTCTCTCCATGTGGCGAGCAGTCTTTTGTTTTCCTTGAATACTGGGTTTTCTTTCCCGATCCAGAAGTCTGGACCTATGTATATCACTTTGTTTGGAAATTTGTCTTGCAGCGTCTTTGCTTGTGTGGACAGTACGGTGTAGATGCCTCCCACCTTGTTGCATACTTCCCACGATGCGGAAAAGATGTATCTAGGTTCAAATTTCTCTGTTGTCATACCTTTATTGTTTTGTTCTGCAATACTTTTCTTCAGTTCTGCAATGCTCTCCTTATATATTATATTATTGCATTGCTTTCCTTATTTATTATTTATTATATGCAATGCTTTATGTGCAATTCTCTCTGTTTATTTCTTCAGTGATGCAATGCTTTCTTTCAGCGTGGCGATTTTTGTTTCTGCGTCAGCTTGTTTCTTTCTTTCGAGCTCCACCACTTGGGCTGGAGCGTTTGCCACGAACTTCTCGTTCGAGAGTTTCTTCTTCACTCCCACGAGGAATCCCTCGAGTCGTTTCACTTCAGCTTCCATCTTCCCGATTTCAGCTTCTGCATCAATCAGGTTGCCGAGTTGCACTGCATATTCGGTTGTGCCGATGAGGAAGGCTGATGTGCCGTCGCTTTTTGTCTGCACATACTGGATTTCTGCCAGTCCTGCCATCTTCTTGATTACTGGTCCGATGGCCGGGCATTTGGTGATGTTGCGATCGTCGGCTGACTGGAGCACCACTTCGAGTGTGAGTGGTTCGCGTGGGGAGATGTTCTTGCTTTGGCGCACTGCTCTCACTCCTGAAATCACTTGTTTTGCTTCTTCGTACAGATCTATGATTTGCTTGTCGGCTTCGGTCGGTGCATCTACTTTCAGTTCTGAAACCATTATGCTGTCGCCGTCCTTGCGTTCCTTGATGTTCTGGTAGAGTTCTTCGGTGATGAACGGCATGAACGGATGTATGATTTTCATCAGTTGTTCGAAAAATCCGAGTGTGGCAGTGAGTGTGGCAGCGTCAATCGGTGCCTGGTATGCTGGCTTTATCATCTCGAGGTACCAGCCTGAGAATTCGTCGGTGAAGAGGCGGAACACTGTCATCAGCGCTTCGTTGAGGCGGAACTTGCTGTACAGCTCGTCGATTTCTGCCGCTGCTACCTTTATCTTGGCTCTCATCCATGCAATGGTCTTGGCGTTGCTCTCGGGTTGTTCGAGTGATGCCGACACATCCCAACCTTTCACGAGTCGGAATGCATTCCATATCTTGTTGCAGAAGTTGCGTCCCTGCTCACACAGGTTTTCTGAGAACAGGATGTCGTTGCCTGCCGGTGCTGCCAGCAGCATTCCCATGCGCACTCCGTCGGCTCCGTATTTCTCGATGAGTCCGATGGGGTCGGGCGAGTTGCCGAGGCTTTTCGACATTTTGCGTCCTATCTCGTCGCGCACGATTCCGGTGAAGTAGACATCGCGGAACGGAACGTCGTTCATGTATTCTTCGCCTGCCATGATCATGCGTGCCACCCAGAAGAAGATGATGTCGGGTCCGGTGACCAGTGTGTTGGTGGGGTAGTAGTATTTTATTTCTTCGTTGCCCGGATGGTTGATGCCGTCGAACAAACTCACTGGCCACAGCCATGAGGAAAACCATGTGTCGAGCGCGTCTTCGTCGTGTGCCAGTTGGTCGATGGTGATGTTTTCATATCCGGCAATCTTCTTTGCTTTTTCGAGTGCTTCTTCTTTTGTCAGTGCCACCACGTATTTCTCTTCTTCGCCTTCTGCAGTCGGGAGGAAATAGGCTGGGATGCGGTGTCCCCACCAGAGTTGGCGCGAGATGCACCAGTCCTGGATGTTCTCCAGCCAGTTGCGGTAGGTAGTGACGTATTTTGTGGGGTAGAACTTTATCTTTCCTTCGAGTACTGGCGGAAGGGCGATGTCGGCAAAGTGTTTCATGGAGAGGAACCACTGCTTGCACAGGCGTGGTTCTACGGCAGTGTCTTGGTTGCGCTCGCTGTAGCCCACTTTGTTTTCGTAGTCTTCGATTTTCTCCATCAGTCCTGCTTTCTGCAGGTCGTCTGCTATTTGTTTGCGTACATCCATGCGGTCCATGCCTACATACATGCCTGCTGCTTCGGAGATTGTGCCGTCGGGATTGAATATGTCGATGGTCTCGAGGTTGTGGTTTTTTCCGAGGTTGTAGTCGTTCACGTCGTGTGCAGGTGTCACTTTCAGACAGCCTGTACCGAACTCGATGTCCACATACCTGTCTTCAATCACTGGAATGACTCTACCCACTAGCGGCACGATGACTTTGTGTTCGTGCAGCCACTTGTTCTTAGGGTCTTTCGGGTTGATGCACATGGCTGTGTCGCCCATGATGGTCTCCGGACGTGTGGTTGCCACCACTGCATAGTATTTTCCGTCGGCATCCTGATGGAGCACTTCTCCTTCTTCGCCTGTCGGCACTACGGGATTGGTGTCAGCATCTGCCACATAGTAGCGGAGATAGAACAGTTTTGATTTCTCGTCGCGATAGATGACTTCCTCGGTCGACAGCACTGTCTGTGCCTTCGGGTCCCAGTTCACCATGCGCAGTCCGCGGTAGATGAGTCCTTTGTCGTAGAGGTCGACAAATACTTTCAGCACTGACTCGCTGCGCACTTCGTCCATGGTGAAGGCTGTGCGGCCCCAGTCGCACGATGCTCCCAACCGGCGCAACTGCTTGAGGATGATGCCTCCGTGTTCGTCGGTCCATGCCCATGCGTGTTTGAGGAACTCTTCGCGAGTGAGGTCACGCTTCTTGATTCCCTGTTCTGCCAGTTTGTTCACCACCTTTGCTTCGGTGGCAATGCTTGCGTGGTCGGTGCCCGGCACCCAGCATGCGTTTTTCCCTTCGAGACGTGCCTTGCGCACCAGGATATCCTGGATGGTGTTGTTGAGCATGTGGCCCATGTGCAGCACTCCGGTCACGTTTGGTGGGGGGATAACTATTGTGTATGGTTCGCGGTTGTCGGGTTTACTTGAAAACAGTTTGTGGTCCAGCCAATATTGGTACCACTTGCCTTCCACTTCGGAAGGATTGTATTTCGTAGCCAATTCCATAGTTGCCTTAACTAGTATAAATGTCTTATCCTAATTCCTTTAGTTCAAATTCGCGTGCAAAGATACAACTTTTTTTTGGCTTACACATTATATATTTACTATAATACGGTTTTTGGGCTCGTTTTGTGTGCTCAAAATGGTTGTTTGCAGCACGATTTTTTCTGCAGTGAGAAAAAATGCGCTCACTCTGCACGGCTTGGAAGGAACGGAAAATGCCTGCCAAAAGCGTTAAACCGCGAAGGATGAAGCATCTATGGGGTGAAAACTCTTGAATGTGTGGCTTCGAATATGTAATTTTACCTGGATGATGTGGTTTCGATTGTGGTAAAATGCTGTCTCAATGGTGCAGTTTCACCCGGATAATGTAGTCTAAATGGGGCAAAAGCATGCGGATTCAGACAATTTTGGGATGTCTTATTGGTATGTGTACTTCCTGACTGTCTTTGATTTGTACTCGTTCCCGTCGTCGTGCTTCTCTGTCTTTATGCATTCGGTCCAGTTTTCCCGGTCGTCGAACGCGGTGTATTCATATGTGATGTGGATATCGCCGTCGAACCGTCCGAGGAATTCTTCCTTGCGCAGGTAGCCCTTGTCGTCGTACTCGAATATGTGGCGTTCCTGCAGCTCCTCGCCGTTGTCGTTGTACTGCAGTTCCAGTGACATGTGTCCCTTGCCGTCGTACTCATAGCGGTTGGCAAAGAGTGGGTTGTCCGATTCTCCGTCGTACGAGTATTTCCATTCCATCTGCCCCTGGTCGTTGTATTCGTAGCGCTCGATGGGCTTTGTGCGCGACACGTCCGAGATGGTCTGTACGCGTCCGTCGTTGTCGTAGCCGTAAACCACGGAGAACGACTGTCCGTCGCTTGTCTTCTGGTTGCGCTTCACCGGGCGTCCGTTTTCGTAGACGTATGTGGTGACTGATGATGATCCGTTGCCGTACTTGATGGTGAGACTTTTTTCCTGTCCGTTGCTTTCGTATTCTATGGTCTCTGTGTAGCTCAGTTCCCGGTATTTGCCGTGTGAGTAGTTCCAGCATTCCTCGTGGATGCTCTTTATTTTGGCACTGTCAGCATGCTCCGTGGAGTCGGGTTCCGCAGTCGGTTCGCTGTGTTTTGTCCGGTTGCCTTTGCAACCCACACCACACAGTATGATGCAGAGCAGTCCGTATATCAACCATTTATGCATAGTCGGTCGTTTCTTTGTGGCGGATGACTTTTCCGGAGTTCCGCCGATTGAGTCACTGAAATTATTCATGTGCAAAGATAATGAATTTTACCAACATACATTGCATTAAACCGAATAATTTTGCATGAATGGGGTGGGGAGTGGGGAAAACATTGTTGGATGATGTTTTTTTGATCTCTGACTGGGAAAAATTTTTTCTCTGACTAAGAAAAAACAGACTCGTCAAGGCGGGTTCTTCGGCTGTGGTTTCTTGTCCACTTTGGTTTTTAAAATGCAGTTGGGAATCGTGCAAATCCATGGATATTTGTGGAAATACGGGGTTTGAGGTTGCAAATTTGGGGGCTAAGGTTGTAAATTCGCCGTTTTTGGTGTGCTTTTTCGCAAAAATTACGCATAATCGGAAACTGGGTGTCAGATATGGGGAGAATGAAATCCGTAAATTCTTAGCGATCTGTGTTTGCCTTATTTGCTTGTTCGAACGCAAGTTCGCTTTAGGCTAGGAGCCAGCTCTCTCCGAGAGTGCAGGCGATGACACTCGAGCTTTGCTCGCAATGTTTGCCATACGCTTGTTTTACAGCCCACAAGCCCACGCTCGCTTCAACGCCCTCGGAGAGGGCTAGCTCCTATTCCTGCCCACTCCGTCCGGATGGCATGTCCTTTCCTTTGGAAGCGGATCTAGGAGAGCCTTCTTTCCCTCCGTTTTCAGGTTTCCGGCAAAAGTGTTTCTCTGTTTCGAAGATTTGTTGTAACTTTGCACGTGGTTATATACGTATTCGAATGAGAAGGTTCTTGATAGTTGCCTGCATCATGCTGATGGTGCCGGGCATTGACAATATACTCTATGCGCAAAACAAGGAATTCCTGGTTTGCCTTGACGCCGGCCACGGCGGTCATGATGCCGGTGCCGTGGGACGTCCCACCAGCAACCGGGAGAAGGACATCAACCTTGCAATCACTCTGAAGGTGGGCCAGCTGCTGAAACAGAACTGTCCCGATGTGAGGGTGCTCTACACCCGAGACCGCGATGTCTTCGTGAAGCTCGACGAACGTGCCAATATCGCCAACAAGGCAAAGGCAGACCTCTTTGTGAGCATCCACACGAATGCCGTCGACCGCAGCACCGGCAGACAGCCGATGGGCGTGCAGTCGTACACTCTCACCCTGCGCACTGCAGGAACGAACCTGGAGGTGGAGAAACGCGAAAACTCGGTCATTCAGTTCGAGGCTGACGGCGAGCAGAAATACAGTTTCATGAATCCCAATTCAGCAGAGAGCGAAATCATGTTCGAACTGATGCAGGACCGCGACATGCAGGAAAGCGTGAATTTCGCGAAGCTGGCACAGGAAGAGATGGTGAAGAGCGGCGGAAGGCGCGACATGGGCGTGCTGCAGGCAAACCTTGCCGTACTGCGCCTCACCTATATGCCTTCGGTGCTGCTCGAGGTAGGCTTCATTTCCACACCGGCCGAAGAACGCTTCCTCATGAGCGACGAGGGACGCACCGTGATGGCTCAGTGCATCTACAATGCCATCTCCCGATACAAGACCATGCACACCGGACGTATGTCGAAACTGGAAAAAATCAGTGCCAAGGTGATTGAGGAGGAGGCAGCGCTCGAACAGGAAGAGGAACAGGAAGCGGCTCAAGGCAAGGAGGCAGTACAAGTTAAGGACGCTGCGCAAAACAAGACTGCAGGGCAAGTTAAAGACGTTTCTGCTGCAGCTGATGCCAAGCCGGTGAAGGATGAGTCAAAGCCAGTGCAAACGCGCCAGGAAGTGGCTCCTGTGTCTGCAGATGCCGAACCCGTGTTCATGATTCAGATTCTCACCTCGAAGAAAAACCTGATTCCGGGAAGCACACACTTCAAGGGACTCAAGACCGAATCGTTCAAGGAAAACGACGTCTACAAGTACACCTACGGGTCGACCACCGACTATACGGAAATACTGAAACTGAAACGCGAAATTGCCGACAAGTTCCCCGACTCATTTATCATTGCGTTCAAGAACGGAGTGAGGGTGAACACAAACGAGGCAATCAATGAATGGAAAAAGAAACATTAATAATAAGACAGCATACACTATGAAATCAAAGGAAATAAAGATAGGAATAACCGTTGTGTTGGCACTGGTGTTCATATATGTGGGCATCACATTCCTGAAAGGACTGAAACTCACCAGCTCCGACAATGTCTACTATGTGGAGATGGAGAACGTGGGCGGACTGGCCAAGTCGGGCGAGGTGATTGCCAACGGAATGAACATAGGACTCGTGAAGGATATTACCTACGATGCACGGAAGCAGACACTGGCAGTGGCAGTGGAACTGAATGACGGCTTCTCCCTGCCCAAAAACAGCTATGCCAACATCTCGAAGGACATGCTTGGTTCGCCCAAGCTCAACATCGTGCTGGGTAAGAACCCCGACGACCTGCTTGCCAAGGGCGACACCATCATGGGCGAAGGCAACTCCGACCTCATGGCTTCCGTAGGACAGTTGGTTCCGCAGCTCTCGGTGATGATACCCAAGATAGATTCCATCCTTACAGCCATCAATGCGCTGACCAACGACCCTGCACTGCTGGCATCCGTGCGCAACCTCGAGACCGTCACATCGAACCTGAAGACAACCACCGAGAGCGTGAATTCCATGCTGGGCACTGACATCCCGCAGCTCGTGCACAAGGCAAACAACATATGCAGCAACCTCGAGACCACAACTGGACAACTGAGCCGTGTGGACATCGCTGGCATTGCAGCCAACGCCAACAGTACGCTCCAGACAGCCAATAGCACGATGGAAGAACTGCGCCTGTTCACCAACCGACTCAACAATCCCAACGGCTCTCTCGGCCGTCTGCTCAACGACGAATCGCTCTATTCCCGCCTCGATTCGACAGTGGTCAACGCATCGCTGCTGCTCGAAGACTTGAGGCTGAACCCCGGACGCTATGTGCATTTCTCGGTGTTCGGAGGAAAGAAGAAATAAGTCGCTTATTTAAATCTGCTATAGATAAAGACAAGTCGGCGGCAAGAGGTAGGGAAGAATTGTAAAGTCTTGAATTATCAACGGGGTAAGGGCAGACATTTACAATACTCAAGCATCGGGTATCAAAAGATAAAGGACTTGCAACGTGTTGGGAAACAAGTAAATACAAATATTTTTGAGGAAATTTGTTCCGATGCCTTTACAAATGTGTAACCCTTTGAAATAAAAATCCTTAAACGGAAACACACCTTCAATCCAGCCGCCAACCACATTTTGACAGCACAAAAAAATGTTGTAACTTTGCATCGTAAGAAATTAAAATGAAATAAGCGGATAAAGCTATGACAAAAGAGTTGAAAGAAATGTGGGATGAGTGTGTCAACATTATAAAGGACAATATCTCTCAGAAACAGTACGAGACTTGGTTTGAGTGCATCGATCCAGTTTCCTTTGAGAACGGACAGTTGGTAGTTGCCGTTCCAAGCCAGTTTGTGTGCGAGTATCTGGAGGCAAACTATATTGACCTATTATATAAGGTAATCACAAGAGTATTCGGCAAGGGGGTGAGACTCTGCTACTCCATAAAGGAGGCAGGATTCGACAAGCAGAGCATGTCGGCACAGCCCGAGGACGCTGCAGCAAACGGTGCACGTGGCACACAGGCAAAGGCAAACGAAATAGTCGACACCATAGCCCAGTCGAACGCAGTCGACGACCTCGATTCCCAACTCAAGGCAAGCTACACCTTTGCCAACTACATCGAGGGCGACAGCAACCGCCTTGCCCGCAGTGTGGGAATGGCAATAGCAAACAACCCTGCCAAGACCTTCAATCCGCTGTTCATCTACGGACCTTCGGGATGTGGCAAGACCCACCTTGTGAATGCAATAGGATGGGGCATAAAGGAACAGCACCCTTCGCTGCGCGTGCTCTATGTGTCAGCCCACCTCTTCCAGGTGCAATACACCAATGCTGTGCGCCAGAACAAGGTGAACGACTTCATCAACTTCTACCAGACCATCGATGCGCTCATCATCGACGACATACAGGAATTCTCCGGACTTTCAAAGACCCAGAACACATTCTTCCATATCTTCAACCATCTGCACCTCAACAACAAGCAGATCATACTGACTGCCGACCGTCCGCCAATCGCCATCCAGGGACTGGAAGACCGACTTCTCACACGCTTCAAGTGGGGACTCCAGGCGGAGATTGAGCGCCCAACAAAGCAACTCTGCAGAGACATCCTTGACTATAAGGTGAAGCAGGAATCACTGCCAATATCGGCAAACGTGCTAAACTACATAGCAGAGAAAGTGAGCGGCAGCGTGCGCGACCTTGAAGGCATCATCAACTCCCTCATGGCTTACTCTGTGGTCTACAAGTGCGACGTGACCCTGAAACTGGCAGATATGGTGCTGCCACGCTTCATCAAAGTCGACATCACACCGCTGAATATCAACGATATCAAGCAGTTCGTCTGCAAGAAATACAACATCAGTGAGGCAGAACTTTGTTCGCAGAGCCGCCGTCAGCCCATCAACCAGCTGCGGCAGATGACAGCCTACCTGGCAAGCAAACTGACCGACATATCCGACCGTCAGATCGGTGAGAACCTTGGCGGACGCACACATGCCACAATACTCCACAGCATAAAGCACGTGAAGGAACTGCTGGAAGTGGACGAAGCCTTCCGCAAGGAAATGAACGAACTGGAGGACGAAATCAAACTGAACAGATAAACGGACAGGGCGACAGAAAAGAACATAAGATTGTAGAACCATAAACATATAGAAGAACGAGGCATATAGGAAAATGGATACAAAACAGACATTCACGTATGACGAGGCATTCAAGGCATCACTGGACTACTTCGACGGCGACGAACTTGCAGCCCGTGTATGGGTGAACAAATATGCAATGAAGGACTCGTATGGCAATATATATGAGTGCTCGCCAACCGACATGCACTGGCGCATTGCCAACGAAATAGCACGAATCGAGAATACATACGCCAACCCGATGACCGCACAGGAAGTGTTCAATCTGTTCGACCATTTCCGCTACATCATTCCTGCAGGAAGCCCTATGACCGGAATAGGAAACAACTATCAGGTGGCTTCACTCAGCAATTGTTTTGTAATCGGACTCGACGGAAATGCCGACAGCTATGGCGCAATCATAAAGATTGACGAAGAACAGGTGCAGCTGATGAAACGCAGGGGTGGGGTAGGACACGACCTCTCCCACATACGTCCGAAAGGATCGCCAGTGAAGAACTCTGCGCTTACCAGCACCGGCATAGTGCCGTTCATGGAGAGATACAGCAACTCAACCCGTGAAGTGGCTCAGGAAGGAAGACGCGGAGCACTGATGCTCACTGTCTCCATCAAACACCCCGATTCGGAAGCCTTCATCGATGCAAAGATGACCGAAGGCAAGGTGACAGGCGCAAACGTCAGCGTGAGGGTTACCGACGACTTTATGAATGCCGCAGTCAACGGACAGAAGTTCGTGCAGAAATATCCTATAGACTCCGACAACCCGATGGTGACAAAGGAAGTAGATGCCAGCATGCTCTGGAAAAAAATAGTACACAACGCATGGAAAAGCGTAGAACCGGGCGTACTGTTCTGGGACACAATCATACGCGAAAGTGTGCCCGACTGCTATGCCGACCTCGGCTACCGCACTATCTCCACCAATCCGTGCGGAGAAATTCCACTCTGCCCTTACGACAGCTGCCGACTGCTGGCAATCAACCTCTATTCCTATGTGGAGAAACCATTCACCAGGGAAGCACACTTCAACTACGAGAAATTCAAGAAACATGTGGGCTGTGCACAGCGAATCATGGACGACATCATCGACCTCGAACTCGAAAAAATCAAACTGATACAGAACAAGATTGAGCAAGACCCGGAGAGCAACGAGGTGAAAGGCAGCGAACGCCATCTGTGGGAGAAAATCTATCAAAAATCAAGTCTGGGACGACGCACCGGAGTGGGAATCACTGCCGAAGGCGATATGCTTGCAGCACTGGGACTTACCTACGGCACACCCGAAGCCACTTATTTCTCTTCCGAGATACACAAGACCCTTGCTGTGGAGGCTTACCGCAGTTCAGTGCGCATGGCAACCGAACGTGGCGCATTCGCAATCTATGATGCCGAGCGCGAGAAGAACAACCCGTTCGTAAACCGCATAAAGAGCGTGGACCCGCAACTCTACGAAGACATGGTGAAATACGGCAGACGTAACATCGCATGCCTCACGATTGCCCCTACAGGAACAACAAGTCTGATGACACAGACCACATCCGGCATCGAACCAGTCTTCATGCCAGTCTACAAGCGCAGACGCAAGGTCAATCCAAACGACCCGAACGTGCACGTGGATTTCGTGGACGAGACTGGCGATTCATTCGAAGAATACATTGTCTATCATCCGAAATTCCTCACATGGATGAAGGTCAACAACATAGATTGCAACAAGAGATACACACAGGAGGAAATTGATGCCCTCGTGCAGCGCTCGCCTTACTACAAAGCCACTGCCAACGACATCGACTGGCACGAGAAAGTGAAGATGCAGGGATCAATACAGAAGTGGGTGGACCATTCAATCAGTGTCACCATCAATCTGCCTGCCAACGTGAGCGAGGAACTCGTCAACCAACTGTATGTGGAAGCATGGAAATGCGGATGCAAGGGCTGCACAGTCTATCGTGACGGAAGCCGATGCGGAGTGCTCGTAAGCACAAAGAAGAAAGATGAGAAGAAGACCGAGAAAACTGCACTGCCACCGCAGATAACCGAAGTACGTCCGCGTAGCCTTGAATGTGATGTGGTACGATTCCAGAACAACAAGGAGAAATGGGTGGCATTCGTGGGACTGCTCAACGACTATCCCTACGAAATCTTTACCGGTGTGCTTGACGACGAGGACGGCATTGCTCTGCCAAAGACCGTTTCGAAAGGACATATCATCAAAAACATTGATGAGGACGGCAACAAACGCTATGACTTCCAGTTCGAGAACCGACGTGGCTACAAGACCACTATTGAAGGACTCAGCGAGAAATTCAACAAGGAATACTGGAACTATGCCAAACTGATAAGCGGTGTGCTCCGCTATCGTATGCCGCTGACCAACGTCATAAAACTCGTGGGTTCGCTCCAGCTTGAAAGCGAAAGCATCAACACCTGGAAGAACGGTGTGGAGCGAGCACTGAAGAAATACGTGCAGGACGGCACGAAAGTGACAGGACAGAAATGCCCTAACTGCGGACAGGAAACTCTGGTTTACCAGGAAGGCTGCCTCATCTGCACAAACTGCGGACACTCACGATGCGGATAGTACTGGAAAACATCAAGATTTTTGCCTATCATGGCGTGATGGCGCAAGAAAAGACTGTCGGCAATTGGTACACCATCAATGTGCAGCTGAACGTGAGTGACGAGAGCTCCACACGGTCCGACAATCTGGACGACACCGTCAGCTATGCTGAAGTCTACGAGATAGTACGCCACGAGATGAAAATACGTTCACGCCTCATTGAACATGTCTGCGGCAGAATCTGTCGGGCGGTTCTTGGCCAGTGCCAACTGGTGGACGAGGTGACGGTCAGTATCCTGAAGGCAAACCCACCAATAGGAGCTGAATGCTCAGGCTGCGGAGTGGAACTTACGATGAAAAAATAAACTATAGAATCGAGTAGGAGGTAAATGCTAATCATAAAAGGCATTTGCCTCCTACTTTCACATCTACCGACCTCTCACACCACCGTACGTGCGGTTCCGCATACGGCGGTTCCTATTTTG
>CAVHYP010000053.1:13736-18575 GCA_963640465.1 Bacteroidaceae bacterium | reverse complement strand
CAATGTTTGCAACGCACTTGTTTTACACCCCACAAGCCCACGCTCGCTTTAACGCCCTCGGAGAGAGATAGCTCCTAGCGCATGTGCTTCTAGCCTGCGTCCGGATGGTAAGTCCTTTCCTTCAGGGGAGGATTTAGGAGAGGCTTCTCCTCTTACAACACTCTCCGTCCTTTCGCATCTCGCATGAATCGTGATGCTTACATCCATCTCGATGATGTGTGTTTCTTTGCTTTGCATATAATAATGTGTCAAGGTTTTTAGTGGCTGTCACCCGACTGCCGGGCGGCTTCTGCCTTTTCGTTTTGACGGGTGCAAAGTTAGGGGGAAAAAGAAAGCACCACAACCGCCTTGTGGTGCTTGTGGTGCTAAGTTTTTGGGATGTGGTGCTAAGTTTTTCGGTTTGTGGTGCTAAGTCGGATATTTTGCGGTGTTAAGTCATAAATCTTATGGTATCATCTATTGAAAGTCGTGATTGATTTTCTGAATCCGATAGTTCTGGTAAAAGTCTAGATAAGTCTGGAATTGAAGTCCAAAATCTCTCTTTTCCTTGATTCTTTTGTCAGTTTCAGTCCATTTTCGGATTGTAAACAGGTACAAAAAAAAGAGGAGTGAAAAGTCATTCCTCATAGGAGTCAGGTTTCTCCGAAACCGTAGACGATTGCACTAGAGCGCAGCTCGCAATGTTTTCAGCGCACAAGCCCACGCTCGCTTTGACGCTCTCGGAGAGAGCTAGCTCCTAGCGCTTATGCTTTCGTTGGACGTTTATGCTTTTATTGGGCAACGAGTACTATTCGCATTGCGCGATGAGCACTATCGTGCTCTTACCAGCCTTTGTCAATTACCACTCATCATCCCACCAACAATAATACATCTCTACGGTTACATGGTCGTCATAAATATGGACAGACACCGACATGCTGCGTTCCCCATTGATAACATCTCCTTCTTCAAGGTAAACATACGTATTCTCAGCTGCATTGTAAGTCCAATAGCTGTTTTTCTTCACGAGTCTCTGAAGTTTTTCCAAGTCATTATCCGACAGCGGCTCTTTCAACCGGAGTTTCCACGTGTACTGCGACCATGCACTTGACCCCCTATCCATATTGTCTGATTGCCTGACAATCACATAGTCTGGCAAATCGAAGTCTGCCTCTGCAGCAATCCGTTCCGGATCTTTTGCTATCCTACCGTCCATGGTCATGCCATAAATCGAAAGCGCTACTAGCAAAACAAGCACGAGAAAAAGTGCGGCTACTGTACCACATCCCCACTTTAGAAATTTCTTCAATCCTTTTTTCATAGTCCTTCTATTATTACCGTATGTTGTTTACCCAATATCCAGTCAACAAGTCGGCGCAATTCCTCTTTATTGGGGAGATAAAGTTCATATTTCGACACAAACAAATTTTTGTTTTGGCAGACCAAGAAACTCCAAGGTAATGGTCTACCATGCGAACGCCGTTGTATTGTAAGCTCTTTTCTGCCATATCTTGTTGCGTTCATTTATTGTTTTACTGCATCACGGATGCAAATATAAGGTTTTTCTTTCAATGGCCAATGGTTTTGGTTGAATTTTCAGGACCTACCTTTCCACTTTCAGAAAAAGATTGGCACCTCTACTTTTATGCTTTCCTTTAGTTTTCTATACAACTATCTAATTATTAATCATATAAATGGCACAAACGGCAAAAGAGCCAATATATGGGTACCTTATTTTTTTACTGTCTTATTGTCACAACTGTCATGAACGAAGCTTTTCGAGGCTTTTCGAATGAAAATAAGTGAAAGTTTTGGTTTGCATGAGGAGATATTGAACAAAGAAAGTTTCTGACTACGTATGTCGAGAATAACACTCTCGGAGAGGGCTAGCTACTAGTTCGCATGTGCTTGCGTCTTCTAATTTACCCCATATGCTTGTCAAGTCAATCTTTTTGTGTAAATTTGCAGACCAATAACTGATTCGTCCGGATTGGCAGTCATTGTCAACAGGAGAAAATCAAGAAAGGACAAAATGCACGCAACGAAAAGACTCGGACACACTACCCTACTTCTGCTCATGCTCCTCGGCTTGGGCTGCAAGATGCAGGCGCAACAATACGTGGTGAGCGAACTGCCTACACAAGCACAACTCCCCGTGGCAAGCATCCACTGCATAATGCAGGACAGCGAAGGCTTCATGTGGTATGGCACCAGCGGAGGCGGACTCTGCCGCGACAACGGCTATCAGATTGAAGTGTGGCGCAACTGCAACAAATCGTCACGATTCATCAACAGCAACAATGTGACGTGCATCACCGAAGGACACGACAACCGGATTTGGTTCGGCACACGCCAGGGACTCTACTGTATCGACAAAGCCCACTATTCACTCTCCCAACCCGTGAAGGAACTGATGGACAAGAACATCGACGCCATCTACTGCGACAGGAAAGGACGCATCTGGGTAAACTCCGGCAGAGACATCTTCTGCTGCAATACACAAGGCAAGATTCTGTCGAACAGCAAGACCAAGGGTTCGCTCAACCAATTCTTCGACGACGGCAACCGCCTATGGATTTCCGTTTGGGGCGACAGACTTTATGCCATGGACAAGCAAGACTTCGATGCCGGCAGATGCAATTTCCATCAGCAGCCCTGGATACTCGACACCTGGCCTGCAAACATGGTGAAAGCCCACGAACCAGACTGCTACTGGGTAAGTACATGGGGACGCGGCATCGGCTATTACGAACCTAAAGCAGGCAGAATGACGCTGCAACCTGCCACGCAAGGATCGGATAGAAAGCAACAAGTGATTGACATCCGCATCGACAGCAGCCAGGGCATCCTCTGGACAACAACGATGGACAACATCTATGCCTACACCATACAAGGAAAGATGCTCCAGCCCATGTCCACCGACCGGTTTATCCCACGAGGAAACAAGATTCTCGACCATATGACAGAGGACCGCAACGGCAATCTCTATGTGTCGGGATTCACACCCCACACCTTTGTCATATCTACCGACAACAACCAGATAAACAACTACACAGTGCCGCCAATGAGCACACTGACCGGTTTCCCGTTGCTGGCAGACCAGGTGGTGGCAGATGCCGACGGCTTTTGGATTTGGCAAGGACGTATCGGACTGACCCACTACGACCCATCGGCAGAACGCATAACGAAAGCAAACTTCCACAATTTCCAAAGATGTATCACACAGAGAAAGGACAAAGGCGGCATCTGGGCAGTAGAAAGCAACCGGCTATACTGGATCACCTGCACAGCCGGCAAAGTGGAGGAAAAGCAGATTGCTTCCACCGAAGGGGACATTCTCAGCCTCTGCGACAAGGGCGACGGACATTTATGGATAGGCACCAACGATGCCATCTATTGCTATGCCACCATCAGCGGACAGATGAAGCAAGCGGCAAAGACCGAAGGCAAAGTAATCAGCCTGGCTGTAGCCGACGACCAAACAGTCTATGCCATCGTTGAGGGACAAGGTGTGTGGAAGCAGGAGGACAAAGGACAGTTGAAGCGCATCAGCCAAAACGAGAAGAACTTCAACTCGCTTGCCATGATCAATGGCTCCACGCTGATTGCAGCCACCATGCAAGGCAGCGTCTATACCCTTGACAGCAACGGTGCAAGCCTGGAAAAAGACGAAGAGATGAGCCTTGCCAACGGTGACATGATCAAAGACATCAAGACCGACCACATGGGACACGTGTGGATACTGGCAGACCAATATGCCATCGAACACAATCCGCAAAACCATGCCTTCCGCATATTCCGCAACACCAACCCCTTCATCAACGTAAGTTACTTCTACAGTCTCGAACCTACGCAAAACGGCATGCTGCTCAACGGAGCGGGAGCATTCTGTGCCATCAACTCCTCGCAGGCGCTCAACAACGATGCCAGCCAAAGCGTCCGTCCCATCGTCACATCTATTGCCATGGACGACTCAGTATGTCTCATAGGGCAGGGACAAAAGACGCTACAGATACCAAGAGACAAACACATGTTCACCATCCGGCTCTCCACCCTCGATGTGCTCCATGCCAGTGAGATTTCCTATGCCTACCGGCTGAAGGGGCAGAACAAGGAATGGATTTATCTGCCGCAAGGAGTAAACACCATCATCATTGCCGACCTGCCCAAGGGCACATACCAGCTGGAGGCAAAAGCCACCGACACCGACGGATGTTGGGGCACGGAATGGCAATGCCTTGAGATTGAGCGTCCGCCCTACTGGTATGAGGCATGGTGGGCACACCTTATATATATAGTAATGGTTTTGGGCACGGTTGCCGGTCTGTGGTATCTGAACCGCCGCATCCATTGGCTCGAGACCCTGCAGAAAAAGCGCAAGGAACTTTCGCTCTGCGAAATCAACCTGCAGCCCGAAGAAACAAACAAAGCCAAGTTCGACGAGCAGTTCTTGCGCCAAGCCATCACATCGGTGGAGCAGCACCTGGACGACACCGGCTTCAACGTGGAACGCCTTGCCGAAGAACTGTGCATGAGCCGCATGAACCTCTACCGCAAGATACAGACACAAACCGGACTCACTCCATCTGAATTCATACGCGACATCCGGCTCAAGAAAGCTGCGCAACTCATTCTCCACGGACCGAAGATGCCAATCACCGAAGTGGCAGAACACGTAGGATTCTCATCATCCGGATATTTCTCCAAGTGTTTCAAGCAGAAATTCGGGGTCTTGCCAACCGAATATACAAGTAAAGGATAGCCTTCCACGTAACAAAACCACACAACAAATGTAACAAGCCTCCACAGAAACACAGAGTTTCATTGTTGGTTACCGATATAAACGTCAGTTTAATACAA
>CAVHYP010000053.1:0-13726 GCA_963640465.1 Bacteroidaceae bacterium | reverse complement strand
GCAAACTAAATTTGCAGCGTCAACAAACCAAACCAATAACGTATGGAACATAAAACATTACTACTCACAACTGCACTGACTGCATTTTCCATCTACGCCTCAGCCGACAATCACCAGGCACTGATGTTCCGGTCGACAAACGGCAACTACTGGAAGATGTCAACAGTGGAAGTGTCCGACAAAGTGGTGGGCACCCCACAGATTATCATCAAGAGCAACCAAGCAAAGCAGACATTCAAGGGATGGGGCACATGCTTCAACGAGCTGGACTACGACGCCTACAATCTCATGAACCAAACCAACAAACAACTCTTCGTGAAGCGTGCGTTCAATCCTTACGGTGACTTGCGCCTGACCGTCGGCAGAATTCCAATCGGAGCAAGCGACTATGCACGCGACTGGTACAGCTGCAACGAGACCGACGGAGACTTCGAAATGGAGAACTTCAACATCACCCGCGACAAGGAGGCAGTCATCCCGTCCATCAAACTGGCGCAGGCAGAATGTCCAGACATGACATTCTGGGCTTCGCCCTGGAGTCCACCACAATGGATGAAGACCAACAAGCACTATGCCCAACAGAAGACCAGCACCAACGGCTGCCCCTTCGGAGTTGCACCTTATTTCAACGACCAGTTCATTGCTGAAGACAAGTACTACAACGCCTATTGTCTCTACTTCAGCAAGTTCATCGAAGCCTACAAGGACGAGGGCATCGACATCACCTCACTGGCTTACCAGAACGAGGCTTACTCCAACACCCCCTACCCCGGATGTTCATGGAAAGCAGTCACCACCGGCAAATTCCTTGCCAACTATCTCGGTCCCTACTTCGCAGAACACCATCCCGAAGTATCGCTCATCGTCGGCACTATGAACACAGCCAGCGTTGATGTCTTCGAGCAGATTCTCACCACACCAAATATCGGTAAATACTGCACGAGGATTGGTTTCCAATGGGAAGGCGGAACAGCCATCAACGAAATCATGACACGTCATCCCGAATACGAGGCAGTGATGACAGAGAGCGAGTGTGGCAGCAGCACATTCGACTGGAACGCAGCAGCACACACATTCAGCCTCATCAACCACTATCTAGCCAACCGTGTGACCACATACACCTACTGGAACGCAATACTCAAAGACAATGGTATCAGTACTTGGGGATGGAAACAGAATGCACTTGTGCAAGTAAATTCAGCCAACAATCAGCCTAACTACACTGCTGAATACTACGCATTCAAGCACTACAGCCATCTTATTCCTCCAGGCTCAAAGATTCTGGCAACTGACGAAGCAAACCTCGTGCTCTCAGCACTGACTCCAGGCGGAGCCATCGTCATTGTGGCAGGCAACACATCCACATCGCAGAAGACTCTGACCATGGATGTGGACGGCTCATATCTCACTGCCACACTCCCGGCCAATTCATTCACAAGCTATGTGGTGGGCAACGACAGCTCACTTCGGCAAGTGATGCTCGAGGAAGCCAAGGGACTGACTACCATTGAAAGCAAGAGTCTTGAAACAGACCAAAAGGCAAAGCTCAACGATGCAATAAACAAGGCTGAAAACAACGACTCGGGAAGCCTCGATGCACTGATAGAGTCCGTAAAGAACGTAATCGGCATCGGCAATGAAGCGCACAACACCATCCAGAACCCCAACTTCACAGACGGAAGCAATGGATGGAGCACCGACAACGTAAGCGTCAATGGCGACTTCCGCACAAACACCATTGCAGGAAAGACCTGCTGGAACAACTGGTCGAACAATTTCACATCAATGGACATCCACCAAGACCTCACCGGGCTCGAGCCAGGTGCCTACACCATCTCATGCCTCTCCATGTGCGGTCCGGGCGAAATATCCGACCAGCACGCCTACCTCATGACACAAGGCGACACTGCAGTTTCACCCGTCAAGGAAGTGGCAATATGGAACACAGCCGCAGGATGGGAGCAGCAGACTACCGACACCATCATCGTCGGCACCGACGGCAAACTGCGCATCGGCTATGCCTCCACCTCGGGCGGCAGCACCAAAGGATGGTTCTGCGTCACCAACTTCGTACTCAACCATGTGGAGATGAATTCCGCCGACACCATTCCAGTCTACACCTTCCAGCCAGAATTCGATGAATACAATAAGGTGAAAGACGAAGCACAACTTCTGATTGACGAGGCAAACTGTGCTGAAGACTCACTTCTCTCATTGCTCAACCTCATCAACGAACAGGAAGTACTGTTGCCTTCACTCACACAGCAGACCGAAGTAGACGACCTCACACGTCAGTTGCAGAAAAAGATTACGGAAGTCAGACTGACGCAGAAGCCAAGCGAGACCACCGACTTCTCGTTCTACATAGAGAATGCAGGAGCAGAGGCTGAAGCTGGATGGCAACTCTCAGTGACCAACGGCGATGCAAAAATCAAGAGCGGTCTGCACTACAGCGGCGACACATCCAACACATATTTCGATTCCTACAATTCCACAGTAGGCAACCTATGGTACACCGGTCACCAGACACTCCGCAATTTGCCCAACGGCACCTACCGTCTGATTGCCAAGTCGCGCACCGACGGCAATGGAGTATTCATCACTGCACAGACTGCCAACCAGTATCTCAAGACCGAGGTAACACCAAACGAAGAGTGGCAACAAGCCGCTGACCACGGATGGGGGACATACACGATTGACAGCATCTGCGTCACCGACGGAGTGCTCACCATCGGATTCACCAACGACATGTATATCACCGGAGAGCAGAAGTTCACCGGCACATGGATGTCAGCCGACGATTTCCAACTCTTCTACATCTCAGCCGATACAGCCTCAGGCATTGACGAAATAAATGCCGACAACACATGGGCACGCGGAGGTAAAGGCTGCATCATGGGCAATGCAGAAGCTGTCTACCGACTCGACGGAACCAAGATGAGCAGCACCAGCAACCTGCCTGCCGGCATCTACATAGTAAAGAGTCAAGGCAAGCAGATGAAAATAGCAGTGAGATAATCATTTACAGGCCATCATACATGAATAATCACAGGCCATCGCACATGAATAATCATTTTTAAACTATCATCATATATGAAAGCTAAGACAATAATTCAACTCGCAGCCGTTGCCGTAGCATTTCCTACGGCACTGGTTGCCCAGACAGTAACCAAGATCACTACAACCGAAGGCAATGAATGGGTACAGTCAAAAGTGAAAATGCAGAAGAAGGCAAATGCAGGAGCACAACTCAATGTCGATGCCAACGCCCAGGGCGTGGCATGGAGAGCATGGGGAACGACCTTCAACGAGCGCGACTGGGAAGCACTGCTGATGCTCACACGCGACGAGCAGGATGAAGTGCTACGCAACGTGTTCTCACCACAGGGTGACCTCCATTTCACCCGCGGACGCATCGCCATGAATGCCAGCGACTACGGCTACTCATGGTACAGTTGCGACGAAGTGCAGGGCGACCTCGAGTTGCGTTACTTCAACATCGACCGCGACAAGAGCTCTGTCATCCCAATGATTCGCGCAGCACAGAAGTACTACCCCAACCTCGCCTGCTGGGCTTCGCCTTGGAGTCCGCCATCATGGATGAAGATTACGGGAGACTATCCAGTGGTGAGCAGCAAGTACAACAAAGCCAATCCACAAATTGACTATCTCCTTTACGGCACAGTAGAAGGCATCGACGAAGATGAGATGAAGTTCCTTGGCGAACGCAACGGCAAATTCCCGCACCGCCTTGCCACACAAGACTATTTCATCCAAGACCCGCGCTATCTGCAGGCCTACGCCAACTACTTCTGCAAGTTCATCTCAGCCTACAAAGAACAAGGAATTCCCATCGATATGGTGATTTATCAAAACGAAGCATATTCCTACACTCCTTATCCCGGTTGCCCGTGGACTGCAGAAGGTACTATCCGCTTCAACCGCGACTACCTCTCGCCCACCCTGCGCAAGCAGCATCCCGACGTGAGGCTCTATCTCGGCACCATCAACTCCAACCGTCAGGACCATGTGGAGAGACTACTTTCCGACGAAGGACTGCGCAAGTGCATTGACGGAGTGGCATTCCAATGGGAAGGACGGGAAATACTGCCTGCCATACGCAAGCAATACCCCGACTACCACTACATCTGCTCGGAAAACGAATGCGGCAACGGCAACATGGACTGGAGCGGAGCCGAGCGCACCTTCTTCCTCATCACCGACAATGCAGGTCAGGGATGTGACGAGTGGTACAACTGGAACTTCATACTGACAGACCGCGGCACCAGTGCCTGGGGATGGAGCCAGAACGCACTTATACAAGTCGACAGCAAGACACGCAAGTTGCGCTACACAGCCGAATACTATGCAGTGAAACATTTCTCTCACTATGTCACACCAGGCAGTCAGATGGTAGGCTATCTGCCAAAGACCAGCGAAGGAGTGATGGCAGTAGTGTTCCACCTCGACAAAGGCGGCTACGCAGTGGTGGCAGGCAACACCTCCGACAGCGCCCAACAACTGTCAGTCGACATCGCAGGACGCAATCTCAGCGACAGCCTCGCCCCTCACTCAATGAACACGTATATATATAAATAAGGAAGAGATAACAGACAGACAAAATTTGGCTAAGCCAAACAAATTATAGAACGAAAGGCTATGATATAGGGGTTGTGCCAAGAGGCACAGCCCCATTTGTTCTCTTGCATGAAAAGATGAAATAATTAGTTTCATGTACTGCCTCCACTGAAAGTCCAAAATACAAGCGGTCGTGTTGAGCCGGACAAGCAATCGTAGCTGGCTATACGAACGGACGTGTTGAACAGGACAAGCGGACGTATCGTGCTATACAAGCGGTCGTGTTGAACAGGACAAGCGGACGTAGCTGGCTATACGAACGGACGAATCGAACTATACAAACAGACGTGTGATTTAAGCCTTGCTCACCATGTAGGAGTTAGCCAAAAATATTTTAGGTTTTAGGTTTTGAGGTAGCCATCCCGATGACACTCGAGCACAGCCCGCACCTACTAATAATAAACAGTTCACAAGCCCACGCTCACTTTTACTCCCTCAAAGAGGACAAGTTCCTATTTCAGTCAGCTTTCCCGTCCACTTTCATTCGGATAGTAAGTCCTTCATTTTTGGGGAGGATTTAGGGGTAGATTATTTCCCTATCGGTTTCAAATCATATTCTATCGGTCCATCTTCAGGACGATGGATGACGACGAGTGTCTGGTAAGTATCGAATTCCTCGTCGATGCCGTCACATTTGAGTGGCAGGCGGTCCAAATCGTAATAGCCATTGCCATTGCCGTTCAAACCGTAGTTGACGTGTACCCGTCCTTCCCTGTCATACCCATCGAGAATGAACGAGTGGGAGAAGTAATCATCGGGACCATGCTTGTAGGATGTGCCGCCATAAAGAACTGGGCGACCGGCACTGAGCTCACGGTACACCACTTCCTTCCACTTGGCATCATCATAGTTGGGATTGTTGGGATAATCCTTGTAGCCATAGTCCTTGACGATATAACCAAACTCACGCACCACGCCGTCAGCAGTTTCCTTGGGATAGGTGAGGCTCACCTTCACTCCGTAGTGCATCTTCACCGCCTTGCCACATCGTGCCATAAGCAGGGCGACTGCCCTACCCTCGATCTCTGAATATTCGCCGGAGTAGGAGTTGCGCATCGATGCCCAGTCAATCTCTGTGCCGTCGGCAAGTTTGTCGGGATAGCGGTAGTAGTTCATAATCTGAGCAAGCGATGTTGCCACACAACCGGTGCAGCAGTGCGTGCCTGTGGAATCTGTGGGAGTTTCGTTGCTGTAAGGTGCATCTTGTCCCCATGTGGTATGGATGAAGTGCGGTACTTCGGGCTTGCAGCCTTCGGGTATGGGCGAGATGCGTTTACCGTCTGCTTTGCGTCCGTTGGGAGCAGAAACAGAAACTGCTTCTTTTGCAGTCCCATGGTCCTCTTGCGAGAGTGCCGGAACTGAAAAAAGAAGCAGATATAAAAGAATAGTGAATGACTTGTTCATGTCACATTATCTTGCCATGACTATGCCTGTTACTTTACGAAGAACTTCTTGCCGTCCTGGATGTAGATGCCTGTTGAAGGCTTTGAAATCTTGCGTCCTGAGAGGTCGTAGACTGGAGCTGATGCGTCGAATGAGTCATCTGCAGCAACGGATGAGATGCCGTCT
This sequence comes from Bacteroidaceae bacterium, assembly GCA_963640465.1. Lineage (GTDB taxonomy): Bacteria > Bacteroidota > Bacteroidia > Bacteroidales > Bacteroidaceae > Colivivens. The sequence goes on along the minus strand of CAVHYP010000053.1, from coordinate 7,519 downwards.
TTTGTACCCCACATGAATGAGATATAGCCAGAGCGCACGAAATCTGTTGCACTGTACTCTTCGCCCCAAATATAGATTTCACCACCGTCTTTGTCACCAGATAATGTTGCATACTCTCCGTTGTACACGAACATGCAGTAGTTGTCTGCATAAGTGTAATAGTAGTATGTTCCAGTTTCCTTTGAATAGAAACCGTTGGCATAAGAAATCTGACCACTTTCTGCAACCTTGAACTTCATCTCGGCAGGATTGGCATATTCATAGTCAAACTTCAGGATGTAGTCATAGTCGTCTGCACCTGAATACTTGGAAAGAGTTGTTCTTGCTACATGATAATCTGCTTTCTTGTCGTCATCATTGTAAGTAAGTGTACCTTCTACTGACCACTCCAATGATATATTGGTCTTTGTCAATACGACTTCAGCGCCTGAGCCCATATAGCCGTACCCACTGTACCATGCATCAAAATCATAGAATGAAATCTTTCTGCTGTCGTCACTACCACTGATCTCAGCCACAACGCTCTGTGTTGCACTTGTAGAAGATGCGAAAGTGTAGTATGTTGCAACAGTACCTGGAGCAACAGTGATTGTCAAGTCCTCGGAATTCAATGTACCAGTCAACTGAGAGCCGAAACCAAGCAGGTTGTTGATAGTCATTGTTCCATCGTCATTCCTGGTGATTTCCACGCTGTAAGACTTTGTAGACATGTCAGTAGCAGTACTGTAGTCTGTAATATACTCTGAACCTGTTGCCTTAACAGAGTATACACCGACCAAGTCGTCAACAGTGAGACCGCCTGCACGGCTCATCAAGCAGCAAAGAGCTGCCATCATTACTAAAGTAAATCTTTTCATACGCATAAAAATTTAGATGTTAAACATATTGTGTTTGGTGTCACTTATCTTTGTTTGGTGATAATCTGCATTGTCACTTGCCTTTGTTTTGTGATAGCCGGCATTGTCACATACTTTTGTTTGGTGATAGTCGGGGGCGTGTGTGTTTTATTTCCACACGCCATATACATCGACATAGCCAGTTACCTTGGCAGAATTGATGTAGCCCTTGAGGTAGACATAGTTCTGGCTGCAGTCAATCCATGAATCGGCTGCATAGTCGTAGCCGCCATACCAGCCGAAACTGCTGATGCTGGTGTCACCAACGCTCCAGTTGTAGATGTCATAGCCGTTCTCGTCGAGTCCGAGCCAAACGTAGTGCATCTTGTAGGTAGAGTAGTCGAAGGTAGCTGCACCCTTGCCATTGAACGGAACGATTTCTCCAGTCAATGTCGTCATGTCATCGAGATCCATTCCCGAGCCTCCGCTGATTGAGAAGTACATGTCCTCACCGCTGCCCAGGAAGTTGGTGAAGTAGAAATTGTTCACACCATCGAGCTGCCAAAGTTCAGAAGTGTTCTCCGGGAGCTTGTCGTTCTGATAATAGTAGAAAGTGATGTTGTCCTTCAGCTGTTTCCACTTTGACACGATGAGCGAACCGCTGTACACGGTTGTTCCGTTCTGTGTGGCAGAATAGTGGTCGGCAGCTGACTCGCCGATAGCCAACTTGAAGTTGTAGGTCTTCTTCATTGCCAGTCCGTTGAGGCTGATGGTCAGAGTTTGGGTTGAATCGCCGGTTGCAAACGCAAGGCTTTCCGGCACTTTTATTGCCTCTGCATCGCCGCTTACCATGGAGATTGGCACAACACACGCTGTGTCGGTCTTGGTGCGTGAAACGGTCAGTTCAACTGTTTCATCCTCCGGGGTGAGTACGAACGATATAGTGTTGTTGCTGTCGAAGTAAGCGCCTACTGCACCTTGCTGAGTCGGGGAACCTGCTGAGTAGTCGTCATCGTCGCTGCACGATGCGAGGTTGAGAGCGAGGCACAGTCCGAGCATGCCTACTGCGTATCCTGGAAATGAGAACTTCTTCATGTTTGTCTTCATTTAATTGTCAATAGTCTGTCTTCATTTAATTATCAATAGTCTATATGATATCAATAGTCTGTCTGATAGGTCACTGTGTTCGACGGGTCTGGGTTGAGAACCACAGCCTGGTTGTTGTCGCGCTCATAGTCGTAGATGTAGTAGTTCAACCACGGAGCCACATAACCTTTCATTGAGTTGAGCTGATAGGAAGTTGGATAGTTGGAGTCTTTGTAGTAGCGCTTGATTTGTCGTGCCAAGCGTTTGTTGTCGAAGTAAACCAGTCCTTCACCCCAGAGTTCCACGCGCTTCTGCTGCAGAAGTTCTGTGATGAATCCGTCCATATCCGTAGCGCTGCATCTGTATGTCTTTCCTGAGTTGTAGCGATGGTTGGTCATGAAGTCTTCCAGGATGGCTTTGCCTGCCTCAACGCCGCTGGTGTGGGCAGTTGCCTCGGCATAGATGAAGTACATCTCTTCCACACGCATCAATGGTATGTCGGTAAGCATTCCCACCTGATAGTCGGAGTTGTCGCCGTTGTTGATGCGGAATTTCAGTGCTGTGTATGCAGGGAGCACAGCCCATTCGTTGTAGTCCAGGATTGTGCTGTAACCGTCGGGAATGGCTTTGTCGGAGTTCGTTCCTGCATCGATAGGTGCGACCCATGTCTTGCGGCGCCAGTCGTTGCGGTTGATTTTGTCGAAGAGCGACTTGTCGATTGCCCGGTAGCTGTCGAAATACTGTCCCCATGAGAAGGTTGGAGACTCGGGCGACATCCAGCAAGTCCATGTGTACCACTGGTAACTTATCATCTCCTTGCTACGCATTGATGCAGCCCACATCCATGCGTGGTTGGCGGTGTTGAATCCTGTCTTGCTGTTGTGCCATTCGTCCTTGGTCAATGGATAGTAGCCGTTGGTATCCATGGCTTTCTTTGCATATTCTGCAGCCTTGGCATAGCAGTCGTTGGCTGACGAGATGCCGAGTGCTGTGTATCCGTCGTTGTCGTTCTCATGAAGGATCAGTGTGTCGAGGTCCTTCGACGACTGGTCGAAGCGTGAAGCCATCTCCAGCCACAGACGGGCTTTCAAGCCATAGACCACGCTCTGGTCGGGAGTCACCTTTGATGAACCGCGGTCGAACCCTTCCATATAGTTCTCGGCTGTGTTCAGGTCGTTCATGATGAAACGGTACATCTTGTAGAACGGTGCACGCGGATTGTTCTTCGACTGGTCTTTCGTGGTGTTCTCGTCTACGATAGGCACTGTGAGTCCCAACACTTTCTCTGCCTTGCTGTCAAGGGTGGTAAAACCAGTTGTCTTGAATTCATACATGCGTGCCAGGTCGAGATAAGCCAGTGCGCGGTATGTCAGTGCTGCTCCCACATAGCTCTTGTATTTGGAGTCCTCGCCGCCGTAGTTTGCCACCATCTTATTTGCATTGGCAATCAAGTCATAGTAATAAGAATAGGTGTAGAGTGACGGAACGGAGAGGTATGAGTTGTCGGCAATCCAATAGAGGTAGTCGCCCGAAGATCCGTCGCCATTGTATCCCACCACCGGTTCGTCACCGCCAAGGATATCTCTGATGATCATCTGGCAGGGATAGCCCCAGTCGTAAGCCAGCTGGTCGCCGTTATAGGTGAACTGGTCGACCATCATGGCATTGAGTCCGTTGAGAAGGCTCTTGGCCGGGCTGGACGACTGGTTGAGCTGGGCATCAGTTACAGCGTCCGTAGGGAATTCTTCTTCGATGCAGCCCTGCATCAGTGAGGCTGCAACTATCATGAATGGCAATATTTTCAAATTCTTTATTCGCTTGTTCATATTCGTTTCCTTTAGTTTAAGTGGTTAGAACTGAAGTGTGACTCCGGCAGTGATGGTGCGTGTGAACGAGTAGTTCTCTGTACCCGGTGAACCGGTAGAACTGGTGCGAGGGTCGAGTCCCTTGCGTTTTGACCAGAGACAGACGTTGTCTGCTGTCGCATACACACGTACGTTGCCCAGTCCTGCGCGTGAGGTGAGTGATTTTGGCAATGTGTAGCCAAGGCTTATGTTCTGCAGGCTCAGCCAGCTGCCGTTGATGAGGAAGCGGTCGGAACCGGAATTGGCATAGGTGTCGCCAAACTGCAGGCGGGGAATGTTGGAGCCGGTGTTGTCTTCCGACCATGCATTGAGCAGGTCCTTGTGGAAGTTGAATCCGTTTTGTGAACTTGAAGGGCAAGCCATCAGGTTCTGGTAGCCGTAGTCGAACACTTTGCCGCCCACTGAGTAGGAGAAGTTGATGGTGAAGTCAAATCCCTTGAAGTTGACTGTTGTGCCGAAACCGCCGTAGACGTCCGGTGTCGGGTCGCCGCAAGCATAATAGGTTGCTTCGCTGTAAGTGGTTGTGGTAGTGGTCTTGCCTTCGCTGTCGGTCACGTACCACATCGACTGTCCGTCTTCTGCCACACCTGCGTACTTAGGCACACGCCATGTGTAGATTGGCAGTCCTTCGCCATAGAAATTGTAGTTGGACACATATCCCTGGTGGCCGTCCAGCACTGAGCTTCTGTTCTCGGGGTTGAGTTTTGTGATCTTGTTGCGGTAGTGTGTGGCATTCAGATTGATGCTCCATGTCAGGTCCTTCGTACGGATGGCATTGTAGACGAGCGAGAGTTCCACGCCGCGGTTCACCATGTCGCCCACGTTCTCATAGCGTCCGTCATATCCGTAGGACTTCGGGAAGTAGACGTAGCTGAGCATGTCGGTGGTCTTGCGGTAGAAGTACTCGAGGCTACCGGTCAGTCTGTTTTTGAACAGGGCGAACTCTGTGCCAAGGTTCACGTTGGTATTGGTTTCCCAAGTGATGTCGGGGTTTCCCTTGCTTGAGGTGGTGACTGCCACCTCTCCGTTGTTGTTGCGGATCTCATACAGGTCACGGTAGAGGTAATCGCCTATTCCGTCGTTGCCCTGCTGTCCGAATGAGAGTTTCACCTTCAACATGTCGAGCCAGTTGCTTGTTTTCTCCATCCAGTTTTCCTTGGTGAGAATCCATGCGCCGCCCAATGAGTAGAAGTCGCCCCACCGGTTTGAAGGTGCGAAGCGCGATGATGCGTCGCGGCGGTAAGAGAGTTGTCCGAAGTACTTGCCGTCGTAGTCGTAGAGTCCGCGGAAGAAGTAGCCCTCGGTGTTGTAATTGCTCTGTGTTGAGTTGCCGGAGTTTTCCTTGATGGCGCCGCTCAGTTCCTGGTTGCCGTAGTATGAAATCATGCCGGTGCGCGATGCGGAGATGTCTTCCGTTACCGATCGGTTGTTCTCATGTCCGAGGAGGAGTGTCATGTTGTGGAAGCCGAAACTTTTTGAATAGTTCACCAGCTGCTGGAAGTTGACTGCATAGGAGCGGTAGTGGTATTTGCTGACATATCCGTCGGGATAGGACGCTGCGCTCCATCCGTAGAATGGCTGAGTGGTGGATGTGTAGCGGTATTCGTAGTCGCTCACTGTTCCGTTGAGCGTGATTTTCAGTCCTTCGATGAATGTAGGGGTGATGTCGGCGAAACCTGCCAGCTGGAATGAGTTGATCACTGAGTTGTTGGTCTGGATCCGATCATCCTTCAGCGGATTGGTTTTCTTCTCCACCAGCGGGCGCGAGAGTCCTGCATTGGTGCCGTCGCCGTAGTCATACATCTTTCCGTTGAGGTCTGTCATGATGTTGCCCTCCCCGTCGCGTATGTAGAGGGGATAGATTGGGGCAACGCGGCTGGCTGCATAGAAGATGTTGTAGCCCGAACCGCTTGATGCCATGTCGCTCACTGTGTGGGCATAGTTCACGTTGCCGCCCACCTTCAGCCAGTCGTTGGCTTTCAGGTTCGATTTGAGTCGTGCGGTGTAGCGCTTCATGCCCGATCCGTATGCAATGCCCGGTTCGTCGAGATAGCCCAGAGAGGCATAGAACTGCGATGCGTCGTTGCCGCCGTTCACGTTGACGTTGTATTCCTGGCGCATGGTGTGGCGCAATGATTCGTCGAGCCAGTCGTCGGGAGTGATGGTGTATTTCTGCCCTTCGTACTCGATGACCTTGCCAAGAGTGGCGTTCGGGTTCAACTTGCCGTTGTCGCCAATCAGGAACTGGCCGTCGGGCACTGTGTAGCACATGTAGCCCAGTCCTCCCGATGAAGCGTTGTTGTTTCCCAGCACTGAGTTGGCTGCCACATGGGCATTGTATGCCGACATTCCGTCGGATATTTTCTTGTTGTAAATGGACTTGTATTGCATCTCGTAGTACTGTCCCGGGTCGCTTACCATGTCATAAGTCTCGGAAGCGCGGCTCGTACTTCCCCATTTGGCATCGAGGGTCACCACTGTCTTTCCCTTCTGCGGTGACTTGGTTGTCACCATGATGACACCGTTAGCGCCGCGCGCACCGTAGAGTGCATTTGATGCAGCGTCTTTCAGCACGGTGATGGAAGCCACATCGGCTGGGTTGATGTCGTTCCACGAACCGGCAAACGGAGCGCCGTCGACTATGATGAGAGGAGTCTGACTGGCATTGATGGAACTGACACCGCGTATGAGGAATGAAGGAGTGGCTGAAGGGTCGCCCGAACTTTTGTACATCTGCACACCGGCAACTTGCCCTTCGAGTGCGTCTGCCACATTGTTCACCGACCGTGAAGCGATGGTTCCGGCATCAACCACACCGGCTGAACCTGTGAATGACGATTTCGTCTGCTGACCATAAGCCACGACAAGGATTTCGTCCAGATGTTGGTTCTCCGACTGCATCTTCACCTTCATGCCATGAGCTGCCTTGGCTGTCAGCGTACCCATGCCTACATAGTTGATTATGATGGTGTCTCCCGGTTTTGCCTTTGGCAGAGTGAAGTTTCCCTCCAGGTCAGTCACCGTCCCGAACGTAGTGCCCTTCACTTGAATCTGGGCACCTATCACGGGTTCTCCATTCTCGTCGACGACCTTTCCTCCTACAGTGCTGGAGGACTGCGCTGCCACTTGTCCGCAAATGGCAAGAAACATCAAGGCCGATAAAAACGTACGTTTCATAGATATCTTATGTTTATGTTTCTACCCTCTGATTATGTCACCGGCAGGCACCTGTTGCCCCACTCCGGCAGAATCTGTCGACCAGTCAAACGGCCAACACGCTCAAATCAGTTGCAAAAGTAGGTTGTTTTCAGCAGACTACCAAGTATTTTCACCAAAAAGTGTTTTTCATTACCACATTCACTGTCTCCACACCCGATTTCTTGCGATTTGTCAATGCAAAACAGAGGAACGAGCAACCATTCGGATGGAGTGAGGAGAAATTGAAACCAAGCTTCTCCGACGGCATTAAAGCAAGCGTAGGATCATGCGCTGCATTATATTATACATATAATTAAGGTGTATGACGAGCTGGCGCCCTGGGTGCAAACGCCCGCGCTCTCGGAGAAGACTGGCTCCTATTCCAGTGCTGTTTTTCTGCCTCATTTTTTTTCAAGAAAATGTGAACATTTGGCGACATCTGACGACACTGCCCCTCCCGCCATGTCGTAACTTTGCACTGTGATTCACAAAGCCCTCTCCGGAGAGGACAAAATTGCTCCCCAGTCAGAGAAA
>CAVHYP010000052.1:0-18815 GCA_963640465.1 Bacteroidaceae bacterium | reverse complement strand
AAAGTCAAGAGACAATTTAACCTGCCAGGGCAACGTGTAAAGCCAAGACGCAATAATGTCGTCGTTGAAGATTATAGGAAATACATAGAAAGATAATATTTAGGTAAAGGTATGTTCTATTTATTCGTAAAATCGAGCGGAAACTATTCCGATAAATATTATAAGTATGGAAGATGCAAGAGAAATTGCAGGTTATGCCCGATTAAGTAAGATTTATAACGAATTGGGACTTAACGAAGAAACTGCTCCTCCTATAAAATGCCTTATTGTATATCCAGACCAAGAGGAAAATGAAAAATTTTCTTTTACACAAGATACAGAACCCAAATTCGATACTGTAGGAGGATATATAAGAATGTACAAAGTCGATATACGGTTGCCTGAGATAAAAGATATTTGAAATAGAATTATGAACGAAGAACAAAGTAAACAAGACGTGCGGAGCATCGTCACTGCTGATGCACCATACGCCGGGAACGTGATGCGTATTCCATCGGAGATACAGCAGACGGCGCGGCTGTTGTGTTGGAAATACAACATGACTGCCCCGTCGGACGCAGAAGCACAGGCGGCTATACTCAAAGAGTTGCTGGGAACTTGGAGCGAGAACGTGGCTATCATGTCACACGTTCACTTCGACTATGGCATCAATACGCATTTTGCAGCAAGCTAGTTCCGTTGGCCACTGTGCGTATTCCGGCCGATACCCGTTCACCAATTCCGGTGATATCCGTTCAGTCCGTTGGTGATCTTCAGTATCGGCGGCAAAGTTAATACTTTTTTCTCAAGCTCTCGCCCGAAAGGGCATATTTTATCGCTTTATGCACGATTCTGTCCAGGCAAGCCTCTGCAATGAGCTCGCTTTGGAAAACATTGTACCAGACAGCCATCGGCAACTGGCTTGCCAGTATTATCGCCTTCCTATTGTGTCTGTCATCGATGATTTGTTCAAAGTCGTGCTGGAGTTGACCGTCCAGCTTTACCATTTCAAAGTCATCAATTATGTGGGATTAATGTTGAATAAAAATGAGACTAGTCCCAAGTGTCATTGAAACTAGTTTCGATGGCTAGTGAAACTAGTTCCGTTGGCCATTGCAAGTAGTCTCGTTTTTGAATGCTTTTGAAGTGGCTTGATTGTGCTGTTTCAATGTCTTTCAAATGGTACTTATAATGAAGGGTTTTATGGGTTCATGATGATGGGTTTTATGGGGTTGTCATGTTGTACAGCATGAGGTTGTATGAACGTACAGCATGAGGTGCTATAGTTGTACAACATGAGGACCTATAGTTGTACAGCATGAGAAAGCACTCTCGCAAATTTCGACTTTTTATGAACGAAAGTGAACGTGGAGTGAATATTTATGAATGTTGGGTGAATGAAAATGAACGGGATTACAATTAGTAGATTTATTGTCCTCGCGCGCGTATATATAATAAGGTGTAAAAAGGTGGTGGGTTTTAGGTTGCCATGCGGACGAAAGAACACTCTCACTGATTTCATTGATGACACAGGCAACAATAATGTTTTTGACTAGGAGTCAGCTCTCTCCGAGAGCGTAGACGATTACGTTCGAGCGCAGCTCGCAATGTTTTCAGCCCACAAGTCCACGCTTGCTTTAACGCTCTCGGAGAGAGCTAGCTCCTAGTTCGCTTGGCTCATTCCATCCGGATGGCTTTTCCGTTTCTACGGTAAGGGATGGGAGATGTGTCTATGGTGAAGATTTAGGACAGGCATAAAAAGAGGCGTGTCCTCACGGATACGCCTCTAAAGTTATGAAAAATTCATTATTGAGATTTCTGAAAGATCATGCGCCTCAAATTTCGGAAGACTCATTTACTTTGCAGATAATGTTTATCTCGCAAGATATTTCTTGTTTATAAGATATCTCTAGTTGCAAGATTTGTCTTATTTTGCAAGGTACTTCTTACCGTTCTGGATATAGATACCCTTGGCTGGCTTGCTGATCTTGTGGCCTGCGAGGTCATAGATTGCGCCTGAATCCTCGGCACCTGTCTCAACTGCATCGATACCAGTTGGAATGCCGTCCTGGTTTACTGTAACTGTGAAGTAGTACATCTGGTCGTTGTAGAGTGCAGCGAACTTAACCTTGTATTCGTTGTAAAGGTTTGCATTGTCGATGACGTATGTGCAGAGCTGTCCGTCTTCGTTGATACCTACGTGCATGATTTCTGTTCCGTCGGCAACTGTCTTTCCGTCGGCATCGAAGAAGAAGCCTTCAAGTGCATCGTAGTTCTCATCTGTGTAGGTACCGCTCTGGTTTGGTGCGAGCCATGAACCTGCTTCTGTGAACTCTTCGGCTGTGCAACCGAATGCTGTGTACATAGCAGTGAGGTCGACTGTAGTGATGCTTGCATATCCATCTTCACCCTGTGACTTGCCTGCAAGGAATTCTTGTCCTGCTGTTGCGTGCTTTGCAAGTTCTGCTACGTATTTAACTGTTACGTTCAACTGAACTTTCTTGCCGTCCTGAAGGTTGACGAGATAGAACTTATCTGTATAGTAATTGTCAACCTTTGCATTTGAAGAACCTGGATACTGGAAGAACTGCAACAGAGAGTCTGTGAAGCAGATTCCGTATGTGTTGGTGTTTGCCCATGTGGCAACGACTGAACGATGTTCCTGAGTTGAGTCTGCATTCATCCAGAAACCTGGCTCCGGAGTGCAAGAGTATTTGTTGCTGAAGATGTTGCCTGTTGTGTCAGCATATGTCTCGCCATAGAATACAGGGCTACTTGTTCCGAGCAAGTTTTCGATGTTTGCCATGTCGAGGAAGATGGTTGTGTCCATTTCTTCATAGTTCTGATAAGAACTTGTTGTTGTTGGAACAATCTGATATTCGTAATCGTAGGTTGCAACTGTCTGGCATGTAGCAACTGTGTAGTCGCTTGGTGCAGCTTCTTCGCCCATCTGAATCTTCATTGCGAATTCGTAATACTTGTCTCCGTTTACGAGGTAGAGCGAACCTGTTGTTGTTTCACCGCCCTCGAATACGCTTGGCATGTTACCAATAAGAACGTATGAGTCGCCTGAGTTGTAGTAGTAGTCTACGAAGTAGCTCTTAGTATTAGTAGCGGTATTCCAGTCGATTGGGTGTGATTCCATATCCATCCAGAAGCCTGTTGCAGATGTTGTGTAAGAATCTGACAATGTACCATCGGCAGTCAAAGACTGGAATGAAAGGTCTGAGCTTGAAACGCCTTCGCCGAAGAGGGCTGTGATTGAGTCAATGTCGAGGTCAATCTGCTCTGTTGAGTAACCCAATGAAATGTTGCGGATGTATGCGATTTCCTGGCTACCGACTTTTGTCATCTCGTCGAATGTTACGCTTGCTGCCTCTTTCTTAAGTACGTTGAAGTTGACCTTAACGCGGAATGCATTTGTGCCGCTGATTAGATATACGTAAGTGTAGTATTTGGTTCCGGCTGTCAGTGTTGACGGATACTGACCAAGTTCGAATGAAAGAGTGTCGTTGCTGTATGCAAAGTTTTGTATGAAGAATTTGCAAGTTGAGCTATAGGCTGTGGATGCACATTCTCCTGTTGACTCACCTGTTGCATCATCGAATGTATCTGTCAACCACCATCCGATTGCTGTAGCAGTTGATGTGTTGGTCAAGGTGTCTCTTACGATTTCGTTTGATGTATCATAGTCACCGCAATAGAGATAGTCGGAAAGGTCGCTTGACAGTTTTGCCGGGTCGAGTCCGAGTTTTGATGCTGCATCGGTAAGGACTACTGTTTTTGCATCGGCATTGTAGTTGCTGCGAACGTACTGCTCGATTGTTATTTCAGCTTCTCCAACGATGGTGAGCTTTGACAGAACTGGAGTGACGTCGACTGCTGGTTTCTCTGTTACGTTGAGTGTGATGTCGAAATTTACAGACTTCTCGTTGTATTCAAGAACGAATGTGGTTGAGAGTTTGTCGCCTGGTTTGTTGGCATCTGGGTATTGTCCTACAGCAAATGTGAAAGCGTCAGTTGCTGCATCCCAGCTGAGTATGTTGTACCATGCGCAACCTGTTCCCCATGTCATTGGGATTGAGTTGGCATCCATCCAGAATCCACCGACACCTCCTTGTGTGTAGTAGGTGGATTTTGTTGTGTCGTTTGCTACATCGTAGACCATTGGTGTGACGCCTGTGACTGCATAGTCTGCATAGTTGGCAACTTGCTCTTCAAGTGCACTTATCAATGTCGCAGTGTCGGTGCCGAGCTCTGTGGCAACCTCCGTAAGAGAGAAGGTGATAGGTAGTGCTTCGTACTTGTTAGTGGAATAAGACTCCACGGATCCAGTGAATGTCTTCTGTGCCATTGCGTTTGTAGCGAACAACATGGTTACTACTAACGCCAAAAAAGAAGTAGTTTTTTTACTCATAAGTTTTTTTGTTAATAATGTTTCTATTAGAAGTAGTTGTTTGTCTCATTGAATATCTATGCTTAATACTGCTTGTTCAGTTCATTGATGCTGTATGTTTTTGTTCAACTTTCTTTGTGGATAAGCGGATTCAAGCGTGTTGTTTCGCACTTATTTATTCAAAGGTAGACATTTGTTCTGATATGACAATTGCATTACGATGAAAAATCTTTGCTTACACTTGTTTTTTCTTTTAATACTTTGTTTTGCAATCTCGGGTTGGCAAATACCCTTTGTCTTCGGTTATTCGTGATGGTATTGCTCGCCTTTGATTATGGTGAACGCCCGGTAGAGTTGTTCGACGAATATCATGCGAATCATCTGATGGGAGAATGTCATCTTCGAAAGTGAGAGTTTCTCGTTTGCCCGTTTGTAGATATCGGGCGAGAATCCATAGGGTCCACCGATGATGAAAACGAGTTGTCGGCTTACGGTCTGTTGCTTTTTCCCTATCCATTCTGCCAGTTCGATGCTCCGCAGTTCTTTGCCGTGCTCGTCGAGCAACACCACATAATCGCTGTCCTGCAGTTGTTTCAAGATGAGTTCGCCTTCCTGCCGTTTCTGCATTTCCTGCGACAGGGCTTTGGTGTTCTTGAGTTCGGGGATGGTGACGATATCGAAAGGACAGTAGTGTCCCACTCTTCCTGCATAGTCACTGATGATGGCTTGAAACTCGCTACTTACTGTCTTGCCTACTTGTAGGAGTGTTATCTTCATCTTGTTACGTTCTTTATGCCTTTCACTGTCTTTATTTTCTTTATCAACTGATTGAGGTGAGTGTTGCTGTCGATCATGACGGTGAGGTTACCGGTGAACAGTCCGTCTTCGGATGATTTTATGTCGATGCCTCGCAGCAGGATGTTCTGCTCTTTGGCAATGATACTGGTGATATTGTTTACGATGCCCACGTCGTCGTTGCCTATGATGTGGAGGGTTATGATGAACTGTCCGCCTCCTTTGTCTGCCCAGTTGACTTCGATTGACCGGTAACCGATTTTTTCGATCAGTTTCTTGCAGTTGGGACAGTTGCGTCGGTGGATGGTGATTCCACGGCTTACTGTCACGAATCCAAGGATGTCGTCGCCGTAAATCGGATTGCAGCATTTTGCCAGGCTGTAGGCTACACCTTTTATATTATTACCTATGAGCAGCACATCCTTTCCGGCCTTCGTTGCCTGTTCGGTGGCAGAGGCGAGATGGTATGTGGATGCGCTTATCACTTCGGCAGTGGGCAGTTCGTTGTTGGCGCGCTTCTGCTCTTCGACGTAGGCTTCGATCACTTTGTCGGTTCCTATCTGTTCGTCGGCAATGGCGCGATAGAACTCCGTCATGTTTTTAAAACCGAGATGTTTCACGGCTTTCATCATGGCTGCTTCGTCGTACTCGAGTTTGCGGTTCTTGAATTTTCGCTCGAGTGTTTCCTTTGCAAAGGCTGCTGCATGTTGCTCCTGCTCGTTCAGGCTCTGCCTGATCTTGCTCTTGGCTTTTGAGGTGATGGCATAGTTGAGCCAGTCGCGCTTAGGACACTGGTTGGGGTTGGTGAGGATTTCCACTTGGTCGCCCGTCTGCAACTTTGCCCTCACTGGTGTGTTTCTGCCGTTCACTTTTCCTCCGCAGCAGTGCAGACCCACGTTTGAGTGAATCTGGAAGGCGAAGTCGAGCACTGTCGCTCCCTTGGGCAGTTTGAAGAGGTCACCCTTAGGTGTGAAGACGAACACTTCGTCGCTGTAGAGGTCCACCTTGAACTGGTCGACGAGTTGTTCGTCGGGAGTCTGTGTTTCCAGTGCGCTGCGTATGTCCTTGAGCCAGTCTTCGAGTTTGGATCCGCTGTCTTTCACTCCCTTATAGCGCCAGTGGGCGGCAAGTCCGTGTTCGGCAATGTCGTCCATGCGTTCGGTGCGTATCTGCACTTCCACCCATTTGCCCTCCGGTCCCATGACGGTGGTGTGCAGGCTTTCGTAGCCGTTGCTCTTCGGCACGCTCAGCCAGTCGCGCAGACGCTTGGGGTTGGGTCGGTACATGTCGGTCACGATGCTGTACACGTGCCAGCAGTCGGGTTTCTCCCGATCGGGCGGCGAGTCGAGTATTATTCGTATGGCAAAGAGGTCGTAGATTCCCTCGAACTGACATTTCTGCTTCTGCATCTTCTGCCAGATGGAGTGGATGCTCTTTGTACGTCCTTTCATGTGAAACTTGAGTCCGGCTTCCTTCAGTTTTTCTTCGATCGGGGTGATGAACCTTGTGATATATTCGTCGCGTGCCTTTTTGGTGGCGTTGAGCTTCTCCTTGATCATATAGAAGGTGTCGGTCTCGAGATATTTGAGCGAGAGATCCTCTAGCTCGGACTTTATGAGGTAGAGTCCCAGTTTGTGCGCCAGCGGTGCATAGAGGTAGCTTGCTTCTTTTGCCACTTTCTTGCGGTCGTTCTCGGATCCGCGCTCTTTGATTTGCCTCATGAGGTTCACGCGGTCGGCAATGATGATAAAGATGACGCGCATGTCTTCGGCAAACGACAAGAGTAGGTCGCGGAAGTTCTCGGTTTCCACGCTCGGACTTTTTGCATAGAGTTCATTCACCTTCAGCAGTCCGTGGATGATGCGCATCACGTCATTGCCGAAGAGTTTCCCGATTTCGTCCTGGCTTACCACTCCTCGCTTTACGTATTCGTGGAGCAGCGTGCTGATGATGATGGCCCGGCTGGCACCGATTTCCTCGATGGTGATGAGCGCAGTCTGCAGGTTGAAGAGGGTAGGGTTGAGCCCGAAAGTCTTTTCCAACTCGGTGACGTCCGCATTTCCGTGGCTCTTGTCCATGATGATGCGGCTTATGTTGTCCTGGTCGTCTTTGCTGATGATGTCAGCCGTCAGACTCTGTACCTTATGCAGGGTTTGAAGAATCAATTCCGTTTCCTCGTTCATATTGCATTCTTGTCTTCAATCTCGGGTGCAAATTTAATGAATTAAATTGAAAGTTCGAGCATGTTTGGCAGATTTAATTCAATTCGAATGCAAGATTTTCTGCATTATTGACTCATCTCATTTTGAGGTGCTGGTCAGGGTATTTTTTCTCTCTGCCCAGGAAAAACTTTTTCTCTGACTGGAAAAAACTTTTTTTCTGACTGGGAAACAAAAACGGGGCGGAAACACGGGTGATTTTCTCGAATACGGAAGATATGGAAATTAAAGGATATTTAATACTGATTTTGCCTGACGCAGAAGATATGGAAAATTTTCGATAAACCCTTCTGTCTTTTCCTTAAGGAGTGGTTTTTTCTTTAACGTTATAATATAGGGTGCGAATATTGTTCGTATGGCTTAGCATTTTATGCTTTCGCTTGTCAATCACAGTGACGTATTCGGGCTGTTGGGCGGCTTTATAAAAATGTTTGGCAAAAAAATG
Source organism: Bacteroidaceae bacterium (assembly GCA_963640465.1). Classification (GTDB taxonomy): domain Bacteria; phylum Bacteroidota; class Bacteroidia; order Bacteroidales; family Bacteroidaceae; genus Colivivens. Next base: position 10,981 of record CAVHYP010000052.1, on the reverse strand, counting down.
AGCCGAGCTGTTGACGGTAAAAGAAATTTTCCTTAACTTTGTTGCGTGATTAATTTGCGCACTTAAGAATACAAAATATGCTTACACAACAAGACAAGGAGTTGCTTGCAGAAAAACATATTTCTGAGGAAACTCTCAACAAACAACTCGAACAGTTCAAGACTGGTTTCCCCTTCCTCAAACTGGCTGGGGCTGCCTCTCCGGAGAAAGGAATCATGGTGACCGACCTTGCTCAGCAGTCCCAATACCTCGAGGCATGGGACAACTATCTGAAAGGCAATCACTCAGTGCTGAAATTTGTACCTGCCTCAGGTGCTGCGTCACGTATGTTCAAGAATCTCTTTGAATTTCTCGACAGCGAATCAGGTGTGCCCGAGAATGATTTCATCAAGACTTTCTTTGCCAACATCAACCATTTCGCTTTCTACGATGCGCTGAACGATTCGTGTGTAGTTAACGAAGGAATGACCATCGAAGACCTTGTTGATGAGGATGACTATAAGGCAGTCGTGGCTTGTTTGCTCAACGATGGCGGACTGGACTACGGCAAGCTGCCGAAGGGCCTCCTACAGTTCCATGCCTACACCGACACTGTCCGCACTCCGCTGGAGGAACATCTTGTGGAAGGTGCTCTGTATGCAGCAGGCAAGGACGGTAAAGTGAACGTGCATTTCACTGTCAGCCCTGAACACCGCAAACTGTTTGAGGAACTTGTTGAAGCAAAGAAAGGCGAATACGAACTGAAGTACGGAGTGAAGTACAACATCACTTTCTCCGAGCAGAAATCAAGCACCGACACTGTGGCTGCCACACTCGACAACGAGCCATTCCGCAACGACGACGGCTCGATGCTGTTCCGTCCGGGAGGTCATGGAGCTCTGATTGAGAACCTCAACGACCTCGATGCTGACGTGATTTTCATCAAGAACATCGACAATGTGGTGCCCGACCGTCTCAAAGAACCAACAGTGAAGTTCAAGAAGATTATTGCCGGAGTGCTCGTGAGTCTGCAGAAAGAAGCATTCGAATATATCAAGCTGCTTGACAGCGGCAAGTACACTCACCAGCAACTGGAGACAATCATCCGGTTCTTGCGCGACAAACTCAACAATTACAATCCTGAACTCAAATATTTGGAAGATACAGAATTGGCAATCTACCTGCGCAAGAAACTCAACCGTCCGATGCGCGTGTGCGGCATGGTGAAGAACGTGGGCGAACCGGGCGGAGGTCCGTTCCTTGCCTACAATCAAGACGGCACCATCTCGCTGCAGATACTCGAGAGCTCACAGATTGACAAGAACAACGAAGAATACATGAAGATGTTCAAGAGCGGAACGCATTTCAATCCGGTGGACCTCGTGTGTGGAGTGAAAGACTATCAGGGCAACCATTTCGACCTCACCAAGTTCGTCGACCAACAGACTGGTTTCATCTCATCAAAGAGCAAGAACGGCAAAGACCTGAAAGCACTCGAATTGCCAGGACTGTGGAATGGTGCGATGAGCGATTGGAACACTATCTTCGTGGAAGTGCCACTCGAGACATTCAATCCGGTGAAGACCGTGAACGACTTGCTTCGTGAGCAACATCAATGAATTGGTGTATAAACAACATCAATGGATTGGTGTATATAATAAGGTGTATATAATTAAGGTGTAGAACCAACGGCTGAAACAATAAAAAACAGAAAGTACAGATGAAAAAGATAATGCTTTTGGGTTCGGGTGAACTCGGTAAGGAATTTGTCATTGCATGCAAGAGAAAGGGACAGTACGTGATTGCGTGTGATGCCTACGAACACGCCCCTGCAATGCAGGTGGCAGACGAATGTGAAGTTTTCCACATGCTCGACGGCGATGCCCTCATGGCAGCAGTGGAGAAACACCATCCCGACATCATCGTGCCCGAGATAGAAGCAATCCGTACTGAAAAGCTGTACGACTGTGAAAAGATGGGCATTCAGGTTGTGCCATCGGCAAAAGCCGTGAACTACACGATGAACCGCAAAGCCATCCGCGAACTAGCTCATACAGAACTTGGACTCAAGACGGCTAACTATAAGTACGCCAAAACTTTCAGAGAATTTGTTAAAGCAGTAAATGAAATCGGTTATCCGTTTATCGTGAAGCCGCTCATGTCTTCATCAGGTCACGGACAAAGCAAGGTGGACAGCCCCGAAGAACTGCAGGCTGCATGGGACTGCGCTGCAAAAGGTGCACGCGGCGACATCAAGGAAGTCATCGTGGAACAGTTTATCAAGTTCGACTCCGAGATAACACTTCTCACCGTAACCCAGAAGAGCGGCAAGACCTTGTTCTGTCCGCCAATCGGTCATGTACAGAAGGGAGGAGACTATCGCGAGAGTTTCCAGCCGGCAAAGATTTCCGACGAACAGTTGAAGACGGCTCAGGACATGGCGGCCAAAGTGACAGCTGCGCTTACCGGATGCGGAATTTGGGGAGTGGAGTTCTTCCTGTCCGACACCGAAGGCGTTTACTTCTCCGAACTCTCACCACGTCCGCACGACACCGGTATGGTGACACTGGCAGGAACGCAGAACCTCAGCGAGTTTGAGCTTCATTGCCGCGCCGTGCTCGGTTTGCCAATTCCGGAAATAACTCAGGAAAAGATTGGAGCAAGCTCCGTCATCCTTTCCGGCATCGAGACTGACCATCCCGACTATACAGGTATGGAAGATGTTTGTGCAGCCACCAATACCTATCTCCGCATTTTCGGAAAACCGGTGGCACATGTCGGCAGACGTATGGGAGTGGTTGTTTGCTACGACAAAATCGGCGCTTCAGTCGATGACCTCCGCACCAAGTGCAAGTCGCTTTCAGCCAAGGTGACAGTGACGGATGGAAAATAAGATTTTGATTTTCATTCAATTCAAATTATTGCAATATAAGCTTTAAGGTCATAGTAAGAATTTGGTCATTATAAGTTTATTATGACGTGGAGCCCTTAGTCTGTGACAGATTGGGGGCTCGTTTTTCGAGACTTTTCAACATCGAGGTCAATATCTTGTTGAAATCTTTCGAGTGAAGAATGTCGGTGGATAGAGGGAAAACAACTAAATTTGCATCGACAAACAGAATAAGGAAGAAAGACGATTATGCCAACAACTACAAAACGGACATCGAACAGAAAAAAGAGCGGAGACGTGGTGGTGGTCTCCGACTTGGGACGCCAGCAACCTCAGGCAGTTGACTTTGAAGAGGTTGTGATTGGTGCTTGCCTGATTGAGCAGGAAGCATTCGGACAGGTGGCAGACATACTGAAGCCAGCTTCGTTCTACGACACAAAGAACAAACTGATATTCGAAGCCATACAAAGTCTGTCGGGAGAGAACAAACCGATTGACATCCTCACCGTAACAGAGCAACTGCGCAAAAACGGAACGCTTGAAGATGCAGGTGGTGCACTCTATGTGGCAGAGCTGAGCAACAAAGTTGTTTCGTCTGCACATATCGAGTACCATGCCAAGGTGATTGCCCAGAAAGCACTGGCACGCGAACTCATTACTTATGCAAGCAAAATCCAGGAAGGTGCATTCGACGAGGGACAGGACATCGACGAGCTGATGCAGAAGGCAGAAGGCAGACTCTTTGAACTCTCGAAGACCAACATAAAGAAGGATTTCACCCAGATTGACCCCGTCCTTGCAGAGGCATACAAGGGAATAGAGAAGGCTGCAGCCAATGCCGACGGTATTTCCGGAATCAGTTCCGGTTTCTACAAACTCGACGAGATAACCAACGGATGGCAACCTTCAGACCTTATCATCATTGCAGCGCGACCTGCGATGGGAAAAACAGCCTTCGTGCTTTCCATGGCAAAGAATATTGCGGTGGACCACAGGGAGCCTGTTGCCATGTTCTCACTTGAAATGTCAAACGTACAGTTGGTCAACCGTCTGATAGTGAACGTGTGCGAGATAACAGGTGAGAAAATCCGTAGCGGAAAGCTTGCCCCATATGAGTGGCAACAGCTCGACATAAAGATAAACGAGATGTATGGCGCACCGTTTTATGTGGACGACACCCCGTCGCTTTCAGTCTTTGAACTGAGAACCAAGGCTCGTCGACTTGTGCGTGAACATGGAGTGAAATTGATATTGATTGACTACCTGCAGTTGATGAACGCATCTGGAATGAGTTACAACAGCCGTCAGGAAGAGGTGTCAACCATCTCACGTTCGCTGAAGGCATTGGCAAAGGAACTGAACATTCCAATTATTGCCCTGTCGCAATTGAACCGTGGTATAGAAACCCGAATAGCAAGTGCAGACTCCGATGAAAAGAAGGATGCACACCGGCCACAGTTGTCCGACCTCCGCGAGTCTGGAGCCATTGAGCAAGACGCCGACATGGTTTGTCTGATTCACCGCCCTGAGTACTACAATATCTTGAAAGATGCGTACGGACGCTCGCTGAAGGGTACGGCAGAAATCATTATAGCCAAGCACCGTAATGGTAAGACTGGTGATGTGCGACTGAAATTCGTGGGCGAATATGCACGCTTTGCCAATCTCGACGACATGGATTCTTCCCCCGACGGAGGCGTCATTCAGTCGAGAATGAATGATGCTCCGCAACTTCCGGCAGATGATCCGCTTGGCGCAGGAATGATAGAAGACACGCTGCCTTACTAATGGCAAGGTGAAAATAAATACAGGCGCTTGACTGTCAGACGAGAGACAAACAGCAGGAAAGGCAGGATAGGTAGAAAAACTTTCGGATTACCGAGGCTACCCAAAAACAATCGTCTGTATTTTTTTCTGGATTTACAGTAAAAAACTTGGGATATGATTTCCGTAAGTCGTCATAAATTCTTAACTTTGTCATCGTAAACCAATAAAGAAGATAATAAGTAAGAAAGCTATGATCTTTTACCCAAATGCGAAAATCAATATAGGTCTTAATGTAGTAGAAAAAAGACCCGACGGTTACCATAATCTGGAGACTGTGTTCTATCCGATTGCCCTGCAAGATGCAATCGAACTGAATATCATTGAAGACGATGCACCTGGATGCGGTTACAAACTGAAGGTCTCGGGCAATATCCTTGACGGAACACCCGACGACAATCTTGTCGTGAAAGCGTACAAACTCTTGAAACGAGACTTCGATTTGCCAGCCATGTCGTTTGTCATCTACAAACACATTCCTACGGGAGCAGGACTTGGTGGCGGTTCTTCCGACGCTGCGTTTACCATCAAGGCAATAAACAAAAAGATGAAACTTGGACTCAGCACTGAGGAAATGGAAAAATATGCATCTATGCTCGGTGCCGACTGCGCATTTTTCATCAAGAACCAACCGGTCATGGCAACTGGTATTGGCAATGTGTTTCACGACTTGGACTTGTCCTTGAAGGGTCTCACGCTGGTGCTCATAAAACCTGATATCTTCGTTTCTACAGTCGATGCCTACAAGAATGTCACTCCGGCACATCCTGCCCATTCACTTCCCGAATTGCTTGCGCAACCCATTGATACATGGAAGGAAACAGTGGTGAACGATTTCGAGAAGAGTGTCTTCATGAAATACCCGGAAATAGCGGCAATCAAAGACAAACTCTATGACCTGGGTGCCAAATATGCAGCAATGTCGGGCAGTGGAAGCAGTGTCTTTGGACTATTCGAAAAACCTGTTGAGTCCATCGACGAAATATTCTCCGGCTATTTCTGCAGACAAAGAGAGTTGGAATAAGAGAACGAGATAAAACTGTAAAGAAATGGAGTAGAGCTTTGAGTTTAGAGAATCCGAGCATGAAATTTAGAGCATTCGAATTTATAATTTAGAACTTAGAACGAAGAATTTACAGTATAGAACAGGGGATTAGAGTTTTGAATCGGGAGCTAAAAGCTTGGAATGAAGAATTTTGGCATAAAAGATATATAAAGGAGATTTGTGATGACACCAATAGAACAGATAGAAGCACTGAGGAAGGAACTGCATCAGCATAATTACAATTATTATGTGCTTAGTCAGCCAACCATCAGTGATTATGAATTCGATCAGAAGATGCATGAACTTCAGGATTTGGAAGCCAAGTATCCGGAATATTTCGACGCAAATTCTCCTACGCAACGTGTGGGCAACGACTTGAGCCAGTCGTTCCGACAAGTGCCTCACAAATATCCAATGCTTTCGTTGGCAAACACTTACAATGAAGGTGATGTCAATGACTTCTATGAGCGTGTGCGTTCGGGACTAGAAGGCGAGGACTTTGAGATTGTGGCAGAGATGAAGTACGATGGACTGAGCATCTCTCTGACCTATATCGACGGGAAACTGGTGCAGGCTGTAACTCGAGGTGATGGTGTCGTGGGTGATGATGTGACTGCAAATGTGCGCACAATCAAAAGTATTCCGCTGCAGCTACGAGAAGGTGCCGACTATCCACATGAATTTGAGATAAGAGGTGAAATACTGATGCCATGGTCATCGTTCGAAGCATTGAATGCAGAACGTGAGGCAAAGGAAGAACCTTTGTTCGCCAATCCAAGGAATGCAGCAAGCGGAACTCTGAAATCACAGAAGTCAGAGCTGGTGGCATCAAGAAAATTGGATGCCTATCTCTATTATCTGCTTCTGCCAGAGGAAACAACACTTACACGCCCGTCTACGAGCGGACAGCAGGACTTGTTCGGTCCGAGCCAGGAAACATTCACCATACAGTCACATTACGAAGGACTGATGTTTGCCAAGGAATGGGGATTCAAGGTGTCGCAAGGCATGAAGAAATGCAAGACCTTGCGGGAGATATTGGATTTTATTGATTATTGGGATAAAGAGCGAAAGAACCTTCCTGTCGCTACAGACGGAATTGTCCTGAAAGTCAACTCGTTGAGGCAACAGCGATCTTTGGGTTACACAGCCAAGGCTCCACGATGGGCTATTGCCTATAAGTTCAAGGCAGAGCGTGAATGTACGCGTCTGAATGAAGTGACCTATCAGGTTGGACGCACCGGTGCCATCACTCCGGTTGCCAATATGAATCCGGTTCAACTTGCCGGAACAACGGTGAAACGTGCATCGTTGCACAATGCCGACATAATCAACGAACTCGACCTCCACATCGGAGATATGGTCTATGTGGAAAAAGGCGGTGAGATAATCCCGAAGGTAGTGGGCGTTGACAAGTCACAGCGTGTGCCCGGAATGCATAAAGTGGAGTTCATCAAGACATGTCCCGAATGTGGCACTCCGCTTGTGCGCTTTGAAGGTGAAGCTGCCTATTACTGTCCCAATGACACGTCTTGTCCTCCTCAAATCAAGGGACGCATAGAACATTTCATCAGCCGCAAGGCAATGAATATCGACAGTCTCGGACCGGAAACAGTGGATGATTTCTATCAGCGTGGACTTATAAAGGATGTGGCAGACCTATACAAGTTGACAGTAGCGCAAGTGGCAGGCAACAACATCAACCGCAAGGTCTCAGCCAGTAAAATTGTCAATGCAATAAAAGAATCGGTGAATGTGCCGTTTGAGAGAGTTGTCTTCGCTGTCGGAATCCGTTTTGTGGGTGAGACAACTGCAAAGCTCCTTGCCCGCAGATTCAAGTCTATGGATGCACTTGCACATGCATCTTTGGCAGATTTACTGGATGTGGACGGAATAGGGGAGGTCATTGCGCAGAGCATCATACAATATTTCGCCAGCGAGAAGAACCGCGACATCATCCTTCGACTGAAAAACGCAGGAGTATGCATGGAGATGTCGGGAGAAGAGCAACAGGGGCACACCGACATTCTGGCACAGCAAAGCATCGTAATCAGCGGAGTGTTCAAGCATCACTCAAGAGACGAGTACAAGGCATTGATAGAAAAACATGGCGGTAAGAACGTTGGAAGCATCTCTTCAAAGACATCATTCATACTTGCTGGAGACAACATGGGACCAGCTAAACTTGAGAAGGCAAAGTCACTTGGAATTCAGATAAAAAATGAAGATGAGTTCTTGCAGTTAATAAATGAGTGAAGTCTTATTGCCAATTGACATTTTATTCTTACCTTTGCAGTCGATTTAATAAAAGATATGGCACATAACAAATTCAGAGGCTTGGGCATCGCACTCATCACACCATTCACGAAAGATGGTGCGGTCGATTATAACTCGCTACGACGCATACTTGATTATCAATTGGCTGGGGGTATAGATTTTCTTTGCATACTCGCAACAACGGGTGAAACTCCATGCCTTACGGCTGATGAAAAGAAGAAGATAAAGGAACTGGTCATCGAGAAAGTGCATGGCACCGTACCTATCTTGATGGGATGTGGCGGAAACAACACCATGGAGATTGTGAAGACCTTAAAGACCGAGGATTTCACTGGTATCGACGGCATTCTCAGTGTTTGTCCTTACTACAACAAACCGTCACAGGAAGGACTCTACCAGCATTTCCGTACTATTTCAGAAGCAACCGACCTTCCTGTAGTATTGTATAATGTACCGGGAAGAGTAGGGGTGAACATGACTGCAGAAACCACACTTCGTCTTGCCAACGACTGTCCGAATATCGTGGCAATCAAGGAGGCAAGCGGCAATTTCACTCAGATTGATGACATCATAAAGAACAAACCGTCAGACTTTGACGTCATTTCAGGTGATGACGGCATCACATTCCCTCTCATCACATTAGGTGCAGTAGGAGTTATCAGTGTTATCGGTAATGCTCTGCCACACGAGTTCGGACGAATGGTACGTTTGGCACTTCATGGTGACTACACGACAGCTCTGACGATCCATCATAAGTTTACGGAACTGTTCAAGTTGCTCTTTGTCGATGGCAACCCTGCAGGAGTGAAAGCAATGATGAACAGCATGGGACTGATTGAGAACGAACTCCGTCTGCCTCTCGTTCCAGCGAGACTCACCACTTTTGGCGAGATAAGTGCTATAGTAAAGGAACTGAATATCAAGTATTGAACTTGGATTAAGCAAGTGAAAGGTGATAATTTATTCACAAGACCCTATAGCAAAACCTGTCCCATTTGGAACAGGTTTTGTTGTAAGGTTTTTGGAGATTTACATTATGACTAACTATGGTTCTGCGACGGGACGAATAGTGTGACCATAATGACGTGTTATTTGGTTGCTGCAGTGATTGTCACTTACGAAGTAGAGTGGTGACCATCGAATAGTCTGCAGGTTCAGCACTATCGACGTTGTCGAGCTTAACATCCTCAAAATGGGAAGATGTGTTCCCTCACCGCTTCATCACCTATTTCTCTTTTGAATACTATTCTTGTCGAACTATTTCATGTCCACTAATTCATTCTAGGGGCACTAGAGACAAGTGGGTAACAACATGCATAATATCCAACTATGGTTCTGCGACTGGTTTTGTACCAAGAGTTTTGGCTTTTGCCACGTCACCATAGAACACTTCGTTTGCCAATTTCACGTACACCCTATAATAATATGTGGTGCCTGAAATAAGGGACGAAAGAATGAATGTGTAGCTTTTCAACTTAGAACCCAACGATTCGCAATCATCATCTACTGTCGGAAGAGTATTATCTTTTGAGTAGCATACGCCCACGATAGGGGTAGTAGATAGACTCTTCACTTCGGTATTTGTATTCAGTTCTACAGAGCATGAAGCTGATATTGAGTTTGTGGTTGCGCCCTCAACACCATCGTTTGTGATTGTAAACCACTTTTCGTTGGCATTGAATGTTGCATAATCCGTGGATGAAACATTGACAACATTTACTGTGCCATCTTTGCCTACAACGTTCATATTCTGTTGGGCACGAGTTGCCTGTGCCATCATAATCATGCAACACAGAACTGTGTGTAATTTTAGTATCTTCATTTTGTTTTTCTATATTTTATTTATAATTTCGAGCGCCTTCGGTGCTATTATTAAAAGGCGCCTACGGCGCAAGGAAAAGCGATATGCATCGCTTTTAGAGGTGGGCATTATGCCCACCTAAGGTTCTGCGACGGGGCGGACGGCGTGGCCATAGTAGCGATAGTAGTAGTATCTGTAGTAGTAGCTACTGTTGAAGTAGAGGCAGTACGCATCGCCGACATCACTGTAGTAGAGCGTACTCGACCAGTAGTAGCCGTACGAGCCGTGATTGTAGAGATCGCTCCCATCGCGGTAGCCCGAAGCTGGGAGAAAAATGCTGTTCCCGTTATTCTTGCTGGTGATTTTATAACCTTGGATGAAGTTTCCGGAAAGGGTAGTCATACTAGTCCAAGTACATATGCAATAGTTCGAGTTTCTAAGTTCGCCGAAATCTGCTTCGGTAGGCATACGGCATGGTGAACCCCAATTGATGTAAGCAGCATCATCTTCCTTGTCAAGAATCTGTTTACCGTCTGCCGAGTTGTACTTTATAATATAGTGTGAGTTTGATGTGATATACTCGTTATACTTGTATGTATACTCATTATAGATCTCTTTTTCTACGGTTTCGCCCCAAGCGTAGTAATATCCATCATCAGTTGCAGTAAATGCACCAATATTGCAAGTTGCCCAAAGCAGTCCACTCGGGAGACCAAGGTCTACAAATTTGTGGCCATTGATGATTGTGTATTCCTGTTCTTGTTTCTTGCCAAATGTTGTCTCTTGGCATACACTACCATAATATACTGCATCACCTATCTTTACATATGCACGATAATAGTAGGTTGTACCAGCGTCAAGTCCGCAAATGCTAAAAGTGTATACTCCAAGTGATGAACCCTCTTTTATCTTACCATCAGCAATAGTTGGATTTTCATTGATGTTAGAAATACATATACCAACTTCTGGAGTATGATCAAGAGATTTGTATTCATCTGATTTGAAGGCTACAGCGAAAGAAGCGGAGAATGATTCTTTGGTTACTTCTGTCACTTCGCCGTATGTAAAGGTGAATATATCGTCGAATGTCACTTTATTTGCAGGATATGTAGAAAGTTCTCCTGACTTTGAAATCACAAAAAGTGTTTTCTGTGCAGTAGTAAAC
>CAVHYP010000051.1:0-18974 GCA_963640465.1 Bacteroidaceae bacterium | reverse complement strand
AAAATTTCGCAGACTTCTTTGAGTATCAAGGGTTTTCGGGGTTATATTTGCAGATGATAGTGTTTTCTTTGCAGTTGGCTACTTTCCGATGCAGAAGTGGCTGAATATTGAATGGAGGGTGTCTTCGCTTGTAACATCACCCACGATTTCAGCCAGGGCATCAATACATTCATGGAGGTCCATGGAGATGATATCGCCCGACACATTGTCGTTCAGTTGTTGCTCCACTTTCCGAATGGCAGTCAAGGCATGGCGCAGGGCTTCCACATGGCGCACGTTGGTGACAATGATGTCGGAATCGGACACATTGGTGACTGAAGCTGCCTGTATGAGCATCTGTTCCAGAGTGTCTATGCCCAGACCTTGCTTTGCGCTTATGGCAACTGAGTCGTCCCCTAGCCTACCCGTGGTTTGTCCGTTGAGGTCTGCCTTGTTGTAAACCCGAATCACCTTCTTTCCTTCAAGACGATGATTTCCTTCAAGACGATGATTTTCTTCGAGATGGTTAATTCCTTCGGGACAAATACTTTTTTCGAGATGTTTACTTCCTTCTAGATGGCTACTACCGGCATTGAATTCACTGGAATCAGTCACCAGCAGAACGATTTCTGCATTATCGGCTTTTGCCCATGAGCGCTCAATACCCATTTGTTCGATGCGATCATTGGTCTCACGGATCCCTGCGGTATCGATGAAGCGGAACATGATGCTCTGGATGCTTATGGTGTCTTCAATGGAGTCGCGTGTGGTGCCATGGATGTCGCTCACTATTGCCTTGTCTTCATGGAGCAGACAGTTGAGCAGAGTGCTTTTACCCACGTTGGTTTCTCCGATGATGGCTACGGGCACTCCGTTTTTTATGGCATTGCCTGTGCGGAAGGAATTGACGAGACGACTTATGGTGGAGTCGATATTCTCTGCCAGAGCGAGCAGAGTCTGCCGGTCGGCAAACTCCACGTCCTCTTCACTGAAGTCCAGTTCAAGTTCGAGCAGTGATGTCATCTCGAGCAGTTTATCGCGAAGCTTGCGCAGTTCACTGCTGAATCCGCCACGCATCTGGCTCATGGCAAGCCGGTGCGTGGCAGCATTGCCGGAAGCGATGAGGTCTGCCACTGCCTCAGCCTGGCTCAAATCCATCTTGCCGTTGAGGAATGCCCGCTGCGTGTATTCACCCGGACGTGCCATAGTGCAACCCGTATTCATGAGGAGTTCCAGAATCTTTTGCATTATGTAGTTGGAACCATGACACATGATTTCGGTGGAGTCCTCGCCAGTGTATGAATGAGGCGCCCGATAGACAATAACCAGCACATCGTCGATGCCGGGAATCTCTCCATAATGGATTGTATAGCCCTTGGCCTGGTCGAGCGGAGTCTTGCCCTTGAATATACGTGATGTTATTTCTATTGCCTTGTCGCCTGACACTCTGATGATGCCTATGGCACCCCCCGGAGCAGTGGAATTTGCACAAATGGTATACATAATTTTACATGTTCGATAAATTTTCTCTGCAAAGATAGCACTTACATTGCAAATAATGGGTAACTTTGCAGAACAAACGCATTTATATGAAAAAATCAGTTCTTACAGCTGCCATTCTGCTAATGGCCAATTGCCTCAAAGCTCAAACACTTTCGGAAAACGGTCCGACCATGGGTTGGAGTTCATGGAACACTTATGGCTTCAACATCAGTGAAACAATTATAAAGAAACAAGCCGATGCCATGGTCGACAACGGATTCACAGAAGTGGGATACAAATATCTCAACATTGACGACGGATTCTTCGGAGGCCGCGACGCCGACGGCCATCTGCTCATCCACCCTAGCCGATTCCCCAACGGGATGAAGACCGTGGTGGACTACATCCACAGTAAGGGGATGAAAGCCGGAATATATTCCGATGGAGGTGAAAACACCTGTGCCTCTTATTTCGGCGGTGACACCATAGGAATCGGTGTTGGATTCTACGGACACGACGAGGAGGATGCACAGCTCTACTTCGGCGACCTCGGGTTCGACTTCATCAAGGTTGACTTCTGTGGCGGTTCACCTTATCACAACAAGGACAAGAGAGACCTTCCAGAGGAGGAGCGCTATCGTGCTATATGGGACGCAATACAGAAGACTGGACGCACCGACGTGAGAATGAACGTGTGCCGATGGGCATACCCAGGCACATGGGTGAACGAGGTAGGCACAAGCTGGAGAACCACTGGCGACATCTACTGCAGCTGGAGCTCCATCAAGTCGATTCTGAAAGAGAATTTCTACTTGTCAGCCTATTCAAGCGAAGGCAAATACAACGACATGGACATGCTGGAGGTAGGCAGAGGAATGTCGACCGAGGAAGACAAGACCCACTTCGGAATGTGGTGTATGATGAACTCGCCGTTGCTCATCGGCTGTGACGTGAGCACCATAAGCAAGACTGCAAAGAGCCTTATGTGCAACACCGAACTCATTGCGATCAACCAAGACACGCTGTTCCAGCAGGCACATGTGGTAAAGAGAAGCGGTGAAACCTACATCCTCGTGAAGGACATCGAGAAGAGGAACAGCGGCATACGCGCCATAGCGCTCGTAAACCTCAGCGATGCGACCAAGGTTATGAAAGTGAATTTCGCCGACCTCGACCTTGGTGGAACGGTCAAGATGAGAGACTTGTTCATGAAGAAGAACCTCGCCGACAAGACCGATACATATTCAGTGAGCGTACCAGCCCACGGAACACGCATCTATCGTCTCGAGGCAGAAGAGCGTTACGAGCAGACCCTGTATGAAGCAGAATCTGCATACATCACAGCCTATCAGGAACTGACAAACAACGAGACTGCTCCTTCAGGAATATACACTGAGAACGATGCTTGCTCGGGCGGTGCCAAGGCAGGATGGCTCGGCAAGAAATCCACCAACGACCTGACTTGGAAGAATGTGTATTCAAAGGAAGGAGGAAACTACACCGTAACCATCGACTACATCTCCGGAGAAAACCGGTACGTGATAGCAGAGGTGAACGGCAAGCGCATCGACCGCTTCAAGGTGAACTCCGGCAACTGGAACACCATCGGATCGTTCACGTTCAACACCGAACTCCAGCCAGGCAACAACACAGTACGTCTCTACTATACAGCAGGTTGGATGCCCGACATCGACTGTATGAAGTTGCAATATGATTCGCCTCTGTCTATCAAATCGACAACTGCACGCACCAAGAGCGGAAAGGCATACGACCTGAATGGCATGGAAGTGAAGGACACAAAGAACGTACACGGCATCTACATCCAAGACGGCAAGAAACAGTTGCGGAAGTAAGTGCCCCCCTACCCCATAAGCATGCAGTCCAACGCTGCATGCTCTGCTTTTTATAAGAGTGACCCTATTTTATAAGGACACATCATACTATAAAGCGAGAACGCGTTATATACAAGAGCACGTTATAAAGGTAAGACACATCATTTATCAGGCAAGGACACATTAAGCAGAACCGATATACCCATCAAACATGACAAAGATTTCCATCATCACACTGTTGATCATAGTACTCTTCATCGCAAACCTTTTCCTTGGAGCAGTCAGCATTCCGGCAGACGAAGTGCTGAAAGTGTTATTGGGCGACACCGGAGGAAGAGAGAGCTGGAGCTACATCATCATGCAGTCGCGCCTGCCCCAGGCAATCACCGCACTGCTGTGCGGCGGTTCGTTGGCAGTGTCGGGACTGATGCTCCAAACGGCCTTTGCCAATCCGCTTGCAGGTCCGTCGATATTGGGAATCAGCAGCGGCGCCAACCTGGGAGTGGCAATAGTGATGCTGGCAAGCGGTGGAATAATTACGGCAGGCGGAGTGACCATCTCCGGATTCATGTCGGTGCTCATAGGCGGATTCGTAGGATCGATGCTAATCATGTTCATCATCCTCAGCCTGTCGGCCTTCATCCGCAGCAACCTCATGCTGCTCATCACAGGCATCATGATTGGCTACATTGCATCGTCAGCCATCTCGCTACTCAATTACTTCTCGACAGAGGAAGGAGTGCACAGCTACATGATTTGGGGCATGGGCAATTTCGGAGGAGTGTCGATGCAGCAAATACCGCTGTTCGTGCCCGTATGCCTCATTGGCCTCGCCATCTCAGTGATGCTCATCAAACCGCTCAATGCCCTGCTCATGGGCAACCAGTATGCAGAGAACCTCGGAATCAACATACGACTGACGCGCAACATGCTGCTTACTGCCACCGGACTGCTGACAGCAGTCACCACGGCCTTCTGCGGACCGATTTCATTCCTCGGACTGGCTGTACCCCATGTGGCACGAATGATTCTGCACACCGAAAACCACAAGACCCTCTTGCCTGCCACCATCCTCAGCGGCAGTGCAGCAGCCTTGCTCTGCAACCTGCTCTGCACACTTCCGGGCGAGAAAGGCATCATTCCACTCAACGTGGTCACTCCCCTACTCGGTGCACCGGTCATAATCTACGTAATCCTGAAACAGCGCCACTGAAGCAAACGGACAAAACGACCGGACGTAACGGGCAAGACAACCAGACGTATTTTGCAGCCCAACCAGAAAACAATTTTTTTCTGGTCAGAGAGCAAAATAAAGCCAGTCAGAGATTATCAGTCCATCCAAATTTACGGGTCAAAGAAAGCAAGACATTCCACAGCCACACACCTTGTTTTATGGAGGTATAGATTGTCCAAATTGGATTTACACAAGAGAAAATGCGTTTCGTCAAGGATTTATGCAACCCAAACACCATGAGATTCACAAAAAAGTCGTATCTTTGCAGACAAGTAGCACTCTGTATCATAAAAAACCGGAAGAAAGAAAGTGTTGCTTATACCCAAAAGATATGAACGAACAGGAAATAAACAAGCGAAGAACATTTGCCATCATAAGTCACCCGGACGCAGGAAAGACCACTCTCACCGAGAAACTGCTACTCTTCGGAGGACAGATTCAGGTGGCAGGTGCGGTGAAATCCAACAAGATAAAGAAGACTGCAACCTCCGACTGGATGGAGATAGAGAAGCAACGTGGAATCTCTGTCTCAACGTCCGTCATGGAGTTTGACTATCACAACTATAAGGTAAACATCCTCGACACACCAGGCCACCAGGACTTCTGCGAAGACACCTTCCGCACACTGACAGCAGTGGACAGCGCCATCATCGTGATTGACGGAGCAAAAGGAGTGGAGGCACAGACCCGTAAGTTGATGACCGTGTGCCGAATGAGAAAAACCCCTGTCATAGTGTTCATCAACAAGATGGACCGCGAAGGACGCGACCCGTTCGACCTGTTGGACGAAGTGGAATCGGAGTTGCAGATAAGCGTACGTCCACTCTCATGGCCAATCAACCAAGGTCAGCAGTTCAAGGGTGTGTACAATATTTACGAGCACAATCTCAACCTCTTCACGCCAAACAAACAACTTGTGACAGAGAAAGTGGAAGTCGACATCAGCAGTGGCGAACTCGACGAGAAAGTCGGGAAGCAAGACGCAGACAAGCTGCGTGAAGATCTCGACCTAGTGGAAGGCGTTTACTCAGAATTCGATGTAGAGACATACAGAAACGGCGAAGTGGCACCAGTGTTCTTCGGTTCAGCGCTGAACAACTTCGGTGTGCAGGAACTGCTCGACTGCTTCGTGGAGATTGCGCCAAGTCCGCGCCCTACCCAAGCAGAGGAACGTCTTGTGGAGCCTACCGAACCCAAGTTCACTGGCTTCATCTTCAAGATAACAGCCAACATCGACCCCAACCACCGTTCATGTACAGCCTTCTGCAAAGTATGCTCAGGAAAGTTCGTGCGCAACGCACCCTACCAGCATGTACGCCAGAACAAGACAGTACGCTTCTCCTCCCCCACCCAATTCATGGCACAGAAGAAGAGCACCATTGAAGAAGCATATCCGGGCGACATCGTGGGACTTCCCGACAACGGCATATTCAAGATTGGCGACACACTCACCGAAGGCGAACTGCTGCATTTCAAGGGATTGCCCAGTTTCTCACCCGAAATGTTCAAATACATCGACAATGCCGACCCGATGAAGACCAAGCAACTAGCAAAAGGCATCGACCAGCTGATGGACGAAGGAGTGGCACAGATGTTCGTCAACCAGTTCAACGGACGCAAACTCATCGGAACCGTAGGCCAGCTCCAGTTTGAAGTCATACAGTACCGACTGGAGAACGAATACAATGCACGTTGCCGATGGGAGCCAGTAAGCCTCTACAAGGCATGCTGGATAGAGAGCGACAACGAGGCAGAACTCGATGCGTTCAAGAAACGCAAGTACCAGTACATGGCAAAGGACCGGGACGGCAGAGACGTGTTCCTGGCAGACTCCAACTACGTGCTGCAGATGGCGCAACAAGATTTCAAGCATATCAAGTTCCATTTCACAAGCGAATTCTGAGAAATATGTTACAAGACGAAATAAAGAAAGCCGTAGAGATAATGAGGAAAGGCGGAGTGATACTCTACCCTACCGACACTGTGTGGGGCATCGGATGTGATGCCACGAATCCAGAGGCGGTGAAACGAGTGTACGAAATCAAACGACGCGACGACAGCAAGGCGCTCATCTGCCTTGTCGACAGCGAGGCACGGCTGTCGCGCTATGTGAGAAACGTAGCTGACGTGACATGGGACATGATTGAACTGTCCACCAAGCCACTCACCATCATCTTCGACCAGGCAGTGGGACTGGCACCCAACCTGTTGGCAGAGGACAGCAGTGTGGGAATACGAATCACCAAGGAAGAATTCTCCAAGGAACTGTGTTTCAGATTCCAGAAGCCCATTGTGTCAACAAGTGCCAACATAAGCGGAGAACCCACACCGCAGACTTTCGACGAGATATCCGACGAGATAAAGGAAGCAGTGGACTATGTCGTGAAGTACAGCCGGCAGAGCAAGGAGAAACACAAACCATCAAGCATCGTGAAGATTGACCCGTCAGGACAATTCAAGATAATAAGAGACTAAGACAAACAGGAGGCAAAGATGAGATTTTCATTTCTAAGACGCGAGACAACAATCGTCCACATCATAGCAGAATGGATTAAAGGAAACAGGTCGGCAAAGCAAATTCTGCTGATGCTCAGCCTTGTGGTCGGTATCTGCACCGGTCTCGCTGCGTTCATCCTGAAATATCTCATCGAACAGATAAGATACCTGCTGACCAACCAGTTCAACCTCTCAGAGACCAACGGACTCTACATGGTGTATCCGGCAGTCGGAATACTCTTCACCATGCTTTTCGTGAAATATATGGTGCGCGACGACATAAGCCACGGAGTGACCAAGATACTGTATGCCATATCAAGGAAACGAGCCAGGATAAAGTCGCACAACAGATGGACCAGCATCGTAGCCAGTGCCATAACAATCGGATTCGGAGGATCAGTGGGAGCCGAGGCACCAATAGTGCTGACCGGTTCAGCTTTCGGTTCCAACCTCGGCAAACGGTTCAACCTGCCGCCAAACAGCATGATGTTGCTTGTGGGATGTGGTGCAGCAGGAGCCATCGCAGCCATCTTCAAAGCGCCGATTGCAGGAGTCATGTTCGTGCTTGAGGTGTTGATGCTCGACCTTAACATGGCATCACTGCTGCCACTGCTCGTGACCTGCCTCACATCCGTCTGCGTGTCGTATGCCCTGTATGGAACACAACCGATGTTCGACTTCGAACTCGACAAAGCATTCTCCAACGACATCATCCCCGGTTGCATACTGCTAGGTGTGGCATGCGGAATCACATCACTCTACTTCACGAGAGCAATGAACTGGTTTGAAGGCATCTTCGCCAAACTTGCCAATCCCTGGAAGAAATTCATCGTAGGAGCCGTAGTACTGGGTGCACTGATATATTTCCTGCCAGCCATGTACGGAGAAGGCTACGACGTGATCAACCAGCTCATCCACAATGCCAGTGCAGACACCATCATGCACAACACACTGTTCTACGGCAGCGACGACACCCTGCTCATATATCTGGCGCTCGTCTTGATTTTCAAGGTATTTGCCACAACAGCCACCAACGGAGGAGGCGGATGCGGTGGAGTGTTCGCACCTTCACTGTTCCTCGGAGCAATTGCAGGATTCATCTTTGCCCATGTGTGGGACAACTGCCTTGTGCTTGAGATGGGTGATGCAGGCTACCTGTCGTCGAAGAACTGCGCTCTCTACGGAATGGCTGGACTGATGTCCGGAATCATGCACGCACCAATGACCGGCATTTTCCTCATTGCCGAACTCACCGGAGGCTACGGATTGTTCGTTCCCTTGATGATAGTATCAGTGGCATCCTACTTAACCATCAATGTGTTTGAGCCTCACAGCATCTACGCAATGCGACTTGCACGAAAAGGAGAACTCATCACACACGACAAGGACAAAGCCATTCTGACCATCATCAACTTGAAATCGCAGATTGAGACCGACTTCAAGACCATCACACCCGAAATGGACCTGGGACAGCTGGTGGGAGTAATCACCAAGGCACACCGCAACATCTTCCCAGTAGTCGACAAGAACAACAAGTTCCTTGGAGTCGTATCGCTAGATTCAGTAAGGAAATACATATTCCGACCGGAGCTCTACCATCAGTACACCGTGACTTCATTCATGAAAGACCCTCCAGCACTGCTCAACACCAACGACACACTAAAAGTGGCAACAGAGAAGTTCGACGAGACAAAAGCATGGAACTTGCCTGTGGTCGACGAAAACAGAGTGTTCCTTGGTTTCGTATCCAGGTCGGGACTTTTCAATTCATACCGTGAAGTACTGGTAACCTTCAGTGCAGAATGACGGGATACTGATGAAAGTAGGATTAACAGAACAATCCTATATATATAATTAAGGTGTAGACAACATAAATGTTGTAGACATAGCACATAATTACAACAGGTATAGATACAATACATAATCATAAAAGGAGTATATACAGCATATACATAATAAGGTGTAGCACAAATGGACAAGCAAGATTTGAGAATAGTTTACATGGGAACTCCAGAGTTCGCCGTTGAAAGTCTAAGATGTCTGGTGGAAGGCGGATACAATGTTGTAGGTGTAATCACGATGCCCGACAAACCCATAGGCCGTCATGGAAACACACTTCAGCCAAGTCCAGTGAAGCAATACGCACTGGAGAAAGGACTGAAAGTCCTTCAACCCGAGAAACTTAAGGACGAACAGTTCATCAGCGAATTACAATCGCTCCATGCCGACCTTCAGATTGTCGTAGCTTTCCGCATGTTGCCCGAAGTGGTGTGGAACATGCCACGCCTCGGCACCTTCAATCTCCATGCCTCACTCCTTCCGCAATACCGAGGTGCAGCTCCCATCAATTGGGCAATCATCAACGGAGAGAAAGAGACTGGCATCACCACATTCTTCCTCAAGCATGAGATTGACACAGGCAACATCATACAACAAGTGCACGTCCCCATTGCCGACACCGACAACGTGGGTATAATCCACGACAAACTGATGGAACTCGGAGGAAAGCTCGTGACAGAGACAGTGGACAACATACTCAACGACAACATCCACACAACAGCTCAGGAAGAACTGGAGGAAGGAAACGAACTCAAACCAGCACCAAAGATATTCAGAGACACCTGCCGCATCGACTGGCAAAGCCAGGGGACAAAACAAGTTTACGACTTCATCCGAGGACTCAGCCCCTACCCTGCTGCATGGACCGAACTGCACAACGGAAGAAAGACTTCTGAAATCAAGATCTATGAATCATCCAAAGAGTTCACCGAAGATGCAGGCACACCAGGAGAGGTAAAGACCGACGGTAAGACCTACATCAAAGTACGCACCACCGACGGATACATCCACATACTGGCACTGAAGATGGCAGGAAAGAAACAGATGCGCGTAGAAGACTTCTTGAGAGGGTTCAAATGCGAAAACGACATCCGAATGTGTTAAAAGGAGAGGTCCCCACACATTTTCTCTATCAATCCCTTGGCTGTTTGCCGGAGATTTATTTACTTTGCACAAGAGATTATAAATCACAAGTAACAAACTCAAAAACATTATTGCCTATAGAAGGACATTACTCAAACAAACAACGTCAGTCAAAGCAGAGTTGACACAGACAGAGTTGGAGACTGACACAAAACGAAGTGTAATGAAAAAATTGACATCACTTGCCGATGAGCAGTTGGTGAGTTTGTATATAGAAGGCAATAACGATGCGTTCGACATTCTGTTGAACCGCTATGAGAGTAAGGTATTCACATACGTATCTTATTTCGTACGCAACAGGGAAGTGGCAGAAGACCTCTTCCAGGACATCTTCATGCGCGTGGTCTCCACCATACGTTCAGACCGCTACACCGAACAGCAGAAGTTCAGTTCATGGCTCATGCGCATCTCCCACAACATCGTCATCGACTATTTCCGCCATCAGAAGAACGAGAAGAACATATCCAACGATGAGACCGAAGTGGACCTGTTCAACGACATCCGTCTCTCCGACGAGAACAATGTGGAGACACAGATGATCCGCCAGCAGAACCTGAACGGGCTGCAGGACATCATCAAGATGTTGCCACAGAACCAGCAGGAGATAATCGACCTGCGATATTTCCAGGAAAAGAGTTTCAAGGAAATAGCCGTGCAGCTCAACTGTAGTATAAACACAGCCCTTGGCAGAATAAGATACGCACTGATCAACCTCAGACGACTTGCACAAGAATACAACATCAGTCTGGCTTCATAATAGAATCAGACATTCATAAATACTTTTACAGGGAGGCATGTCATTGCCTCCTTTTTGTTTATAGAGAAGCAAGAATCCCACGGAACCAATCCATCCGAGCCTGCCATTGAGAGGCACAAATCCAATGAAAACATCAGTCTGAGCCAGCCATTGAGAAACAAGAATCCGACGGAGGCGATTTTCACAACCAACTTATGGTTTTTGACCTCGAAAAGGACAGTTACAACCCATCAAAAAGAGAAAATGCAAGAAAAACATTATTTTTTTTGAGTTACAAGTACAACGTATCAGAAAAAGCTATACCTTTGCATCGGTTTTAGAAAACAAATGATTGTTGAACATTAAAATTAGAAAGAAATGAAGAAGTTATTGATTGCATTCGTTGCAGTTGTTGCAGTTTCATTCGCTTCTTGTGGTGGTAACACAGAGGCTACAGTTAACGATTCAGACTCAGTATGCGACTCAGCTGTTGTTGAGGAGCCAGTAGTTGTAGATTCTGTTGCTGCTGACACTACAGTTGCTGACACTACAGTTGTTGAATAATCGCAATACAACGAAGCAAGTTTAGGTTTAACCTAATTGAGAGAATTGAAACCTGTTGACCTTTAGTCCACAGGTTTTTTTGTATCTACACACCAGCACCCCAATGGCAGGCATCTACATACACATACCCTTCTGCAAGTCACGTTGCATCTACTGCGATTTCTTCTCCACCACCCTACTAAGTCGAAGAGAAGAATACATCAGTACTCTGTGCAAAGAGATAAGCCAGCAAAACGACTATCTAAACGGAGAGAACATCCGTACCATCTACTTCGGAGGCGGCACACCATCCCAACTGTCGACAGATCAGATTGCAACAGTTATAAGCGCCATAGATCACACATTCAGATTCGCCAAATCACCCGAAGTCACCATAGAGCTGAATCCCGAGGATGTGACCGAAGACTATGCACGCCGACTGAAACAAATGCCATTCAACAGAGTGAGCCTCGGCATCCAGTCGTTCGACGACAAGATTCTCCAGTTCATCCACCGCCGCCACAACTCAACGAAAGCCATCGAAGCAGTACGTACACTCCAGGATGCCGGCTTCACAAACATAAGCATCGACCTCATGTTCGGTTTTCCACAGCAGACAATCGAAGGCTGGACGAAAGACATCAATACAGCGATAAGTCTCAACACTCAACACATCTCAGCCTATTCACTGATGTACGAAGAAGGGACACTGCTCTACAAGCTCATGGAGAGCAACAAGATCAAGGAGATTGACGACGATCTGTCGCTGCAAATGTACCAAACCCTCGTAAGGCTCCTGAAAGAATACGGCTACACCCATTACGAGATATCCAACTTCGCCCTGTCAGGATACGAATCACGCCACAACTCCAGTTACTGGGACAGCACCCCCTACCTGGGAGTCGGTGCAGGAGCACATTCGTACAACGGCACCTCACGCCAATGGAATGTCTGCAACCTCCAGCAATACATCGAAGGCATCAACTCAGGAAAAGCAATCAGAGAGACAGAAGTGTTGACCGTCGACCAGCAATTCAACGAGACAGTGATGACACGCCTTCGCACAGCCAAAGGACTCGACCTTGACTACGTCAACCGTCAGTTTGGACAGACCTACATCCGCCACCTCGAACAGACTGCCACACCTTATTACAATAATAGAGAGTTGGAGAAAGACGGAAACACCATGCGACTGACAGATCAAGGCATCTACACTTCCAACGACATCATATCAAGTCTCTTCGTGTAAAAACCAATGTTATCCATGCAAAAACTGCATTGTCCGTGCAATACCACTACTGCAAATCCTGTCCAAACCAGTTTCCGCAACCATCCATAAGCCATCTTCGCCAGACACCACAATCAAGACATTTTCGTCCATCCGACATGCCATAACCATAGAAAACACGTGTCTGAAGGCAAAAATTAGCCTTCAAAACGAAAAAAGAAGCCGAAGACGTTTGTCGGTTCAAATATTTTATGTAATTTGCACCCAAAATCAAGAAACCAATAACAAGGACAACAAGATTAGACCAATAACAAGAACAACAAGATTAGCTCAAAAACAATCTTATTAAATTACCAAATATGAAAGTATACAAGACAAACGAAATCAAAAACATTGCCCTACTTGGTAATGACGGTGCAGGCAAAACAACCCTCACCGAAGCTCTACTGTATGAATCTGGCAAAATCAGTCGCCGCGGTCGTATAACGATGAAGAACACCGTGAGCGACTATTTTCCTGTAGAACAGGAGTATGGATACAGCGTATTCTCAACCATTTTCAATACAGAATACAATGGCAAGAAACTCAACTTCATCGACTGCCCAGGTTCCGACGACTTCGTAGGAGCCGCCATGGCAGCACTCACCGTCACCGACACCGCAGTACTCCTCATCAACGGAGCATCGGGAGTGGAGGTAGGCACACAAAACCACTTCCGCTACGCCGAGAAACTTGGCAAGCCAGTGATCTTCCTCATCAACCAGCTCGACAATGAGAAGTGCGACTACCACAACTGCATAGAGCAACTGCGTGAACTCTACGGAAACAAGATCGTGCAAGTGCAGTACCCGCTCAACGAAGGACCAAACTTCAACTCGTTCATCGATGTACTTCTCATGAAGAAATACACATGGAAGCCCGAAGGAGGCGCCCCGGTCATTGAAGACATACCGGCAGAAGAGATGGACAAAGCCAAGGAACTGAACAAGTTGCTTGTGGAGGCAGCAGCCGAAAACGACGAAGGCCTGATGGAGAAATTCTTTGAAAGCGAACAACTGACAGAAGACGAGTGCCGCAAAGGACTTCGCGAAGGACTGTCGCAGCGCAGCCTCTTCCCCGTATTCTGCGTATGCGCAGTCAAGGACATGGGCGTTCGCCGCATGATGGAATTCCTTGGAAACGTCGTGCCATTCGTCGATCAGATGCCACCAGTCGAAGCAACCAACGGCGACGTCGTGAAGCCAGATGCCAACGGACCAACAACCCTCTACTTCTTCAAGACAGCCAACGAGCCCCACATCGGCGGAGTGCAATACTTCAAAGTGATCAGCGGAACAGTGCATGAAGGCGACGACCTCACCAATTCCAACCGCGGAAGCAAAGAACGCATAGCACAACTCTTCGTCTGCGCAGGAGCCAACCGCGAGAAAGTGAGCGAGCTGGTTGCAGGCGACATAGGCTGCACCACCAAACTCAAGGACGTGAGGACAGGCAACACACTCGTAGGCAAAGACTGCGACTGGAAGTTCAACCTCGTGAAATATCCAGAGCCAAAATACATCCGATCAGTCAAGGCAGAAAACGAAGCCGACACAGAAAAGATGATTTCCGCTATCCAAAAGATGGCACAGGAAGACCCCACATGGGTACTGGAGCAGAGCAAAGAACTCAAACAAACCCTCATCAAGGGACAGGGAGAGTTCCACCTGCGCACACTCAAGTGGCGACTTGAAAACAACGAGAAGATCAAGATTGTCTATGGAGACCAGAAGATTCCATACCGCGAGACAATCACCAAGGCTGCACGTGCCGACTACCGCCATAAGAAACAGTCAGGCGGCGCAGGACAGTTCGGAGAAGTCCACCTCATCGTAGAACCCTACACCGAAGGCATGCCCGAACCGACAGTCTACAAGTTCAACGGCCAGGAATACAAGATCAACATCAAGGGCAAGGAAGAAGTCAACCTCGAATGGGGCGGAAAGCTTGTGTTCTACAATTCAGTAGTAGGCGGAGCCATCGACACACGCTTCATGCCGGCAATTCTCAAGGGAGTGATGAGCCGACTCGAGCAAGGACCACTCACCGGCAGTTATGCACGCGACGTACGCGTAATCGTTTACGACGGAAAGATGCACCCGGTAGACTCCAACGAGCTCTCGTTCATGCTTGCCGGGCGCAATGCCTTCAGCGAAGCATTCAAGAACGCAGGACCGAAGTTGCTCGAACCAATCTACGATGTAGAGGTAATCACACCGAGCGACAAGATGGGCGACGTAATGAGCGACCTACAAGGCAGACGAGGCATGATCATGGGAAGCGAAAGCAGCAATGGCTACGACACACTCACAGCCAAGATACCGTTGAAGGAACTTGCCACCTATGCCACAACCCTGAGTTCACTCACAGGCGGACGCGCTTCATTCTCCATGAAGTTCTCCAACTACGAACTCGTACCAACCGACATCCAGCAGCAGCTCGTGAAAGAGTTTGAAGCACAGAACAAGGACGAAGAATAGTTCGAGTCACAGAGACACAGGCGAAGAACAATTAGTTCACCGATTATCAACCAAAGAGTCAACGTACGTTAATCGTTGACCCTTTTTTTATCTATCTTTTTTAATATTTGTATTCGCATTAATCTTTAACAAATAATTTATTGTTACTTTGAAACCACAAACATAAAGCGGCATGAAAAAAAGGACGATAATCATACTGGCAACACTGATGGGCATGTCATTCGTATGCCTTTTAGTTTTGCAGATGTACTACGTAGAAGAAGTGATGAATCTGCGGAAGATTCACTTCGACGAGTCAGTACAGAGGAGCCTTAGTGAAACTGCCAAACAAATAGAAATTGCAGAAGCAGCCAAATACCTCGAGCAGGGAATCGATGCCTACAACGACATCTCATCCTACGATTCCACGGCAACAGTCAACGAAACAGCTTCTGCACAGAAAATCCACCAGATAACCACATCGGGCGAAAACATCAAGACAAAAGACCGCCCACGCGATGCATTCTCAGAGAAATACTTCACCAAAAGGTCCAGCGGCGCATCACGCCAGAAGGCACTCAACGGCATAATGAACAAGTACGGCAAGTCGAAATCACTCCAGGAAATCATGAAGGACCGATACGACAGCCAGAAAGACCTCATCGACGAAGTAGTCTACAACATGCTCTACACCGCCAGCGACCGACCACTGAAAGACCGCATCGACTTCCGCCAGCTCGACCAGATACTGAAGACAGAACTGATGAACAACGGCATCGACATCACCTACCATTTCTCCGTGTACTCAAGCAACAAGACACTCGTCTACCAATGCCCCGACTACGATGCAGAAGGCGACGACATTGCATACACCGAGAACATGTTCAAGAACGGCCCCATCCAGAAGATGGCAACCCTGAAAGTACACTTCCCGTTCATGTCCACCATCCGCCACCAGTCCGTGTGGTTCCTCATGCCGTCCATCATCTTCACCCTCATACTCCTCACCACGTTCATCGTGACACTCGTGCTCGTGTTCCGACA
Source organism: Bacteroidaceae bacterium (assembly GCA_963640465.1). GTDB lineage: Bacteria > Bacteroidota > Bacteroidia > Bacteroidales > Bacteroidaceae > Colivivens. The sequence continues at coordinate 2,920 of CAVHYP010000051.1, read as the reverse complement.
GAAGAAACTCACAGAGCTGAAGAACGACTTCATCAACAACATGACCCACGAGTTCAAGACACCAATCTCAAGCATCTCGCTGGCAGCACAGATGATGTGCGACGACACAGTGCCCAAGACCGAGAAGATGGTAAAGCGCCTCTCAAGCACCATCTACGACGAGACCAAACGCCTGCGGTTCCAAGTGGAGAAAGTGTTGCAGCTCTCCATGTATGAAAACCAGAAGGCAAGGCTCAACCTCCAGGAAGTGGATGCCAACGAACTCATAGCTGGCGTCGTCCACACCTTCGCACTGAAAGTAGAGAAGAACGGAGGAAAAATCATAACCGACCTGAAAGCCGACAACGCACGTATATACGTAGACGACATGCACTTCACCAACGTCATCTTCAACCTCATGGACAATGCCGTCAAATACCGCCGTCAGGACACACCGCTCGAGCTGAAAGTATCCACCCACAACGACAACGGCAAACTCTTTGTCACAGTACAGGACAACGGAATAGGCATCAAGAAAGACGACCTCAAGAAGATATTCGACAAGTTCTACAGAGTGCACACCGGCAACCGTCACGACGTGAAAGGATTCGGACTCGGACTTGCCTATGTAAAGAAAATCATCAAAGAACTCAAAGGAACCATCGTGGCAGAAAGCGAACTGGGCATCGGCACCAAGTTCATCATCCGGATGCCACTCGTGTGAAAGAAAACAACATTAGAAACAATACAATAAACAACAGCCTAAAAAAATTACTATGGACGAGAAAATTGAAAATGCTCACATCATGCTATGTGAGGACGACGAGAACCTGGGAATGTTGCTTCGTGAATACCTTGAAGCAAAAGGTTACAACGTAGACCTTTGTATCGACGGAGAAGAAGGTTACAAGATCTTCCAAGAGAAGAAATTCGACCTCTGCATCCTCGACGTTATGATGCCTAAGATGGATGGATTCACACTTGCCTACAAGATTCGTGAACTCAATTCAGAGATTCCATTCATGTTCCTTACAGCAAAGACATTGAAAGAAGATGTAAAGCAAGGATTCGAACTTGGAGCCGACGACTACATCACCAAACCATTCTCAATGGAAGAAGTAGTGTTCCGTATCGAGGCAATCCTGCGCCGTGTCAACGGAAAGAAGACAACCAACCTCTCTACATTCCAAATCGGCAAGTTCACCTTCGATTCAAAGAAGCAGATTCTCACAATCGGCGAACAGCACACAAAGCTCACAACCAAGGAATCCGACCTCCTCAAGTTGCTCGCCAGCAAGCAGAACGACCTGCTGCAGCGCGACTACGCACTGCGTGCCATTTGGGTAGACAACAACTACTTCAATGCACGTTCAATGGACGTCTACATCACCAAGTTGCGCAAGCTCCTGAAGGACGACCCCGACGTAGAACTCATCAATGTACACGGCAAAGGCTACAAATTGGTAGTACCAGAATAAGCTCCAATCACAACATGCCAGTCAAACAAAAACCCGGTGCACACCATTGCATCGGTTTTTTATTTTATACAGTCACAAGCCAGCCCTTCACAGAGCCAAGCGCAATCCCATGTCATACATGCGCAAGTCGTGCGCACCATTCCCCCGGCCGGACACACGGCAGTAGTCAGCGCTGTCAAACCAACTGCCCCCCCTGGCAGCAAACTCCCATTCCGCCTCCGTAGGCAAGCGGAAGTGCAAGCCAGTCCGGTCATTCAGTTTCCCGATGAACAACAGGCAGTCATCTCAGTTCACCGATTCCACAGGTCGGTTGTCACCCTCAAAACTCGAAGGATTATTCCCCATCACAGCCTTCCATTCCCTTTGCGTCACCTCATATCTGCCAATCATGAAATCATCCAAAGTCACCCTGTGAGCAGGTTTCTCATTGTCGAAAGCATCATCACCCTGATCCGCCGTAGCCCCCATCATGAAACTGCCGCCCTCCACACACACCATATTGCAGATCAGACTGTCAATCACCGCATCACCCGTCATCATCAGTCCGTCACCATCCTTACGGCCATCCTCCGGCACCAGTCCACCGCCACAAACAGCAGTCGAATCCGAGTCATGTCCCTGTCCATTCTTCTTGTCCGAACCACCTTGGCACACACAACCGACGCACCCAGCTACCACAATCATCCCGACAACAACCACACCAGCACACCAGCCCTGTCCCCCCTTCACGAATCCCAGACCATAGTGTCCCTTGTTCATATTATCGTTTCCCATTTTCATGTCATAGAGTTCACATCCTCAGCCCGTTCACCTGCCACCTCATCCAGTAGTCCATCAAGTTTCCAACCTGTCATATTAAAGATATTTACGCTGCAACTATACACAAATCACCCGGACCAACAGCCGAAAGCATCAATCATTTTGTTTTACCCGAGATATTTTCACACACACCGCTACTTGAGTTTTGAAAGCGCAGGCAATGACACTCGAGCGCAAGTTCGCTATGTAGGAGTCAGCTCTCTCCGAGAGCGTAGACGATGACACCAGGGCGCCAGCTCGCAATGTTTGCCCGTTCGAGCATCGCTCGCTATGTAGGAGTCAGCTCTCTCCGAGAGCGTAGACGATAACGTTCGAGCACAGCTCGCAATGTTTGTTCGTTCGAGCGCAAGTTCGCCATGTAGGAGTCAGCTCTCTCCGAGAGCGTAGACGATGACACTCGACCCCTGGCTCGCAATGTTTTACAGCGCACGAAATCAACGTTCGCTTTTACGCTCTAGCACAGCTCGCAATGGCGCCCCGAAGGGGCAGCTGCTATCAGCCCAAGGCAGAGTTCTGAAGCGTAGCGGAAGAACGGCACCTTGGGTAAACCGTCCCAGCGTATCATGTGCGCCCTGTAAGGGCAGCTACATACCCATTGCTTTATTCAGCTGCCCTTACAGGGCGCTGGATAGTGGTGTGCTTGG
>CAVHYP010000050.1:0-19844 GCA_963640465.1 Bacteroidaceae bacterium | reverse complement strand
TGCTAAACTGCTGATACAGCTACAAAAACATGGTCGATAGGTCAAAGTTGGGTTATCTGCATCAACATACAACAAAGGCGCTGCCTGAGCAACGCCTTGTTTTCTATTGTCATAAACATGTAAATACCTGGCTAAAAACGATTGGCAGGTTACTTTTATACGTCCGGTTGCCTTTCAGCAAACGATGGAATGTCTTATTTGAACTTGCTGTAGATTACATCAAGCTTTATCGGATTGTTGGATCCTCCCACCAGCTTGGCACTCGACATTGAGAAACTATTACAGAGCTTTACCAAAGTACTGGAGGTGCTTAAGCTTGAAGAGGTCTCGAATGTAGGTTCTACCGGAATGAACAGCACCTTATTGTAGTTCTCCGTTGCAGTTCCGCTGCGCAATTCCTCATTGATGGAGTTCATGAGGGGGGAGATGTTGCTAAATGTGTAGGTATTGGTGCTGCTGTTGAATGACGCGAGGTAGGACGTGCTGCTGTCTGCCACTTTGTATTGCTCGAAATATCCGTTGTTGTAGTCATCGAGCCTTACGAGCAGTATGTACTTGGGAATGTCGAGCTTGAAGCCGTTGTTCGCTTTGTCGTTGTAACGGGTAAGCACGAGTTTTGCTTGGTTGATGGTGTCGTTGTACTCAAGGTCGGAAACCGGGAGTGTTGCCATCGTGAATATTCCGGCTGGACTTTTCAAGTATGTTGCTTCTTTGTCTTCAACCAGTTTGCTGAGGTTTGAGTTCTCGAAGCGTGTTGCCTGGATAACTTCCTCTGTGGCTGCGAACTGGCAAGTTCCAGTGGTATCTGCATTGTAGGTAGAATCGTGGTAACGATAGTTGATGTTGAACTGTGCCACATTGATATATGCCATTGCTCCGTCACCGCTCTCCAACTTGAAATAGAAGCCTTTGCTTCCTGGCAGTCCGCTGTTGATCCAGCTTTCCGAGTCCTTGAAGTATTCGGGATGGGTTTTCCAAGCATTGTAGATTTCTATTCCAATTTCGTTTGGAAGTGGAATGATTATCTTGTTGTTATAGCTTGAGCTGTTGCGTTCGGAGTCTTCGATGGTACGGTCGGAGAGGGTGTACCATTTCACTGTCAGCGGTTCTGCATCTGCATCGCAGTAGTTCGTAGGGTCGATGTTGGTGTAGTAGTCGGCATCGGGGTCGAGCACTGTTGTAAGCGGATAGACACTCACCTTGAACGTGGCGAGTGAGTCGCCGATGAAGTCGCTGACAAACAAACGTATCTGTGTGGAGATGATGCTGTCGTTTACGATTGAGTCGGGAAAGCTGAAGTCTTCTATGCAATGGAACTGTGCAAGGAAGTCGGACTTTATGACGGTGCCTGTCTCGGGGTCGGTGAATTGTCCGAGATACGACATGCTGGAGCGTGCAAGGACTGAGTCGCCCGCCGAATACGACTGGGTGTAGACGTTGTAGGACCTGCTTTCTTTGGTTATCATGTCCTCGTAGGGCATCATATCGCTTCCGAGTGTGTCGGTGTTGTCATCGCATGACATGAACGATGCTGAAGCCACAAGTGCTAAAGCTGCTATATGGAAGGCTTTTGCATTCATTGTTAAGACGAATTTCTATAAATTACGCTTGGGTTTGTTTTCTCGCCGATGTTTCAGAGGGTTATTGCTGATATTTCAATGTTTTCTCGTCAATCTATCAGAGTTCTCCAATCAAGGCATCAGTGTCTCGTAGAAGTCGCTGTAGGACTGTGCATAGTTGTCGTCGGTGCCTTTCAGCATCGGTTTGTTGATTGACTCTGCATAGTCGATGACTTCCTGAGCGACTTTGTCGTTCTCAAAGATTACTCCGTCGGCAAATTTTGTTGCAATTTTCATGAGCTCCGTATGTGTGCAGTTGCCGGTGCAGATGTCTGCAACGTCGTCGGTCGTTATGTTTTTGAACGGAATGCTTGCCTGGAATGTAGGTCCGAGGTCGGTTGTGAATTGCGGTGCTGTAACGGAAAACACAACTTTTGCATCACAGAATGAAGGCTCGTCTTCGTAGGCTTTCTTGATGAACAGAGGTGCAATGGCTGCGGTCCATCCATGGCAATGGATAATATCGGGAATCCAACGCAGTTTTTTCACTGTTTCCAGTACGCCTCGCACGTAGAATACAGAACGCTCCCCATTGAAAGTGTATTCATTTCCGTCTTCATCTGCTACCAGTCCCTTTTGTGTGAAGAACTCGTCGTTGTCGATGAAATAGATCTGCATGCGGGCTGCCTGCAGTGACGCCACTTTGATTATGAGTGGGTGGTCAGTGTCATCGATGATGATATTCATGCCTGAAAGACGGATCACTTCATGGAGCTGGTTTCTGCGTTCATTGATTATACCCCAGTTGGGTGAGAATGTACGGATCTCATGTCCAAGCGACTGAATTTCATCTGGCATGTAACGGCCTTTGAGTGCACAAGGTGTCTCTGGCACAAATGGTGTCATCTCAGAGGTGATGAATAATACTTTCTTTGCTTTCATCTATGTCTCATTTACTTTTTAACATGCAAAGATACATAAATAAACGCAGAAAACAAAATCTTTTGGCTTAATTTAGTTGCGGCAGAGCTGTTTCGAGGCATGAAGTTAGCAATTTTTAGCCCTGCTATTTGCAAATGCAACAACCGAAACCGAGGCAAAGATGGCAAAGGTAAATGCCATGGAACTATGGCTTCATGACTATGAAATCCAACCTCACAGACTATTGAACCATGCCTTCCTGTCCATGAATCCAGTCGCGAAGTCCCATGTTCCGCACTTGATCATTCGTGCATAAAAACGCAGCGGTCACAAGTTTCCCAACCTGTGACCACCTGAGAGAATTCTTACATTATTCTCACTTACCAAAAAGAAATTAAAATGTGCTTAAACTAAGCTGATTGAAATATCTTTACCTTCGCCATGCCTTCCGCGCTGGCAGCTGGCACGGCATCGGGTGTATTATTGTGCATAAAGCAACCAAGCATCAGGATAAGTAGAGCGGAGCTTGTTACGTGTAGACACTGCGTCTGACTTTGATGATGTTGATGATGCAATTACGCGATACATTCCTGTTGAAGGATTCTGGGCAACGATTGCACTGTAGCCTTTGTTCTTGAGAGTGCTGCACAGGTTGTTGGCATTGTCAAGACTCTTGAATGAACCGCAGACAACGTTGTAAGGATTGAGCGAGCCTCCGTTGACTGATGTGAGTGACTCCTTGCGCAAGTCGGAGTTGTCTTCCTCCACTGGCTTGATGGTTTCCACCGGCTTAACCACTGGCACTGGAGTTGCTGTGACTGGCTCTGTTGCCTGCTGAGTCTGCTCCTGAGCCTTTGCCTTCTCGTATGCTTTCTTGTAGCTGCTTTCGGCTGACTTACATGATACGAATGCCAAAGCCGAAACGATGGCAAAACCGAGAATTAATGATTTTTTCATTGTTTTGTTTCTTTGTTTTATGTGTTAATTAATGAATTTCAGTCTTGTAGCCGGATATAGAGCAGTCCTCACACAGATTTTGCCTCATTGTCCAGTCTGCGAACCAATACATGGCCGCTTTCCTTTCGCAATCGTCAAGTTCACCTTGCCAATCGGACAATCGTTCCGCTTGTCGCAACCGTCGAGTTCACCGGCAATCGAGGGTCTGTCGTCCTTGCCATTACAGTCGGACCAGCAGTCAATCAAGAGCCCGTCACATCTGCTTCAGTCTACGTCGTCCTGAGCCTCTCCTGCACCCCAATTATTTTTCTGACTGGGAAAATCTTTTTCTCTGACTAGTAAAAAACTTTTTCCTGACCAGGGAGCAAAATCCCGCCAACCAGCCAATTCATTGGGTCCGCCCCTACCCTTCCAGCCGAGCCCGGACTTCCGTCGCGTTTGCTCTGCACTTTCCATGCAGAAAGGCGTAGTGCAAAGATAGCACATTTTATCGTAACTCATCCAATGTTAATGAAAGAAATTGCTTTAGTTTAATGTATTTTACGCTTAAACTCACCAAAGCGCACACCAAAGACTACATTCAACACGTGAAATCATGCGACTGAGCGCACGAGAACGGAAGACAGAAAGCATGGAGAAGACAAAGCGGGACGCAAGGACTAGAAAGGCAAGACTCATGTAGAATAAAAGCAGGACGCAGACAAAAGAGAAGGCAAGGCTCATGCAAGAGAAAAGCAAGGCTCATGACGGAGCAAGACAAGATGTATGAAGAATTGCGCGCCTTACCGCTTTTTCAAGGACTCAAAGACATGCTTACAGACTGACTCCGGCACATGAGCACCAAATGTCATCATCTTTTTCCCGAATATGCATGCCTCTTTAATAAAAAATGACTACCTTTGCACGTTAATTCGCAATGTCTAAAGAAAGCGTATGGATCAGCATTATTCGTCGGAGTTGTTTGAGAGAGCCATAGATGAGTTCTCAAAACTGCCCGGAATAGGTAGGAAGACAGCTCTGCGGCTGGTGCTACACACGCTGCGAATGGACACGGGCGCTGTCGACGGTTTCTGCGATGCTGTCAGGACACTGCGCCACAATGTGCACTACTGCAACACATGCCACAACATCTCGGACACCGACACATGTCAGATTTGTTCCAACCCGTCGAGAGACACAACAACAGTGTGCGTCGTGGAGAACATACAGGATGTGATGGCAATCGAAGCCACAACCCTCTATCATGGACTCTACCATGTACTGGGCGGAGTCATAAGTCCGATGGACGGGATTGCACCGTCCGATCTGGAAATACAAAGCCTGGTGGACCGAGTGGCAAAAGGAGGAATAAACGAAGTGATTCTCGCCCTGAGTTCAACCATGGAGGGCGACACAACAAATTTCTATATAGCCCGGAAGCTGTCGTCCTACAAGGCAGTGCGGCTGACGGTATTGGCACGGGGGCTGTCGGTGAACGACGAGCTACAATACACCGATGAAGTGACGCTCGGACGTTCCATTACCAACAGAGTAGACTTCAGTGCCGGTATATAAATAAACAATTATGGAGAAACTGATAAAGCGCCTGATGCGCTGGCTGACAATAGAGTTTTGCCTGGTGTGGCTCATCGCCATACTCACATTCGTACTTGGCGAAATGAACGTCATCCCGAACGGGGTCCTGACAAGTGAAGACCACAAGGCAGAGTTCTACATGAATCTGATCAATATCGTACTGATAATCATCTGTGTGCCATTGTCACTCAAACTGTTCTCGCTCAACACAGAACGCGGGCTCCGGCGCATGGACAAAGACGAAGCACTGGGTTCCTACCATCTGTGGAGCGCCATCCGCCTCGGCATGCTCTTCATCTGCATCGAGTTCGGATTCGTCTCCTACTTCCTGCTGATGAACTCCACCGGAGTGTTGTGCGCCTGCATCGCACTAGTCACCACCTTCTTCTGCCTGCCGTCGAAGAGCAAAACCAACGATTTCCTCTCAGCGAAGGAAGACGAGACAGTGGAAGACCTGCCCGACGTGAACGACAAAAAAGAAACGAATTGAAAGGAGCCCTCTATATATAATAAGGTATAAATGAAACTCTCGGTTGTCATAGTCAATTACAAAGTCAAGTACTATCTGGCGCAATGCATCCACTCCGTACTCAAAGCAATGGACGGAATAGAAGGCGAAATCATTGTAGTTGACAACGACAGCAAGGACGATTCAGTGGAATTCATCCAGCAGCTCTACCCACAAGTCACCATCATCAAAAACAGGAAGAACCTCGGGTTTTCACGTGCCAACAACATCGCCATCGCCCAATCACACGGAGAATACATACTCATACTGAATCCCGACACCATCGTCAACGAAAACATCCTCAAGGAATGCACAACCCTACTTGACAACAATCCACAAATAGGAGCCACCGGAGTGCGCATGCTCAACCCCGACGGCACATTTGCCCCGGAATCACGGCGCGGCATACCAACACCCTTCACCGCATTCTGCAAGATGTCAGGACTCAACGATGCGTTCCCCACAAACCGCACATTCGGACGCTACTACATGAAGTTCCTCGACGAGAACTCGGCAACACCCATCGAAATAATCTCCGGAGCCTACATGTTCGTGCGCAAATCAGTGCTCGACAAATGCGGACTGTTCGACGAAGACTTCTTTATGTTCGGAGAAGACATCGACCTGTCGTACAGAATGCTCAAGACAGGCTACAAGAACTACTATCTGCCATCAAGAATCATACACTACAAAGGAGAAAGCTCGCGCAAGAACACATTCAGATACGTCTACGTATTCTACAAGGCAATGTATATCTTCTTCAAAAAGCACTACAGCACCTACAACTGGCTACTGGCCATCCCCATCCGCACAGCCATCTACATCAAGGGCGCATCCGAATACCTGATGAGAAAGACCCGCGGAATGTTCGTCAAGCGACGCGGAGTGCTGAACTGCATGAGAAAAAGCCGCTTCCTACTCAAGGGCTCAAACAAATCACTCGAGTCAATGATTGCCATCTGCGACAAATACGGGCTGATGTGCGAAACCGAAGAAAAAACCACATTCACCCCCGACTACATCGTGTACGACACCGACACATACTCCTACAGCGAAATCATTTCCGACCTCGAGCAACGTGCTAATGCCGGAAACACCGAAAACAACGAAAGCACCAAAGTGAACCTTGCAACCTACTCAAGTAAACTCGGTTGCATCATTACCGCCCAATACGTATTCAAGCAATAAAACCAAGCGAACTGCAGCCATCCGCTAACGCATTAAAGCAGCAAAACCAAGCAGACTGCTGCCATCCACTAACGCATTAAAGAAACAAGATCAAACGAACTACAGCCATCCACTAACATACTCAATCAATAGAGCAAGCTAACCATAGTTATGCACCAACACATCAAATCAGCGAAGCAAATGCTTCATTGCCTCCAAATATAGTATTCAAACAATAAATCCGAGTCCAAAGAGCCTCCAAATATCAGCCTTCGTCTCGCTTGATTTCAGCGTCAATATCCAAGCTCTTCACCGATCAAATTATGGGCAAGAATCAGTCGTTTGCGATTACATTAATTGACAAATATCAAGAAAACAGCAGTTTTCATTCTTTTTCCATAACAATTTGCATCCCAATCCGCATAAGAGCAGTAACTTTGCAGCGTCGAAAAGAAAAAGACATGCGAATCGACACGAGATAAAGCTGATACATTCAGCAGACGATGTCAGAGGCATAGAATTGAATGGGATGTAAAATGGTAAACAAACAATATAATTATTAGAATCATTAATTAGGATGCGGGGGAACACCTCCCCCGGTTATTGAAAAGAAAGGATTTGACTATGGAAACAATTAAAATTGCACTGTTGGCTATGATGGTAGTAGCCTTCATTATCGGCAACATTTCAGCATTGAAATGATGCTTTTTGAAAGAACAAACTAAATTCTCATACAAAGAAGGCGTCCCATTTTGTGGACGTCTTTATTTTTTGTACATTTGTGCCCGTCAACAACTATACAACTAAACAATGAACAAACTAACGGACAACACAAATAAACTCGCACTTGCAGCGATATTGCTTGCAGTGGGATGGATTAACGCCATCGCACAAAGGACAGACACAAACCAAAAGACTGCCACAACACAAAGGACAGCCACTGAAGAAAGGGTAATCGCTAGGCAAAAGGCTGCCACAGCACAAAGGACAGAAACCATCCTTTGCGAAGGATGGAGATTCTGCAAGCAGGATGCGCCCGAATATTCCGCAGTAGACTTCGACGATTCAGAGTGGAAAGAAGTCACAGTGCCACACGACTGGGCAATCAGCGGACCATTCGACAGTGAAAACGACAAACAGGTGGTTGCAATCTTGCAAAACGGAGAGAAAGAAGCCACAGAGCACACCGGCAGAACTGGAAATCTGCCCTGGATCGGTACCGGATGGTATCGTCTGCAATTCAAGCTGGACAAAGACTGCGAGCGAGCCATCCTCAATTTCGACGGAGCAATGTCAGAGCCAGTGGTCTACGTCAACGGGCAAGAAGCTGGAAGATGGAAGTACGGTTACAACTCATTCAACATAGACATCACACCTTATATAAATAAGAAGACAAGCAACAACCAACTTGCGGTAAGGTTGCAAAACCTGCCCGAGAGCAGCCGTTGGTATCCAGGCGCAGGAATCTACAGGCCGGTGACACTTATCCAAACACACAAAACAGCCATTGACGTATGGGGCATAAACTTCGTGACCGACAAACTGGAAGAGGACGCAGCAACAGTGACGGTTTCCGCCTCATTGGTCGGTTACGAGAACAGATCATTGAAGGTAGCATTCGACCTCACCCAACGGCCAAGATTGAGCCGTTCGGAAGCAGCAGTGACACAAGCAGAAACAAACGTAGGACAGAACGGACAGACAAAGGCGACAATGAAAATACAGAACCCAAGCCTTTGGTCACCGGAAAGTCCAAACCTCTACGACCTCACCACATACGTCTACGAAGTAATGCCCGACGGTCAATACACGTTGCTTGACAAAGTGGTGAAACAAGTCGGAATCCGGACCATATCAGTAAGCAAAGAACATGGATTCCAACTGAACGGCATTACGAGAAAAATCAAGGGAGTTTGTCTGCACCACGACTTGGGAATGATTGGCATCGCCGTCAATAAAGCAGCCCTTATCCGTCAGATAAAGATGCTCAAGACCATGGGTTGCGATGCCATCCGCACCTCACACAACATGCCGTCGCAGATGCAGATGAATATGTGCGATTCACTTGGAATGATGGTGATGGCAGAGTCATTCGACATGTGGGTTTATCCGAAATGCAAAAACGGCTATTGCAGATTCTACAACGAGTGGTGGGTTCGCGACCTCACCAACCTTGTCATGGCAAACAAAACACACCCGTCAATCGTCATGTGGAGCATAGGCAACGAGATTCCCGAGCAAAACAACCCCAAAGGCACTGCAATGCTTGTCAAGATGCAGAACCTCATCCACAGCCTCGACAGCGCACGGCTTTGCACAGCAGGAATGGACAATGTGGACGGTGCCATCCGTTCGAAATTCGCCGACTCGATAGACATTCCAGGACTGAACTACCGCACGCAGAAGTACGCTGACACACACAGCAAGTTGCATCACGGATTCATTCTTGGAAGTGAAACAGCCTCAACAGTAAGTAGCCGCGACATTTACAAGTTCCCGGTAGTACAAGCATACAACAAGAAATACGACGACGGACAATGCACGGGCTACGACCTTGAAGCATGCAGCAGGAGCAACATCCCCGAAGACGACTGGGTTTTGCAGGACGACAATAGTTGGGTGATAGGCGAATTCGTGTGGACCGGCTTCGATTATCTTGTAGAGCCAACTCCATACGATGAATACAAACCCGCACGAAGTTGTTATTTTGGCATCTTCGACTTGGCAGGTATGCCAAAAGACCGCTACTGGCTTTACCGCAGCCGTTGGAACAAGGATGCCGAGACCATACATCTACTTCCACATTGGACTTGGGACGGACGCGAAGGCGAAGTGACGCCTGTGTATTGTTACACCAACTATCCATCGGCAGAATTGTTCGTAAACGGAAAGAGTCAGGGACGCATAACCAAGTTGCTCAATCAGAAAAAGCAGGGGAACGGCAAAATCAAATCGACCGACGACCCGATAATCGACAGATACCGTCTGCGCTGGAACAACGTGAAGTACGAGCCAGGCGAAATCCAAGTTATAGTCTATGATGAGAATGGAATAAGAAAAGGAGAAGCCGTACGAAAGACAGCCGGAAAGCCCGACCATCTTGAAATCACCCGACAAACACTCGAGGAATACTCAGAGGTCAACAACATGCAAAGCAATGGAGAAGACATGGCATTCTTCGAGGTCAGCGTGGTCGACAAGAACAGCATTGTTTGTCCTCATGCCGACAATCAGATAAATGTCGAAGTGAAAGGTGCAGCAGAATTCAAGGGCATCTGCAATGGCGATGCCACCTCATCCGAAGTCTTCACATGCCCGACAATGAAAGTATTCAACGGCAAGTTGGTGGTTGGAGTAATTTCCAACGGCAAGAAAGGAAAGGTGAAAGTGACTGTCACTGCCGATGGACTCACATCAGACACTTCCATCATCGTTGCAAAGTAAAGAATCAGACTCAACGGTGCAATTCGCAGGAATGAAGCGCGCGTTTCATGCAAATGAACCATGTATTTCTCATGAAGAAATAGTACTTTTCACTGGAATGCTATGTGCAAATCGCAGGAAAATTGCCTTCGAATCACAAAAAAGAGAAGAAAATGGGAGGTAGCAGCACCAAGTAAGATTTTATTTCGTAACTTTGCTGTCGATTTATGCCGTTGAGGCTCAAAACAAGTGACAAGACACGTCTGTGTCATCAGTCCGCCCCACGGATCAAACCCGTTTATAAACAAAAATAATGTACGTAATTGTAGAGATTAACGGTCAGCAGTTCAAGGCAGAAGAAGGCAAGAAGCTCTTCGTTCACCATATTCAGAACGCTGAAGCTCAGCAGACAGTTGAGTTTGAAAAAGTATTATTGGTAGACAATGACGGTGCAGTAACCGTAGGCACACCTACAGTTGAAGGCGCAAAAGTTGTATGCGAAGTAGTGACTCCACTCGTAAAGGGAGACAAAGTACTCGTGTTCCACAAGCGTCGTCGCAAAGGTTACAAGAAGCTCCGCGGTCATCGCCAGCAGTTTACAGAATTGACAATCAAGAGTGTTGTCGCTTAAGTGTTTAACCCATTAAAAAAAGAACAGAAACATGGCACATAAGAAAGGTGTAGGTAGTTCTAAGAACGGCCGTGAGTCACACAGCAAACGACTCGGTGTTAAATTGTTTGGTGGCGAATTCGCTAAAGCAGGTAATATTCTCGTTCGTCAGCGTGGAAACAAGCACTTCCCTGGCAAGAATGTAGGACAAGGCAAGGACGACACACTGTACGCACTTGTTGACGGATTCGTATCTTTCCAAAGAGGATACAAGAATCGTTCCACAGTTTCGGTTACTCCAGCGGAAGCATAAAGCCTCCAAGCACAAGCAAAGCAAGGGCAGACTCATAAGAGCCTGCTCTTTTTGTTTTCCACGCAATAGACTCATTCTACTCAACAAACACATTCTGCCCAACAAACATATTCCGTCTATAAAAGTATTCCGTCCAACGAGTTCACCATTACCTGTTGCATATCCTCAAGAACAGCACTTTCACTCCAACACATTTCCATCGAATCAGCGTATTTGTAATTCATACGCTACCAATGTCAATCCTCATATCACAAAGCCACAAGCCCTTAATTATCAGTATAATTACACTCAAAATTAAAAAATCCGCAACAGTTTTGTAATTCCATTGTCATTTTCTTTCAACGCCACTGTAATAAGGTTGAAACAAGCACACACTAATTTTGCAACCGTATTCAAAAGGTATTTATAAGAAATGAAAGTGAACAAGAAATTTTTTATTGGAGCATGCCTGACAATCTGCTGTACGCAGGCATGGGCTCAACAAATCAAAGGCATGGTAAGTGATGCAAAAACTAATGAGACATTAATTGGTGCATTGATTGCCGTAGAGGGTTCCGACAAGAAAGCCGTAACCGACATCGACGGTGCGTTTACCATTGACGGACTTGAACCGGGATCCCACACCTTATCTATTAATTATATAGGCTATCAGCCTGTGAAGTTGCAAGTGAAAACTCAGAAAGGCAACATACAGGTAGTGAAAGTCGGACTCAACGTCGACGAGCAGAAGCTCGACGAAATCACAGTGACTGCATCTGAAATCAAGAACAACGATGCTGCCATGATCAAGTTGACAAAAGAAAGCGCACTGGTCACCAGTAATGTTTCCGCCCAAGAAATCAGCCGCACACAAGATACAAACGCCGGCGAAGTCATCAAGCGTGTATCAGGTATCAGTCTGATAGACGACAAGTTCGTGATGGTACGCGGATTGTCACAGCGCTACAACAATGTATGGGTAAACGGAGGAGCAGTGACAAGTAGCGAAGCCTATTCAAGAGCATTCTCGTTCGACATCATCCCAAGCTCACAAATCGACAATCTCACCATTGCGAAATCCCCGTCAGCAGAATATCCAGCCGACTATTCCGGAGGTTTCATCATCGTCAACACCAAGGAAATCCCGTCAGAGAACTCATTCTCAATATCTGCCGGAGGCAACTGGAACACCAGTTCCGCATTTCAGGATTTCTCCTATTCCAAAGGTTCAGCCACCGACTTCCTCGGTTTCGACAACGGAATGAGAAGTCTGAGCGGAGGCATCAATGCTTCACTTGCCCCTCAGCTCAATGCCAGCGGCAACAAAGTGGGCGACTACGCCACTTCACTCCTCGGCAACGGTCTTAACAACGACTGGCACGTAAAGTCAAGGACTCCGCTTGGCGACCTCAAGCTCACTGCCGACCTCAACCGCCGTTGGGTCATAAACGACAGGACACTCGGAATACTCGCTGCAGTGAACTACACCAACGAATACCGCACATATACCGGCATGGAGAACAACCTCTTTGGAATCTACGATGCAGTGAACGACAAGCCAAACTATCTCCGCCATTCCATCGACGACCAGTACAACAACAATGTGCGACTTGGTGCAATGTTCAACCTCACCCTTCTTTCCAAAGACAGTAATCACAAGTATCAATTCAAGAACATATTCAATCAGTTGGCGACAAGCCGCTACACATGGAGAGACGGAATCAGCGCACAGTCAAACCTTGAGCGCAGCGCAGAGTACTACTACCGCAGCCGCACCACATACAACGGACAGTTCACAGGCAAACACACATTTGCCAAAGACAACCTATACTGGAATCTTGGCTATGCTTATGCCAATCGCCATCTTCCCGACCGCCGCAGATACCTCATCGACGATGCACTCGAGACCGATGTCTATGCACTGAGTACAGGCAACGACATCTCACACGAATGGACCCAACTCGACGAGCACATCCTCTCAC
Organism: Bacteroidaceae bacterium; assembly: GCA_963640465.1. Classification (GTDB taxonomy): domain Bacteria; phylum Bacteroidota; class Bacteroidia; order Bacteroidales; family Bacteroidaceae; genus Colivivens. The sequence goes on along the minus strand of CAVHYP010000050.1, from coordinate 6,850 downwards.
TCGGAGTGAACAACAAGCACCACTTCAAGTTCGGCACATTCGAGCCCGACCTGCAGGTAGGAGCCTACGGAGAATACCGCAGCCGCAAATACAACACCCGCAACTTCATCTACAACTGGAATGTGGCAGACAACAACATGCCGGCAGGCTTCCGCCACAGCGACATCCCCACCCTACTTTCCGACGAAGCCAACATGGACTACGACAAACTCTACCTCCTCGAGGAAAAGCAGATGCGCAACAACTACCGCGGTAAGAACACCCTTGGAGCAGACTACATGACAATGTCACTCCCACTCGGAAAGCTCAATGTCTATGCCGGTCTGCGCTTTGAGCACAACGACATGGAACTCATCTCCAACACCCGCGACTACGAGAAGAGCGAGACAAGCAGCCACTACAAGACCAACGACTTCTTCCCATCACTCAACACAACCTACAAGTTCAACGAAGAAAACCAAGTACGTTTCTCCTACGGACGCAGCATCAACCGTCCTGAGTTCCGCGAAGTGTCACCGTCAGTCTACTACGACTTCGACCTTGCCAGCAATGTACAGGGAAACACCGAGCTCCGCAGCTGCTACATCGACAACATCGACCTGAGATACGAATGGTATCCATCACGCAGTGAATACATCTCACTCGCAGCCTTCTACAAGCATTTCGACTCACCAATCGAGTGGACCTACACCGTAACCGGAGGAACCGACCTTGTCTATTCCTACAAAAACGCCAAGAGCGCCAACAACTTCGGACTCGAGATCGACGTCAAGAAACGCCTCGACTTCATCGGGCTGAAAGACTTCAGCTGGTCGTTCAACATAGCGCTCATCAAGAGCAAAGTGCAGTTTGAGAAAGGAGCCAAAGAAGAGAACCGCCCAATGCAGGGACAGTCTCCTTACCTCATCAACACCGGAATCTTCTACAAGAACGAAGCACTCCAGATGGACGTTGCCATCCTCTACAACCGCATCGGGAAACGAATCATCGGTGTAGGAAGAAGCGAAGGAACCACCGACGACGACTCCAACTCACGAGTTCCACACAGCTACGAAATGCCACGCAACTGCATCGACCTCTCGCTCTCAAAGAAATTCGGCGAGCACCTCGAGCTAAAGTTCAACGTGAAAGACCTCCTGGCAGAGAAAGTCTACTACAAGCAGTTTGCCAAAGCCACCTACAGCGACGGAAGTACAAAGGAAATCGAGGAGATTGCAAGATGCTACAAGCCTGGCAGCAACATCGGTCTTCAATTAGTCTACAAGTTCTAAAGTGGCAAGAGACTACAAGTTCTAAAGCGGCAGCAACCTGCAAGTTATGAGACAAGATCTAGCAAGTTCAAAAGGCACAAGAGACTAGCACAAAAATAAATAAGAAAATAAATTGTTTAACTCAAACAAACTATTAAACAACGATGAACAAGATTTATCTTTTCGGATGCATGAGCATCCTCGCAGCATCAGCAATCATGAGCAGCTGCGACAGTGACGACGACAAGGGAACAGCAACCACATCCTACGTTTGGAGCACCGACGGAGGGCTGAAATCCTGCGACCATCTTATCTTCAGCGAAGACGGCACAGAAAACGCCAAAGGAACCCAAATCGGCAACGGCGACCAGGGATTCGTATTCACAGGCAAGCAAACATTGAAGAAAGGCACATACATTCTCAAGGGATGGGTCTACATCGCCGACGGAGCTGAACTCACCATCGAGCCGGGAACAATTGTCAAGGGCAACAAGCAGACAAAGGCTGCCATGATCGTAGAACGCGGAGGTAAGCTCATCGCACAGGGAACTGCATCAGCGCCAATCGTGTTCACCTCAGAAGAAGAGGCAGGCAACAGAAAACCAGGCGACTGGGGAGGCATCATCCTCTGCGGTAAAGCAAAAAACAACCGGGGCGAGCAGCAGATTGAAGGAGGTCCGCGCACAAAGCACGGAGGATCCGACGATGCCGACAACTCAGGCATCCTCAGCTATGTCCGCATCGAGTTCGCAGGCTACCCCTTCCAGAAAGACAAGGAAATCAACGGTCTGACACTCGGTTCAATCGGTTCAGGCACACAGATTGACCATGTGCAGGTTTCCTACTCAAACGATGACTCATTCGAGTGGTTCGGCGGAACAGTAAACTGCAAGTACCTCATTGCCTACAAGGGATGGGATGATGATTTTGATACCGACAACGGTTTCTCAGGCAAAGTACAGTACGGACTTGCACTGCGCGACAGCAAGATTGCCGACACATCACAGAGCAACGGATTCGAGAGCGACAACTGCGCCGACGGTGCTGCAGTGGAGCCTTACACCACAGCCACATTCTCAAACATCACCTTCGTAGGTCCAAAAGTACTCGACAGCAATTTCCAGAACACCACCGACTACATCACAGCAGGCGCATACAATCCTAACAACGGTGCAGCCCTCGGCAAGTTCCAGTCTGCAATGCAAATCCGTCGTTCTTCACGCCTCAACTGCATCAACTCAGTAGCACTCGGATGGCCAATCGGACTCATCGTCGACGGCGAGAAAGGCGGAACAGTGCAGGCAGCAAAAGAAGGCAAATTCAAGCTCCAGAACGTTTACTTCGCAGGCATGGACATTATAGGAAGCGATGCCAACAAGATCTACAAAGACCACCTCTACGATACAGCAACAAAGTCAGTCATCGACGAGAACCAGAAGTCATACAGCAACACATTCTTCTTCTCAGAGAAGAGCAACAAGTACTTCGAAACCTGGACATCACTCGTAGGCAGCGACGGTTACACCCCAGTCGTAGGCAGCCCATTGCTCGGTGCAGCTTCATTCACCGACTGGAATGGCTTCGACAACGTAAGCTACATCGGTGCATTCGACGGAGTGAACGATTGGACAAGCGACTGGACAAACTTCGATCCTCAGAATACAAAATATTAACACCCCTTTTGGCAGTCGTGCGGAACCACTGCTGCAGACAAAGTTCCAACGCCACAAGCCAAGCACTAAGCCACAAGGAATCAAACCGGGAATGGGGAAACATCCTCATTCTTTTTTTGTGTAACAGCATCCAATTGGCTTTGCAAACAGAAGACAGCTTTCCCTACAGGCGCAGGCGATAGCGTTCGAGCGTCAGCTCGCTATGTGTTACAGGCCACAAGCCCACGTTCGCTTTAATGCTCTCGGAGAGAGCAAGCTCCTGGCGCTTGTGCTTTCGTCGAGCGCATGATGGCCTCGCCAAGACGGGTTTGTTGTGCCTTGCCAATACAAGATGAAACAATCAAATGCCCCATTTGTCCGCTCATTTCGTAGAGTTTGCCGTCAGAATATCGAAACCCGACTTCGGTCAAATGTGTCACCAAAGTCGACATTATTATCGAAACTAAGACTTCTCACATGTCTTTTGAGACGTTTTAGAGGATGAAATCAGTAAATTCTGTGACGCAAACAGTAAGTATTGTGATGAAAATTCCGTCCAAAAAGATTAAAACAATGTTTTCACCGTATTTTTAATCTGCTTCACCTTGATTCTCGAACATTTTCATTATATTTGCATCAAGTTTTAATTATCAATATTGGACAGAAAAGAAATTATGAAAACAGCAATACTCTGGGCGATGCTTGCAGCCATCGTCATCATGACACCCGTGCAGGCAAAGACTAAAAAGCAACCGAAAGAGAAAAACATGGCAGGCTACGTCATGGTCTATCACAAGGATGCCGACCATGGCTTGCACATGGCTTACTCGTGGGACGGCTACACATGGACAGCATTCAACAATGACAAGCCCATCATGACAGGCGACACCATTGCCGTGCAGAAGGGAATACGCGACCCTTACATCTTCCGTGCGCCCGACGGCATGTTCTGCGCTGCAATGACCGATCTTCATGTCTTCGCCAAGCGCGACGGACTGCGTGAAACGGAGTGGGAACGCGATTTCAAGAAATACGACTGGGGCAACAACCGAGGACTCGTGCTGCTGCGATCCGAGGACCTCATCCACTGGCAGCGCACCAACCTCGACTTCTCGTCGCTCACCTGCGCCACAGGCATGACAGACGCTGAGGGCAAGCCAATACCATGGAGCGAGGTGGGCTGTGTGTGGGCTCCGGAGATGGTAGCAACCGACGACGGACGCATCCTCATGCACTTCACTACCCGATTCCAACGCGGACGCAACCACATCCGCTATATCTACATGAGCGATGACTTCACCCACATGATGTCCGACCCGCAAGCGCTCGTCACCGGACCTAAGGATGCCAACGGCAACATCACCAAGCACATCATCGACTCCGACATAACACGCGTTGGCGGCAAGTATCATCTGTTCTGCACCGAGAGCGGACATCCGCGCCATGCCGTGAGCGACAATCTCACCGGACCTTACACATTTATTCCGTTTGACGACGGAGTGCCACAAAGTCACGAAGCACCTATGCTGTGGAAACGCATCGGTGAGCAGAAATGGATATTGATGCAGGACCGCTACTCAATCAACCCACACAATTTCTACTTTGTCGAGACCACCGACCTCGAGCACTTCACACCGCTGGGCTACTTCGACGACGGAAAGTCACCTTTCGTCCGCACCAACTTCTCCGAGCAAAAGCACGGCGCTGTGGTGCAGGTGACCAAGAAAGAGCTCAAACGACTGATCAAGTACTGGAACGGGAAATAATTGAGATTCGGGACAGACAATAGCAAATTGCAAAAACCGATTGCAAGGATTAATTGTAAATCCAATTGAAAAACCAATTGTAAGAACCGGTTGTAAAGCCAATTGCAAGAGATTTGCAAAACCGATTGTAAGAACGGATTATGCTGAAACACCATCTGCTAGCACTCCTACTCCTATGCACAGCCACCGCTTATGCGCAAAACGAAGACTACAAAATGGCGGGACCTTACACCATAATCGCCCGCGACGGACTGTACCGCAATACCAAGAGCGTAAGCGAGTGCGACATGAAGATTGCCCTCGACTTTGCCACAGCAGGCAAGACCGACCAGGCACTGCGCATCATCAATGCATATGCCGGAACTCTCACTGCCATCGACGGTCACGATGCCCCACTCTGCACCATCCAGAGCTTCGCCCTCGTTCGCACCATGACTTTGCTCAAGGCACACAAGACTGCCGACTGGGAGCGAATGGTGCAACGTGTATGGCTGCCCGTGCTCGACAAGTTTGAGGCAGTCTCGCCCTATGCCAACGGCAACTGGGGTGCCATCGTCAACCGCATGCGCATGGCTTGCGCCATCTTCTTCAGTGACAGCACACTCTACCGCACTTCAGCCGACTACTACCTCCATGCTTTCGACAATGATTCTCTGCCCCATTATATCAGCGCAACTGGTCAATGTTAGGAGACGGGACGCGACCAAAACCATGTTTAACTGAGACTGGAGGCACTGGAGCAGACTGCCGAGATGGCATGGCAACAAGGCGATGACCTTTGGGGCGCACTCGACAACCGGTTGATGAAAGGCATTGAATATTCTGCACGCTACAATCTGGGCTACGACATGCCTTTCGCCCAATGGAAAGACTGCACCGGACTCTATTGCGAATGGACAGAGCCAGAACAAATGGGACGAGGAAATCTCTGGGACATCTAACGCCTGCCCTACGGCCACTATGTGGAACGCTGTGGGCTGAGCATGCCCTACACCAAGATGGTGCTGGACGGCAAGAAACCAAAGGTAAAGGAATTTCAGAAACTGCACCAGGCATTCACCTACCCTGCTCCCGAAGATGCTCCGCTCAAACACGATTACGATGTCTACGTGCAACCTCGTGACAGTAAGGAATGGACAAAGGTCGACACCTCATGGCGATGGTCAATGCGCCTTGTGCCGACGGAGACAAAACCGGACACTGCCGGTCACAAATATCCTATGCCATGTTCGACTTTACAGGCGATGTGTTTGTGCGCGTGGTGACGAAAGGGCGAAAGTACACGACAGCACGCATACGTCCCGACTACAAGGTTGTCATTGCCAACCACGTAAACGACTCTACCCTGCAGTTCCTGCTCTTCCAGCCCGAAAACATAAGCGTGGAATTTGACGGCAGCATCACCGACAACCTGTTGGTCTTCACATCCAAGCCTCCAATGTCTCTGGCTGAAGCAAAGAAACAAGCCAAGGCAGATCGGCGCAAGTTTGTGGCTTATGCCCCGAGACTTTACACGCAGGACACCATTCGCGTGGCATCCAACACGACCGTCTATCTTGCTCCCGGCAGTTATTTCACAGGCACATTCATGATGGACAGAGCAGAAAACGTAAGCATTCTTGGACGAGGCATTGCCCGTACCAACGAAGGCTACGGCGGATGTCTTGTGTATCGCAGCAAGAATATTGTGGTGGACGGCATGACCGTATACCAGTGTCCTGTGGGAGAGAGCGATGGAGTAACAATCCACGATATGCGCAGTATCTCGCATCCGCAGTGGGGCGACGGCATGAATGTCTTTGCCTCACAGAACGTGACGTTCGACCATGTGTTCTGCCGCAACAGCGATGACTGCACCACTGCCTATGCCACACGCAAAGGTTTCAATGGCAATGCCCGCAAAGTCACGATGCACAACAGTACGCTTTGGGCGGATATAGCACACCCCATCTTCATCGGGTTGCACGGCAACAGCGAGCGAGGTGACACCATCGAGAATCTACGGTATGAAAATATCGACATCCTGTGCCAAAGCGAACCGCAGGTGGACTATCAAGGATGTCTTGCCATCAACTGCGGCGACAATAATCTAGTGATAAATATTGTTGTCCGCTAAACATAGAATGCCCTTCCGAACCCGTTGTTTTACAGCAGATTCGGCCAATCAAAGTGTTCCCAAGCC
>CAVHYP010000049.1:0-20619 GCA_963640465.1 Bacteroidaceae bacterium | reverse complement strand
TGGGCTGATAGCAGCTGCCCCTTCGGGGCGCCATTGCGAGCTGTGCTAGAGCGTATTCACTTCGTGCAAATTTTCTCGCTATGGCATAGCTCAAGCAAGCTTGGCTCTGCTCATAGCTTAACGAAAATTTTCGTATACGCTCTCGGAGGGAGCTGACTCCTATTTCCCCCGTTCTTTGACTTATTGGAACATAGCGAACTTACGTTCGGACGGCAGATAGAAGCACAAGCGCTCGACGAAAGCACAAGCGCTAGGAGCTAGCTCTCTCCGAGAGCGTTAAAGCGAGCGCGGAAATTAGTGGGCTGAAAACATTGCGAGCTGACGCCCTGGGTGTCATCAACGAGCTCTGGGAGAAAGCTGACTACTATTTTGGCAGGATCATAACTTGATTCCTAAGCTAACTGTTATATATAATATGGTGTGGGGACTACATATAATAAGGTGTGGACGATGGATGGGGGAATGGAATGCTCTGAAATAATTGAAGGGCATTTGATGCTGTTCCAAAATAAAAGCGTAACTTTGTATCGTAAAAAAAAACAAAGAAGAAAGGACAAGACATGGCATACGACAAAGTTTTTATTTTGGCAGACGAGACAACAGAGAAATGCTGTTGGCCGGTAGTGAGTGAACTGGAGTCATTGCAGAATGCTCTTCACATTGTGATTCCCAGCACTGATGCACACAAGAATCTGGAATCTCTTTCATATGTGTGGACGCAACTCAGCAACAATGGCACTACCCGACACAGCTTGCTCATCAACTTGGGCGGCGGAATGGTGACCGACCTTGGCGGATTTGCTGCATCCACTTTCAAGCGTGGCATTGATTTTGTGAATATCCCTACAACCCTGCTGGCGATGGTCGATGCATCCGAAGGTGGCAAGACGGGCATCAACTTCAACGGACTGAAGAACGAAATCGGTGTGTTCAACGAACCAAAGAAGGTGATTCTCGACACCACGTTCCTGAAGACTCTCGACCAGGAGAATATCCTCTCGGGCTATGCAGAGATGCTCAAGCATGGACTGCTCTCCAATAGCGAAACTCTCAACGAACTGCTTGACTTCGACCTCGACAACATCGACTATGTGCATCTTGGCGCAATGGTGAGGAAGAGCGTGGCTGTGAAGAAGAGGGTGGTGAAGTCCGACCCCCACGAGCACGGACTCCGCAAGTCGCTGAACCTTGGACACACCATCGGTCATGCCATTGAGAGCTTTGCCTTGAAACAGGGTACACCTGTGCTGCACGGCTATGCAGTGGCTTGGGGATTGGTTTGCGAACTCTATCTCTCGAGTGCGTATTTCTCATTCCCTACAGAGACGATGCACGAGGTTGTGAAGTTCATCAATATGCATTACGGCAAGTTCCAGCTTTCATGCGACGACTACGACGACTTGTTTGCCTTGATGAAGCACGACAAGAAAAACGTGGGCGACAAAATCCAGTTTGCCTTGCTCAGCGGCATAGGCAAGGTGCGCATCAACCGCACAATGAGCAAGGAGCAGATATTCGAGGCTCTGGACTTCTATCGTGACGGTCAGTGACTGCACTCGGATTAATCAGTGATTGCAGTCGGATTGAATTGGAATCAGCCTTTATGAAATGACATCTGCTGTCGTGCAATAATCGGGCAGAGAGAAGAAAATTATAGGGTAACCTGAAAAAAAACAAGTGAAACGTTTGGAGTAAACAAATTAATTAGTAATTTTGCACCCGAAATGAGAAAGGGCAATAATACATATTGGCGTTGGCAGAGCTTGGATTCATCTAATCTAGGATTGCCATCGTTTGCTCATATCTGAAAAGGAACTTTCATAATTAAGCGATATTTAGGTAACATTGAGTGAGTTTGTCGGCAGTCTTGCCGGCAAACTTTTTTTGGGTACATAACAAGAATACAAAACAATAAAAGCAATGAATTACAATGTAGACAATGACGGGTTTTATGGAGAGTTCGGAGGTGCGTACATCCCCGAGATTCTCTACAAGACTGTTGAAGACTTGAAGAAGGCTTATTTGCCTATTATCGAGAGTGATGAATTCAAGAAAGAGTTTCATGCTCTGTTGAAGGACTATGTGGGCCGTCCCTCTCCTTTGTATTATGCGTCGCGCATGAGCGAGAAGTACGGATGCCGACTCTATCTGAAGCGTGAGGACCTGAACCATACTGGAGCACACAAGATAAACAATGCGCTCGGACAGATTCTCATTGCAAAGAAGATGGGCAAGAAGCGCATCATTGCAGAGACCGGTGCCGGACAGCACGGAGTTGCCACCGCAACAGCCTGCGCACTGATGAATTTCCCATGCACAGTGTACCAGGGAGCTTTGGACGTGCAGCGCCAGCACATGAATGTGGAGCGCATGAGGATGTTGGGAGCAACTGTGGTTCCGGTGGAGAGCGGCAACAAGACACTGAAAGATGCGACCAACGAAGCCATCCGCGACTGGTGTTGCCATCCTGCAGACACCTTCTACATCATCGGATCCACCGTCGGTCCGCATCCTTATCCCGACATGGTGGCTCGTCTGCAATCGGTCATCAGTGAGGAAATCAAATGGCAGTTGGAGGAAAAGGTCGGCCGCAACTATCCCGACTATCTCATGGCATGTGTGGGCGGAGGAAGCAATGCAGCAGGTACCATCTACCATTACCTTGACGACGACCGTGTGAAGATTGTGCTTGGCGAAGCTGGAGGACAGGGAAACGACAGTGGAAAGACTGCTGCATCACTGCAGGTAGGCACCGTAGGCATACTGCATGGCAGCCGCATCAAACTCATGCAGACTGAAGACGGGCAAATCATTGAACCGTACTCAATATCTGCCGGACTCGACTACCCGGGAACAGGACCAATTCATTGCAACCTGTACGAAAAGGGTAGGGCACAGGTGTTTTCTGCCAACGACGACGAAGCACTGAGAGCTGCTTTCGAACTTACCCGTCTCGAGGGAATCATCCCAGCACTTGAGTCAGCCCATGCCCTGGCTCTTCTGCCGAAGGTGGCACCCCAGTTCAAGCCCTCGGATGTGGTGGTTCTCACTGTCAGCGGACGCGGAGACAAGGACCTCGACACTTATATCAAGAATATGGACAAAGCAACTATCGACTAAACGGTGGCGAATGTTGTAGCCAAACTTAAATGACAATCGACTAAACGGTGGCGATTTGCAGCACCGCCATAAAACAAGAAACGCAAAATGTTTTCATATCATACAGCTTCAAAGAAAATCCTCGGTGACTTGAACACCCCGGTAAGCACTTATCTGAGAGTGCGTGACGCCTATCCTCAGAGTGCTTTGATGGAGTCGTCGGACTATCACGGCGGAGAGAACTCCCGTTCCTTCATCGGCATCAATCCCATTGCCAGCGTGTCAATAGAGCATGGAATGGGAATTGCACACTATCCCGACGGCACAACCACTTCAAAACCCATTGCCGACGGATTTGGCTCGGCAGAGGTAATCAACGAGTTCATCCATTCCATCAGTGTGACCGGCGACTACTCCGACTTCTGTGGACTCTATGGCTACACCGCATTCAATGCAGTGCGCTATTTCGAAAATATAAACGTGAAGGACGTGACCCAGGAACGCAACGATGCGCCCGACCTTCTCTATATACTGTATAAGGACGTTATCGTGTTCGACCATTTCCGCAATGAGATGATTCTGATTGAACTGCTTGCCGACGGCGAACACGACCATCTAGCACAACTCGAACTCGACTGCAACTCACGCCCTTACCAGACTTACGGCTTCCGTCCCGTGGGCGAGTGCACCTCGACACTGACGGACGACGAGCACCGTGAGAACATACGCCGTGGAATCAGGCATTGCCTGCGCGGTGATGTATTCCAGATTGTTCTCTCACGACGCTTCATCCAGAAGTACGAGGGCGATGACTTCAAGCTCTACCGTGCATTGCGCAGCATCAATCCGTCGCCTTACCTCTTCTATTTCGATTTCGGTGGTTTCCGCATCTTCGGTTCAAGTCCGGAAACTCATTGCCGCATCGAAGGACGCAGAGCATATATTGACCCGATTGCAGGAACGACGAAACGTACGGGCGACACTGAGCAAGACCAGAAGAATGCGCTGTACCTGAAGAATGACCCGAAGGAAAATGCAGAACATGTGATGCTGGTCGACCTTGCGAGGAACGACCTGTCACGCAACTGCCACGGAGTGCACGTGGATTTCTACAAGGACATGCAGTTCTACAGCCATGTGATTCATCTCGTGAGCCGTGTGTCGGGAGAACTGGATGAAGGGGCAGACCCAATCAAGGCGTTCATCGACACCTTCCCTGCCGGAACACTGTCGGGCGCACCAAAGATACGTGCCATGCAACTCATCTCAGAGTATGAACCGCACAACAGAGGCGCATATGGAGGTTGCATAGGATTCATAGGATTCAACGGAAACCTCAACCAGGCAATCACCATCAGGACATTCGTGTCAAGAAACAACGAACTGTGGTTCCAGGCAGGTGGCGGCATCGTTGCCAAGAGCGATGTGGAATATGAATTGCAGGAAGTAAACAATAAACTCGGAGCTTTGCGTAAAGCCATTTCAATTGCAGAAACAGTATGAAAGTAGTGATTATAGACAACTATGACTCGTTTACATATAACTTGAGTCATCTTTTGAAGGAGCTGGGAGCGGAAGTGACTGTCTACCGCAACGACAAGTTCCGGATGGACCAACTGGAGGCATTCGACAAGATTGTTCTCTCTCCAGGTCCGGGTATTCCAAGTGAGGCAGGACAACTGCTGGACGTAATCAGAAACTATGCAGGGAAGAAGCCTCTGCTGGGTGTGTGCCTTGGCCATCAGGCATTGGGCGAGTTCTTCGGCGGAACATTGGTGAATGTGGGAGAAGTGGTGCATGGCGTGGCAACTCCTGCCAACCGCACAGTGGACGACTATCTTTTCGAGGGACTTCCCGATACCATCATGGTGGGACGTTACCATTCGTGGGTGGTCTCTGCCGACAATCTGCCCGATTGCCTTGAAGCCACCAGTTTTAGCGACGATGGACAGATGATGTCGCTCAGACACAAGGAGTATGACATCCGTGGAATACAATACCATCCCGAGAGCGTGCTTACGCCCGATGGCAAGACAATAATAAACAATTGGTTAAATCATTAAAACAGAATAGAGTATGAAAGATTATTTGTTGAAACTGATTGGTGGAGCAACACTTAGCCGTGAGGATACTCATGCCATCATGATCAATCTTACAAAAGAGAAGTACAATGAAGCGCAGATTGCAGCACTGCTTATGGCACTGCAGGTTCGTGGGGTGACAGTGGACGAGCTGCTCGGTTTCCGTGACGGATTGCTTGAGACTGGTAAACCGGTAGACCTTTCCGATTACAACACACTCGACATTGTAGGTACGGGTGGCGACGGAAAGAACACGTTCAATATCTCCACCTGTTCGGCTTTCGTCATTGCAGGTGCAGGATACAAGGTCACAAAACATGGAAATGTCGCTTCCACATCAGTGAGCGGTGCAAGCAATGTGCTGCTCGGACATGGAGTGAAATTCACGGACGATGTCGACCTGCTGAAGCGTTCGCTCGACGAGGCAGGCATCTGCTATCTGCATGCACCTCTGTTCGCCTACGGCATGAAGTTCGTAGGTCCTACACGCAAGGCACTTCAGATTCCTACTTGCTTCAATCTGCTTGGTCCGTTGGTCAATCCTTGCCATCCAAAGAACTCGCTCCACGGCGTGGCTACCCAGTCGCAGTTGCGTCTGTATGTCAATGTTCACCAAGCCATAGGCGACAACTTCGGTGTGATTACCAATTTCGACGGTTATGATGAGATTTCGCTCACCAGCGGTTTCAAGATTTGCACCAACTTGTTTGAGAAGGTCTATACGCCAAAGGATATGGGCTTCAACTATGTAAAGCCCGAGGAAATCTACGGAGGTGCGACTGCAGAGGATGCCATGAAGATATTTGATGCAGTGCTTGAGGGTACATCCACTGAGGGACAGAAGAATGTGGTACTTGCCAATTCTGCATGCGGAATCGGGGTGATGAATCCTAACTTGTCAGTGGAAGATACCGTGGCGCAAGCCCGTGAGTCGCTCGAGAGCGGAAAGGCTTTGGCTGCATTCAAGAAGTATGTTGAACTCAACAGCTAACCATGGCATTGATGAAAGATATATTGGAAGAGATAGTAGCCGACAAGCGCATTGAGGTGGAGGCTCAGAAGCAGACAGTCACTCCCGATGAACTGTATGGAATGGTGGAATCGGCAATTGAATTGAATGTCCACACGCCGCTGTCCATGAGTGCTTCTCTCCTTGCATCGAAATCGGGAATTATATCTGAATTCAAGCGCAAAAGTCCGTCGAAAGGTTGGATTCATGAAGATGCAAAGGTGGAGGAGGTTGTTCCCCTCTATTCCAGCAACGGAGCGTCAGCCATATCCATACTTACCGACGAGAAGTATTTCGGAGGCAATCTGAGATATATTTCCAAGGTTCGCGAACAGGTGGCGGTGCCGATATTGAGGAAGGATTTCATCATCGATGAATACCAGTTGTTTCAGGCACGTCTTGTGGGTGCTGATGCTGTCCTGCTGATTGCAGCCGATTTGAAGCGTGACGAATGCAAATCGCTTGCACACACGGCTCATGAACTGGGACTGGAAACTCTGCTTGAGGTTCATTCGGAGAAAGAACTGGAATATGTGGGTGACGACATCGACATGGTGGGAGTGAACAACCGCAATCTCGGGACATTCCATACAGATGTGCAGAACTCCTTTCGCCTGGCAGAATGTCTGCCCAAGGATTTTGTGCTGGTCAGCGAGAGCGGAATAGGCGACGTGAACACCATACGCCAGTTGCGTGAAGTCGGTTTCCGTGGTTTCCTCATAGGTGAGACATTCATGAAAACTGCAGAACCGGGCAAGACGCTTGCACAGTTCGTAACGGAGATTGAACAATGATTGTGAAAGTGTGTGGCATGCGTGATGCCGACAATATCAGGGATGTTGAGGCTTTGGGCATCGACTGGATAGGATTCATCTTCTATCCCAAAAGTTCGAGAGACATCAGCGGCAGGAAACCGTCGTATCTTCCCATTCAATGCAAACGGGTGGGGGTGATGGTCAATCCCTCCTTGGATGAGATTCGGGAACGGCAGATGGACTATCGGTTCGACTTGATTCAACTTCATGGCGATGAGTCGCCCGAGTTCTGCGCAGAAGCCAAAAGACTCTTGCCAGGGGTGAAATTCATAAAGATGGTGCAGGTGGCTGACGAGGAAACCTTGAATGCAGCTGTACATCAGTACGAGGATGTGGTCGACTGTTTCCTTTTCGAGACAAAGACTTCCGGTTACGGTGGCAGTGGCAGACAGTTCGACTGGTCCCTGCTTCAGTCGTATGAAGGTAAACTGCCTTTCCTCATAACCGGCGGGATAGGTCCCGATGATGCGGAGAAGGTCAGGGCATTCACTCATCCGAAGTTTGCTGGCATCGACATCAATAGCCGGTTTGAAACAGCTCCGGCACTGAAGGACGTGAACCTGGTCCGTCGGTTCGTATCATGTGTGAAACCATAGGATAACTATAAAACGTAAGGTGGTGATTATCGAGCCACTCATAAAAACATAACTGCGGCAATTCATAGAGCTGCCTTAAAAAAACAATACAAATGAATAGGATAAATAATTTGCTTGCTACAAAGCAGTCTGGCATTCTGTCAATTTATTTCTGTGCAGGTCATCCTACACTCGACGGAACGGAAACAACCATACAGGCACTTGAGCGCAATGGTGTAGACCTTATAGAGATTGGAATTCCATTCTCCGACCCAATGGCAGACGGTCCGGTGATACAGGACGCTGCAACCAAAGCATTGAGAAACGGCATGACCCTGCGCCTGCTATTCTCGCAACTAGAACACATCCGTGAGAGTGTCGGTATCCCACTGATTCTGATGGGTTATCTGAACCCCATCTATCAGTACGGCTACGATGCTTTCTTCAGGAAATGCAAGGAGGTGGGCATTGACGGTGCAATCATTCCCGACCTGCCGTTCAAGGACTATCTCAACGAGGTGAAGCCGATTGCCGACAAGTATGACGTGCGTGTCATCATGCTCATCACTCCCGAGACCTCGGACGAGCGTATCCGCTTCATCGATGAACATACCGACGGCTTTATCTATATGGTAAGTTCTGCCAACACTACAGGTGCACAAAAGGAGTTCGACGAGAAGAAGCAGGAGTACTTCACCCGCATCAACAGGATGAATCTCAGAAATCCCCGTATGATTGGATTCGGCATATCAAACAAGCAGACACATGAGGCAGTCCTGCAGAATGCATCGGGTGCAATCATTGGCAGCAAGTTTGTGTCTTTGTTTGACAGTCTCGGTGATGCAGACAAAGCAATAAAGGCTTTACTTGAGGCTTTGAAGCACTGATAAATGTGATTTCAGCAGTTGTCGTGATGTTCATGTGCACTTTTTTAGTACATTTGTGAGTCAAACAGCGATGAAGCAATGAAGTCGATAAAGGAAATCTACCGTATTGGGCGTGGTCCGTCGAGCAGTCATACGATGGGACCGCGCCATGCGGCTGAAATATTTGCACAGAGACACCCGAGCGCAGCTTCCTATGAAGTCACACTTTATGGAAGCCTTGCTGCTACCGGACGTGGACACATGACTGATGCTGCCATACTGGAGGTGCTGCCTACGGCAAAGATAGTGTGGCGCAGCGAGATATTCTTGCCTTTCCATCCCAACGGGATGAATTTCAAGAGCAAGGATGCTGAAGGCAATGTGACTGACGACTGGACCGTGTACAGTATCGGTGGTGGTGCTTTGGCTGAAGAAGGCAAGGACGAGATTGATTCGAAAGAGGTGTACGACAAGAATACCCTGTCGGAAATTCTTCTCTATTGTGAATGGTCGGGCAAGAACTACTGGGAGTATGTGGAGGATTGTGAAGGTCCGGAGATATGGGACTATCTGCACGATGTGTGGGAAGTGATGTACCAGGCTGTGGAACGTGGCATCGATAGGGAAGGAGTCCTTGCCGGTCCGCTCCATTTGCGCCGTAAGGCTGCCACCTATTTTGTCAAGGCATCCGGATATAAGGACAATCTGCGATCGCGCGGATTGGTATTTGCCTATGCCTTGGCTGTCAGCGAGGAAAATGCGTCGGGCGGCAAGATTGTGACTGCACCTACATGCGGTTCGTGCGGTGTGCTGCCAGGCGTACTCTATCATCTTTGGTCGAGCAAAAAGTTCAGTGAAGCCCGTATATTGCGTGCTTTGGCAACTGCCGGATTGATAGGCAATGTGGTGAAGCACAATGCTTCAATCAGCGGTGCCGAGGTGGGATGCCAGGGAGAAGTGGGAGTGGCTTGCGCCATGGCCGCTGCAGCTGCCAACCAACTCTTTGGAGGTAGTCCCTCGCAGATTGAATATTCAGCCGAGATGGGACTCGAACATCATCTTGGCATGACGTGTGACCCCGTGTGCGGGCTGGTTCAGATTCCTTGCATCGAGCGCAATGCGTATGCTGCAGCCCGTGCTTTGGATGCCAATATCTATTCCACCTTTTCAGACGGGACACATCGTGTGTCGTTCGACAAGGTGGTTGAGGTGATGAAGCAGACGGGTCACGACCTTCCTTCTTTGTACAAGGAAACATCCAAGGGCGGACTTGCCAAGGACTACGAACAAATGGATATATAGATAACTGACAATAATATGCTGAAAGAAACAAACTACAAGAATTTGAAATTCAACCCATTCAAGCTGATAGGCGACGAATGGATGTTGGTCTCTGCAGGAAATGAAACTGATGGATGCAACACCATGACAGCATCATGGGGCGGCATCGGTTGTCTTTGGGGACACAACGACCCTGTTGCAACCATCTATTTGCGCCCTTCGCGCTACACAAAGGAATTTGTAGACAAAGAGTCGCGGTTCACTCTCTGTGTGATGGACCAGTCGTTCAAGAAACAAATGGCATATCTGGGGAAAGTGTCAGGACGTGATGAGGATAAAATCCAGAAGGCAGGACTGACGCCTGTGTTTGAGGGCGGCACTGTTTACTTTGCCGAAGCCAAACTTGTGCTCGTGTGCCGCAAGATGTATGCACAGACTCTTGACGAAGAGGGCTTTGTCTGTCCCGAAACGATAACCGAGAGCTATCCGCAAAAGGATTTCCACACTATGTACATAGGCAAGATAGAGAAAGTGCTTGTCCGTGACGACGAATATTTGAAGTGACTGATAGGTATAAATGAAGATATAATATGGATAAGAAATTCAAGACATCAACCCTGTGTGTGCAGGGCGGTTACAGACCAAAGAACGGAGAGCCGGTTGAGCCTCCAATCATTCAGAGCACTACATTCAAGTACGACGACTCCAACGAGATGGCTATGCTCTTCGACCTGAAGAAAGAAGGCTATTTCTACACCCGTCTGCAGAATCCTACCAACGACATCGTTGCAGCAAAGATTGCAGAACTCGAGGGTGGAGTAGGGTGCGTGCTCACGTCAAGCGGACAAGCCGCCAATTTCTATGCAGTGTTCAATATCTGCGAGGCAGGCGACCATATTGTGACATCCAACGAGATTTATGGTGGAACCTATAATCTGTTTGGCGTGACAATGAAGAAACTCGGAATAGAGTGTACCTTCGTCAACCCCGATGCATCAGAGGAGGAAATCCAGGCTGCCTTTCGTCCTAACACCAAAGTGCTTTTCGGCGAGACAATCTCCAATCCAGGCTGTGCAATTCTCGACATCGAGAAGTTCGCACGCATAGCCCATCGCAACGGAGTGCCTTTGATTGTGGACAATACTTTTGCCACACCGGTCAACTGCCGCCCGTTCGAATGGGGAGCGGACATCGTCACCCACTCCACTACCAAATACATGGACGGAACAGCATCCACCGTTGGTGGCGCAGTCATCGACAGCGGCAACTTCGACTGGATGGCTAATGCAGACAAATATCCAGGATTGTGTTCTCCCGATGAGAGCTATCACGGACTCACTTATGTGAAGGCATTTGGCAAGAAAGGCTATACCACCAAACTTGTTGCCCAGCTCATGCGCGACTTGGGAAGTATTCCTGCACCAATGAACTCGTTCATACTCAACCTTGGACTGCAGACTCTCCATCTGAGAATGCCACAGCACTGCAAGAATGCGCAGGCAGTAGCTGAATTCCTCCACAATGATTCGCGTGTGGCATGGGTTCATTACTCAGGACTGGAAGATGACAAGTTCCATGGCTTGCAGGCGAAATATATGCCAAACGGCAGTTGTGGTGTTATGGCTTTCGGACTGAAGGGTGACCGTGACACAGCCATCAAGTTTATGGATTCACTGCAACTGATAAGCATAGTGACTCATGTGGCAGATGCACGCAGTTGCGTTCTCCATCCTGCAAGTCACACCCATCGTCAGATGTCTGACGAGCAGTTGAAAGCTGCAGGCATAGCTCCCGACCTTATCCGCCTTTCTGTCGGCATTGAAGATATTGACGATATCCTCGACGACATCAAGCAGGCGCTTGACAAGCTATAGAATTTCATCTCAATAGGAGAGCCTTTCTCCGTCCTTTCCCCGTAGGGCGAGAGTAAAGTCTCTCCTAAATTTTCTCCTGAAGGAAAGGACTTCCAATCCGGATGGGTGGGCAGGAAAGCGAGCAGGAATAGGAGCTAGCCCTCTCCGAGGGCGTTAAAGCGAGCGAAGTCCTGTGTACTGAATCAAATTCGGTCGTACAATCCTGGACGACTGGTCGCATTGGGCCAGACAACCGGTCGTATCGGGCTCGACGAACGGTCGTATAGGGGCTGGCGAACGGTTGCGTGTGGCTGTATGGTGTAATGCCTTTTGTAGCTTATTGTTTGTTGCTGAGATGAAAGAAGCGGTTGAGGGCTTTGTTGAATGTGAGGGGACGGTTGTCGATGAAGGCATCGAGGACTTTTGACTTGCCGTGGAGGGGAATGACGTCGTAGTCGGCTATGGCTGCTGGTATGAGGCAACTGAATCCTTCGCGCAGGGTGATTTCGTCGCCGGTGGACCGTATCTTTATCTTGCAGTCGCCTTGGATGCACATAGAGATGACGAAGCTGTCGTACTTAATGAGGTTACGGTGGAACTGACTGGAGGTCTTGCCCATACCAAGGGTGTTGGCAGGCTCAATATCGGTGACCCGCACATTGAAGAACGGGGAGTCGATGACTGACACTGCCTTGTTGCCACTCTCTCGATAGATGGTGCGGTATTCGTCGTCCACATGGAAGTCGAGTGCTTTGGCTGCGAGGTCAGTATGGAGTTCGCGCGGTTTGCCGTCGATGCCGGGACGGTTGTAGTCGAAGATGCGGTAGGTGACATCTGACGACTGCTGGACTTCTGCGAGGAGGATGCCTCCGCAGATGGCATGGATGCGTCCGGCTGGTATGTAGAACACGTCGCCTGACTTCACCTCATGGCGTGCAAGCACTTCGGTGATGGTGCCGTCGGCAATACGCTGCCTGTATTCCTCGGGCGTGATTTCCTTTTTGAATCCGGCATAGAGGTAACTGCCGGGCTGGGCACTGATAACGTACCACATCTCGGTCTTGCCGAACTTGCCGTGTTCGCGCTGTGCCATCCGGTCGTCGGGATGGACTTGGATGCTGAGGTCTTTCTTGGCATCGATGAACTTCACGAGCAGTGGCAGTTTGTTGTGGTACTGGTGTGCCACTTTCTTTCCGAGTATTTCTTCGGGCATCTGGCTGATGACGTCGATGAGGCTATAGCCTGCCCATGTGCCGTTGGCAACGGTGGATGGTGAACTCTCGACTGCGGACACTTCCCAGCTCTCGCCAATCCCGTCTTGATCTTTCATGCTTTTCCACCGGGCAAGGCGGTCGCCGCCCCAAACTACGGTGTGGAGGTTGGGTTCGAGGAGCATGGGGTATAGTCTGGTGCGTTGTGACTCGACTACGCAGCCTACGGTCATAACTTTCACGTCTGTGATGGCTTTCAGTTCGTGGGAAGTGCATGAAGGCACGTAGACGAAGTCATCTTTGTGGCAGTGGGTGACTTGTTCGTCGAGTGTGACGTCGAGGTCGCCTTCCATCACAAAGAATGCTTCCTGCATGTCGGGATGAATGTGTGCCGCTGCTGTTTCACCGGCTTTCAGTTCGGTCACTGCAATCTGTGTGAGGCTGCATCCGCTTTCGTTGGCTGCCAGCAATACGCGCTTGAGTCCTACTTCGTGGGAAGTGACGGTGGGCTTTATGTCTTTTAATGATCGTTTCATACCTGAATGCTTGATGTGTAGTCTGCCCGAATTCCGGGAACAGAACACAAATTTACGGAGTTTTCGGCTGCATGATGCCAGTTTTCTCTTGTTTTTCGAAGAAAGGCACCGTTTTCTGTGTGTAACGGTGCCGGTATGTCCTCATTGTCGGATGAAAGAATGGTTGACGAGGGTCAGATGATGGTTGACTGATACCAGTCGAAGAGTTTCTGCACTCCGTCTTCGATCTCTACTTTGTGGGTCCATCCGAGGCTGTGGAGTTTGCTTACGTCGATGAGTTTGCGTGGTGTGCCGTTGGGCTTTGTGGAGTCCCAGACAATTTCGCCGGTGAATCCCACTGCCTTGACTACAAGTTCTGCGAGTTCACGTATGGTGAGTTCCTTGCCGGTGCCTACATTGATGTGGCAGTTGCGGATTTCTCCGAGTGAAGGTATGGCTCCGCCGCGTCCTTCGCTGTTGTTGCGGTCGACTGCTCCGTCGGCTTTCACTCCATAGAACACTGAGGAATATTTCTGGATTCCGATGATGTCGCTGAAGTCTACGTTGACCAGCACATGTACTGATGCATCTGCCATGTCTTCGCTCCAAAGAAACTCGCGGAGTGGCGAACCGTCGCCCCAGAGGGTTACTTTGTTGTTCTCGATGCCATAGAAGGCGAGTGTGTCGAGTATGCGCTGCTGTGAACTCTTTCCGTCGACATTCTCCTTGCCTACTATCTCGGCAAGTTTTGACGGCGGATTGACCGGGCGCTTGTCCATATCCTTGCGGATGGCTTGCCAGTTGTTGTCGGCGATGAGTTTGGCAAGGTAAATCTTGCGCATCATGGCTGGCATGACGTGTGAGTTCTCGAGATGGAAGTTATCGTTGGGTCCGTAGAGATTGGTGGGCATCACTGCGATGTAGTTGGTGCCGTACTGCAGGTTGTAGCTTTCACACATCTTGAGCCCTGCAATCTTTGCGATGGCATACTCTTCGTTGGTGTATTCGAGCGGGGATGTGAGCAGGCAGTCTTCAGGCATCGGCTGGGGTGCGTTTTTCGGATAGATGCAGGTGCTACCGAGGAAGAGGAGCTTTTTCACTCCGTGGGCATAAGATTCGGAAATCACGTTACACTGCATCTTCATGTTCATCATGATGAAGTCGGCACGGTAGAGGCTGTTTGCCATGATGCCTCCCACGAATGCGGCTGCAAGGACCACTGCATCGGGCTGTTCCTGGTCGAAGAATGCCTTGACTGCGTATTGGTCGGTGAGGTCGAGTTCCTTGTGGGTGCGTCCCACGAGGTTGTTGTAGCCGCGTGACTTGAGGTTGTTCCAGATGGCAGAACCTACGAGTCCGCGATGGCCCGCTACATATATCTTAGAATCTTTTGATAGCATATACCTTATTATTACTTGACAATTCCTTTCTCAAGATACTCGGCAAGGTTGGTGCGTACCTTGGCTGCTGCGCCTTCTGCTGCCACCTTTGCCAAATCGCTTTCCACCATTATCTTCACAAGCTCTTCAAACGAGGTCTTCGAAGGATTCCAACCCAACTTTGCCTTTGCCTTGGTGGGGTCGCCCCAGAGGTTGACCACATCGGTAGGGCGGTAGAAGTCTTCCTTGACTTTCACCAGTTCCTTGCCAACCAGTTCTTTGCTTGCGTTGCTGCTCACTTTCACGCACACGCCCACTTCGTTCAGTCCTTCACCCTTGAACTCGAGCTCTATGCCCACGTGCTTGAACGCATAGTAGGCGAACTCGCGTACGGAGTGCTGCACTCCGGTGGCAATTACGAAGTCCTCGGGTTGCTTATTCTGAAGTATGAGCCACATGCACTCCACGTAGTCCTTGGCATAGCCCCAGTCACGCAATGACGAGAGGTTGCCGAGGTAGAGGCAGTCTTGCTTGCCTTGGGAGATGCGTGCGGCAGCAAGTGTGATTTTGCGTGTTACGAATGTCTCGCCACGGCGCTCGGACTCGTGGTTGAAGAGTATACCTGAGCAGCAGAACATGTTGTAGGCTTCGCGGTATTCCTTCACAATCCAGAATCCATAGAGTTTGGCTACTGCATAGGGGCTGTAGGGATGGAACGGTGTGTTTTCATTCTGTGGCACTTCCTCCACCTTGCCGTAGAGTTCGGATGTGGAAGCCTGGTAGATACGGCACGTGTTTTCGAGTCCGCATGCACGTACTGCCTCAAGTACACGGAGCACTCCGGTGGCATCCACGTCGGCAGTGAACTCGGGTGAGTCGAAGCTGACCTGCACATGGCTTTGTGCTGCAAGGTTGTAGACTTCGTCCGGACGTACTGCGCCCATCACTTTCACCAGCGACATTGAATCGCCGAGGTCACCGAAATGCAGATGGAAATGGGGATGTCCCTCGAGATGGGCAATGCGCTCGCGGTAGTCGACCGAACTGCGGCGTATTATTCCATGAACATCGTAACCTTTGTCAAGTAGAAACTCACTGAGGTAGCTGCCATCCTGTCCGGTAACTCCTGTAATCAAAGCTGTCTTCATATTGCTATTGTCTGTTATAAGTTTTTCGTTCAACACCGACTCCAGCAGTTCGATGGAGATCTTGGATATTCCGACCTTGCCCGCAAGCCAACGTGAGATAACGGTCTCGTCCTTGCCAATCATCCTGGCAAGTTCTCTCTGACTGATGCCATTGCGGTGCATGGCAGCCTTCAGGTTCTGGATTACTGTTGTATCTTTCATAACGGCTGCAAAGTTAGTGGATTTCTTGATAACTTGACAAACTTTATTGTGGAAAATTCTATGCTTGACATGAATCTGGGAGTAAGGCTGAACTTGATATGAAATTGTACGTTAAGCTGAACTTGATGCGGGGTTGGACTTGAAACGTAACTTGACACGAGAATGCCGGATGCGGAATCATTCCTTGCCGCACAAGATGCGTTCGGCATTTGCTATGCTTTCGGCTGTAGGAGAGTTGACGTCTTGCAACGTGTAGTGCAGTCCGAGTTGTTCCCATTTGTAGACTCCCATGGTATGGTAGGGGAGTACTTCCACTTTCTGCACATTGGAAAGTGTGTCGATGAAGTCACGGAGGCGGTGAAGATTGGCATCGTCGTCGGTCACTCCCGGCACCAGCACGTGGCGAATCCATACTGGGACATTGATGTCCGAGAGGAAACGGGCGCAGTCGAGGATGTTGGCGTTGCCCCATTGGGTGAGGCTCTTGTGTGCATCGTCGTCGATGTGCTTTATGTCAAACAGCACAAGGTCGGTGAGTGACATCAACTGCCTGAACTTTGAGAAGAAAGGATCGTTGCGCGTGAACGGTTGTGCCGAGGTGTCGAGACAGGTGTTGATGTCACGTTGCTTTGCCATGCGGAAAAGGTCGATGAGGAAATCGATTTGGAGCAGGGCTTCGCCTCCGCTGACAGTTATTCCGCCCGTGGTTCCCCAGTAAGGTCGGTAGCGTTCGGCTTGACCGATCAGTTCTTCTGCGCTGCGCAGGTCGTTGCTTTCGGTACTCCATGTGTCGGGGTTGTGGCAGTAGCGGCAGCGCATGTGACATCCCTTGAGGAAGATGATGAAGCGGATACCTGGTCCGTCGACTGATCCGAATGATTCAGTGGAATGTATGTTGCCCAATAGGGGAGTAGTGTCGGTCATGATTCTGAAAGTTTTGGAGGGTTTGACATTGAATGGTTTGACATGTAATATAAAGATGGGTATAGTTGTAAAGATGAATATAGTTTGAAGTTGACTGAAATCTTGTCCTGGCAATCCTCCAAGGATATTTGTCGGAAGCGAATTGTAAACTTGCCGTAAGCGAATTATAAACCCACAGTCACTTCCGGCTGCATACTGGGCCTGGGGGTGGAAGCGGCTGTGGGTGTATTGGTAAGTGATCGTGATTATGCGAGACGCTCGTGTGCCTGGCGTGCAATCACGTCCATCTGCTGCTCTTTGGTGAGGTCGATGAACTTCACTGCATATCCGCTGACGCGTATGGTGAAGTTTGCGTATTCGGGTTTCTCGGGATGGTTCATCGCATCGATGAGTTTGTCCACCCCAAACACGTTCACGTTCAAATGGTGTGCTCCCTTGGCGAAGTAGCCGTCGAGCACGCTGACCAGTGTGTCTGTGCGCTCTTCGTCGTTGTGCCCGAGTGCTGACGGTGCAATGGTCTGGGTGTTGGATATTCCGTCGAGGGCATATTCGTAGGGCAGTTTGGCAACAGAGTTGAGCGATGCCAGCAGTCCGTTCTTCTCTGCACCGTATGATGGGTTGGCACCAGGGGAGAGTGGGGCACCAGCCTTTCGTCCGTCGGGCATATTGCTTGTATACTTGCCGTAAACCACGTTTGAGGTGATGGTGAGGATGCTGGTGGTTGGTTCGGAGTTGCGGTAGGTGTGGTATTTCCTTATCTTGTTCATGAATGTCTTCAACAGCCACACTGCTATTTCGTCGGCTCTGTCGTCGTCGTTGCCGTAGCGTGGGAAGTCGCCTTCAGTCTCGAACTCGAGTGGGAATCCGGTTTCGTCGCGCTTGATTTTCACCTTTGCATATTTGATGGCGCTGATGGAGTCCACCACATGGCTGAATCCAGCAATTCCGGTTGCGAAAGTGCGGCGCACGTTGGTGTCGATGAGTGCCATCTCTGCAGCCTCATAGAAGTACTTGTCGTGCATGTAATGGATGAGGTTGAGTGTGTTGACATAGACATCGGCAAGCCATTCCATCATGGCATCGAACTTAGGCATGAACTCTTCGTAGGTCACGTAGTCGCCTTCGATTGGACGCTGGGCAGGTCCGCACTGCTCGCGTGTGCGTGAGTCAATGCCGCCGCTGATGGCGTAGGTGAGACATTTGGCAAGGTTGGCGCGTGCTCCGAAGAACTGCATCTCCTTGCCGGTCTGAGTGGCAGACACACAACAACAGATGCTGTAGTCGTCGCCCCAGATTGGTCGCATCACATCGTCGTTCTCATACTGGATGGAACTTGTGGTGACAGAAATCTTCGATGCGTATTTCTTGAATGCCAGTGGCAGACGTGAACTGTAGAGCACTGTGAGGTTTGGTTCGGGCGATGGTCCCATGTTCTCCAGTGTGTGGAGGAAACGGAAGTCGTTCTTGGTCACCATCGATCGTCCGTCCTGTCCCATGCCGGCCACTTCGAGTGTTGCCCATACCGGGTCGCCCGAGAACAACTGGTTGTATGACGGGATGCGTGCGAACTTGACCATTCGGAATTTCATGACCAGATGGTCGATGAGTTCCTGAGCCTGCTCTTCAGTGATGGTACCTTCCTGAAGGTCGCGCTGTATGTAGATGTCGAGGAATGTGGACACACGGCCCACACTCATTGCGGCACCGTTCTGAGTCTTTGTTGCAGCCAGGTAGCCGAAGTAGAGCCACTGCACAGCTTCCTTTGCATTGGCCGCAGGTTTGGAGATGTCGAATCCGTAGATGTTGCCCATTTCCTTCATTTCCTTCAGTGCCTTTATCTGCATTGCCACTTCCTCGCGCAGGCGGATGACGTCTTCGGTCATTGTGCCGCTGCCGATGAAGTTGAGGTCGTCTTGCTTTTTCTCGATGAGGAAGTCGATTCCGTAGAGAGCCACACGCCTGTAGTCGCCCACGATTCTGCCTCGTCCGTAGGTGTCGGGCAGTCCGGTGAGGATATGGTTGTGGCGCACGCGCTTCATCTCATCAGTGTAGGCGTCGAACACTCCTTCGTTGTGAGTCCTGCAGTATTTAGTGAAAATCGTATGCAGTTCGGGCGACGGAGTGTAGCCGTAGGTGGTGCATGCCTGTTCAGCCATCTTGATGCCGCCGAAAGGCATGAATGCGCGCTTCAGCGGTTTGTCAGTCTGAAGTCCTACCACCTGCTCCAGTTCTTTAGTCTCTTCGCTAATATACCCCGCACCATAGGCTGTGATGCTGCTCACGATCTCTGTCTCCATGTCCAGCACTCCGCCCTTCGCTCTTTCCTCTTTCTGCAATTCCTGGAGAATTTCCCAGAGTTTGTCGGTTGCTTTGGTCGGGCCGTTCAGGAACGATTCGTCTCCTTCATACGGCGTGTAGTTGTTCTGAATAAAGTCACGGACATCCACGTCAGTATTCCATTTGGTTCCCTTGAACCCTCTCCATTCTTGTCTCATAGTGTGTGTTAAATATTAAGTGTTGATACTTGTCGGTCGTTTTCACTCCCTGTTTTGAGGCTACAAATGTACATAAAATTATTGGCATGCCACTACCTATAAGTGAGTAAAGAGCGAATAACAGTTCAATTATGCCACTTTTTATGTGCAGCTAGGGCGGAAAACTTGCAAAATGCAACGTCTGTGTGCAAAGCATGGCACGAGTTGTGCGTATGGAGATTGACGGAAACATGACCCTTTCAGATGAAATTTTTGTTACAAATCACGACAGCGAACTCAATTTTTTGTACATTTGCGGTCTGTATAATTGAATTTGTTTGGTATGAGTTTGACAAAGGGTTCAAAAGAAATTCTGAGAAACACGGTAAGGTAGGCTTTGCAGAAAGTGGCAGCCGACGACGAAACGCTCAAGACGATGGCCCATTCTCTCACCTCGCTTCTGCAGCAGATGTATAACAACAAAATGAACAAAGACATGAACAAGAAAAAGTAGACAGTTTCACAGATGGAGACAATGAAACTGGAAACACAGGGTTTCCTGGCATCATCAGCATCGGGTCTCAGTCGGGGTAGATTCAACGACGGCAGTTCGGACGACCCGACAGCCGATTCCGACGGCAATATCTTTGCCGAGTGGACCCTACATTGAACTAAACCAATACAATAGAAGGGCGTGCCAGCGGCACGTCCTTTTTCTGTTTTCTTTGCCGGGACACCCAAAACTCTTTGCCGGGACACCTCAAATTACAGGTTTTACCCAATCAAATGCTTGCTAATCAGATGATTTATACTTTTACTATAAAGAAGTGACGCAAACAGCATACAAGCCCGATCACGAATTCCAAGATCAGAAATATGCAACGCCCGGAAAGCAGATAAACACACCTCACACCCGAAAACAACAGAAAGTATCCCCCACAAGTATCCCCTAAATCATCAAAACACATCCCCCAAATCCCCCAAACTGGAAAACGGAGGATTTTTTTTGCCGTAAAAATTTGCAAATCACTCTTCCTTTGCATCGG
Organism: Bacteroidaceae bacterium; assembly: GCA_963640465.1. Classification (GTDB taxonomy): domain Bacteria; phylum Bacteroidota; class Bacteroidia; order Bacteroidales; family Bacteroidaceae; genus Colivivens. The sequence continues at coordinate 142 of CAVHYP010000049.1, read as the reverse complement.
CTTTCAGAAAGGTCGGGCTGCAAACCAACAAGCCTCAAAGAAAGGCGAGACCTTTTGCTTATATGATTATGAAACAGACAACGGCAAACATCATCGAGATGGATGTAAGCATCACGATTCATGCGAGATGCGAAAGGACGGA
>CAVHYP010000048.1:0-20673 GCA_963640465.1 Bacteroidaceae bacterium | reverse complement strand
TATCCACTACGATAGGACGGAATCCGACAATAGGATAGAAGTGACGCTACTCAAGCGGATAGCTGAAAGCAACTTGCCACACATCGTGAGATGAGAAATCACGAAACCGCCGTATGCGGAACCGCACGTACGGTGGTGTGAGAGGTCGGAAAACGAAAGTAGGAGGAAAACTACTTCGTTTTCCTCCTGATCGATTCCGTCAAAAAAACAGTTTTGCCCTATAATTTTTTTCAGTTGTAGCTTGTTTTGCACTGCCAAACCCAATGATTATGGGGCAGAACACCTGAATTCATGTGATTATCTCTGCCACATAGTTGTGCTTTAGCCCGTCTTTTCCCCGCTTCAGGAACAGAAGAAGGTGCACATGGTTCCCTACTGCAATTCTGATCCTGTTCTCGTTGGGCATGTCGGCTGTAGAAGCGAAACCAGTCGGGGTGATGGTTCCTTCCGGTGTGGTTTTTATCTCCGACTTGATGGTATAGCGGACGTAGCAGTCTGTTGTGTTGACGTAGTCTATTGTTGCTTCGTACACACCAAAGGCCCTGTATCCTTTCTGCTTGTCCATTGTGCCAATGATTGCAGCGGACTTGAATTTGTCATCCTCTATGATTATCGGACAGAATCTGACAAAGCATCCTTTCTCAATACGTGTGCCGTGAGACGTGGCCTTCTTTTCTGCCACGAAATGCCTCGACAGTGAGTCGTACACGTGAATGTGACCGTGACTTTCGTCTACATGTTCCACATATCCTATTGTTGGTGTGAACACTTTGTCGACGCGCTTTTGTGACACCACTATATCTGCGGCACGTTCCTTGCCTTGCTTTGATACTCTTGTGAGTACGTCGAACATGTGTCCGCAAATCTCCCATGGGCGGCATGGGAACTGGTGGCTGTCGGCAATGAATTCCATCTCGTTGCTTCCAACGAGTTTCGCATAGCGACATTTTCTACCATGCACATCCTTTTCAAACACCTTCACTGCGTACATACTTACGATGCTCGTGCATCCATCCTTGTTCTCGTCGGGATGATGAAGCAGATATGACTGTAGGGCGCGCTCAACACGTTCTTTGAGCGAGAGGAATTGTCTGCCGTCCTTGCCGGTCTCGCGTTGCCGGTCTTGTGCACGCAGACAACTGTCGTAGCCCCATGCGTCCAGAAAATTTGTGAACTTGAAGTCGCTGTATGTCTCGCTGATTTTCGCTGCCATGCCGAGCATACACGAATTGATGAGTGATGCCTCCTTGACATGAAGTTTCATGTAGGCAGCAAGCAGGGTGCGTGCCATGACTGAATCCATGGTCTTGTAGTTGCGCCGAAGATAACGGAATATCATCCATTTGGTTTCTTCCGCATGTTCAGTACCATGTGAAATGGATTCGAGTAGTTGTTCCCAAGTGATGTCCTTTGGGACCGTATCAGTATGTGTTTGCATAGGCTGTCATTGGTTTGATTTGTAGGTGTACAACCGTCAATTTGTTGGCGCACAACCACCAATCCGCACAACTGTTGCTGTGCTTGGCACACGACATTCAGAGTGTTCTGATAGTGTCTTACAAACGGTTGGCTGCTTTCTTTGCTGTCTGTCTGCCGTTGCCGGTTCAGAACTTTATGTCGATGTCTGCGTAGGAACTGGACTCGCTTTGCTTCCCGCCATCTTGCTGAAGACCTCCCTTTGCAACTTCAAGTGCATTGTGGAATGCATTGGCGAACTTGTCGTAGTCTTCCTTGTAGAGGAACACTTTGTGCTTCTCGATGGTGACTTGCGGGTCGTCCTCGGGTCCGGACACGATTTTCTTGCTCTCGGTGATTGAAATGTACTTGTCGCCATTGCGGCTTTTTCTCACGTCGAAGTAGTACGTTCTCTTCCCAGCTTTCACACTTTCTGAAAAGACAAGCTCTTTGTCTGTATTAGTCATTGTCTTGGCTGTTTTGTGGGTTCTACAAATAAATTACGGTGCAAAATTCTCTTTTTTTTTTGATTCATGCAAGTATTCTTCGAGAAATGTTCTAAATTTGCATCAGAAAATAAAAATGAGAGTTCTTTGTTATGATAAATCGAACGTTGATAAGACTGATTATCGTCCAACTCTTGTATGCTTATCGCATGAACGGAGGAAGGACTGTGGAAGGTGTAGTGAAGGAATTGTTGTTGAGCCTGACCAAGGCATATGACTTGTATAACTATCTGCTTCTGTTAATGGTAGACATCACCCGTGCCGCAGACGAGGCGGTGAACGAACAAAAGGATCGCAACATGTTGGCTCACATAGACACTCCAGTCAGTACCCGTTTTGTGGAAAATCGGTTCATTGCACAGCTTGCATCCAATACGCAGCTGATGAGTTATGTGGAGTCACGCAAGTTGAGTTGGGCAGACGACCGCAAACTGTTGCGCAAACTGTATGACAGCATCACAGAGTCGGTTGACTATGCCGCCTACATGGTGAAAGAGACTGTAAGTTATGATGACGACCGCAACTTGTGGAAGAAGCTCTACTCAAATGTCATTGCCAAGTCGGCTGATGTCGACGAGACTCTTGAGAACAAGAGCATCTACTGGAACGACGACAGAGGCGTAGTTGACACCTTCGTACTGAGGACCATCAAGATGTTTGACGAGAAATCAGATGCCGACACTCAGCTCGTCCCGCAGTTCCGCTATGCCAACGACCAGGACTTTGCAGTGCAACTCATGAGGAAAGCAATCGAGGAAGGTGCCTACTGCCAGTCGCTGATAAAGGAAAGTGCAAAGAATTGGGAGTTTGAGCGTCTTGCCGACATGGATGTGGTCATAATGCAGGTAGCATTGGCAGAAGTCATCTCGTTCCCCGACATCCCAGTGTCAGTCACCATCAACGAGTATGTTGAGGCAGCCAAGTACTACAGCACACAAAAGAGCTATATGTATATTAACGGAATACTCGACAACGTGACAAAGCAACTTCAGAAAGAACACAAGATATTGAAAAAATAACCTCGTAAAAAGATTTGAATTATGAATTTGGTATTATTGCAGTCAGCAACTGCAACATCCTCCAAGGGAGGTTTCGACTACACCATGATTATCATGCTGGTACTTCTGTTTGCTATCATGTATTTCTTCATGATACGCCCACAGCAAAAGCGCCAGAAAGAAATCCAGAAATTCCGCAATGCGCTGGAAGTAGGCTCAAAGGTAGTGACTGCCAGCGGTGTGTTTGGAGTGGTGAAGGCAATTGACAACGCAACTGGCGTACTGACTCTTGAAATTGCAAAGGGAGTGACAATCCAGATTGACCGCAACTACGTGTTTGCCGATTCCAATCAGGCAGTGCAGAAGTAACGACGTAGGCACATTGATACGTAAGGGCTAGGTTTTCACGACTGACGGTATGGACTCTGGACTGGACGCACTGGCAAAACAGATCGGCACAATGTTTCGGCGGATGGGACGCAGGTTCCGCCTTTTCAGGGCGAACCGGGAGATTGTACTCTTCGCCATGTTCCTGCTCGTAGCCATTGCCTTCTGGTTCTCCCAGACATTCAAGGACCACACCACAGTCAATGTGGAGTACACCCTGTGTGTTGTCAATGTCCCGAAGAACGTGTTGTTCACGTCAGAGGTTCCTCGCACTGTCAGCGTGTCGCTCTCGGGCAGGGGATTTGTCATTCTGCAATACATGTTGACCAAGAAGGACAAGGTACTCAGTGTTGACTATTCCGACTTGTCGAAGATTGGCGGTGTGCTGAGCATTGACAACTACATCTGGAAGAAAATCATGGCAAAGGAACTTCCTGCTAATGTCAACTATTCCTCGGTCAATCCCTCTTCGGTGGAAATCTACTATTCGATGGGAGAACACCGACAGGTTTCGGTAGTGTTCAAGGGAAAGGTTCGGACATCCGACCAGCACATCTTGTGTGGCTTGAACTTGATTCCGCAATATGTGGACATCTATGCACCGTCGCCACAGTACGATACCATCAAGGCTGTGTACACCGAACCAGTGACCTACAATGATGTGGAGGACTCAATACGTTTTCGTGTAGCGTTGCAGAAGATGAAAGGCGTGAAGATGGTACCCGATTCCATCGACATAGAGGCGTGTGTCGACCTGTTTACCAGCAAGACACTCAAGGTGCCAATCTATTGTGCCAACATACCGCAGAACAAGATTCTGCGTACGTTCCCGCTTATGGCAGACGTTTCCTTCCGTGTCAGCGCCACAATGTTCAGCAAGATAGTTGCCGATGACTTCCTCGTGGTGGTCGACTTCAACACCATAAAGCCTAGCGACAGCAAATGCAAGTTGGTTGTGCGCGACAAACCTAATGGTATATATAATGTGAAAATAAATCCCGAGTATGTGGATTATGTAATAGAACAACAAGAAGATTGATTTATGATAATAGGAATTACAGGGGGAATGGGATGTGGAAAGACTTACATCTCAAATATTCTTAGAAAACAAGGCTTTCCGGTTTATAGCTGCGATGACCGTGCGCGCCGTCTGATGGTGGATGATGCCGACATCAAGGCCGGTTTGACAGAACTCATCGGAGAAAATGCATTCACCGACAAGGGTGAGCTCAACAAGCCTGTCATTGCTGAGTTCCTTTATGCAAATAAGGAGAACCGGGAGAAAATCAATGCTTTGGTGCATCCAAAGGTGAAAGCCGATTTCCAGATGTGGAGCAAGTTGCAGGATGCCGACGTCATTTTCATGGAATGTGCCATACTCTACGAGTCCGGCTTCGACCGGCTCGTCGACAAGGTGCTCTATGTCTATGCGTCCGACGATGTACGCATACACCGTATCATCCATCGTGACAAACTCAACCGCATGGAGGTAACACGCCGTGTAAAGACACAGACACCCGAGGCAGTGAAAATGCGTCTGGCAGACTTCTGCATCATCAACAACGGAAACAACAACATACTGAAACAATTACAGAGTATACAAATATAAGGGCGGCGATTTCGGATAACCACCCATAAATCTATTTCAAAAGAAAGATAGTATGATCAAGGAAATTTTGGCCATATCAGGCAAACCCGGTCTCTACAAGCTTGTAAGCAGAGGGGTAAATATGCTGATAGTGGAATCTATGGACGAGAAAAAGAAACGTATGCCGGCTTATGCCACAGACAGAGTGGTGTCGGTAGCCGATATCTCAATCTACACAAACGACGGAGGCGAAACTCCACTGCCAAACGTGTTCGACTCAATAAAGAAGGAATACGAGAGCAAACCAGTTGACATCAACCACAAGAAGGCAGACAATGAAGAAGTCATTGCTTTCTTCGCAAAAGTACTTCCAAACTACGACACCGACCGCGTACATGTGAGCGACATGCGCAAGGTCATTGCATGGTACAACATCCTCATTGGAGTAGGAGTCACTGAATTCGTGGAGACAAAGACTGAAGGCGCATCGGATGACGAAACACCTGCTGATGCTCCGTCTGCAGAATAATACATCATTATAAAGCATAAAAACGTCCATCCCCGGGAACATTCTTGAGGGTGGACGCTTTTGTGTGCAGGAAGATTATTCCAACCGAGGGCGGGTACTTTTGTATTCCGGAAGATTATCCCAACATGGCAAAGAGGCTTGCGAGTATCACGGTCATGATGCCGCAAACGACGATGCTGAGTGAACTCATCGAGCCTTCCACAGCTCCCATCTCCATGGCTTTGGCCGTGCCTACTGCATGCGAAGCCGAACCGATGGCAATGCCTTTGGCAATGGGATGGTTCACACGAATGAGTTTGAGGAATTTCTCGGCAAAGACATTGCCCAGCACTCCGGTGATGGTGATGGAGGCAACGGTGACTGGCACTATGCCGCCCAACTCTCTCGACACATCGATGCCGATGGCTGTCGTTATGCTCTTGGGCAGGAACGTGACGTAGGCTGCATGGTCGAGTCCGAGGATGAGTGCCATGATGAAGATGCACGTCAGACTTGCCAACACACCTGCCAGCATGCCTGCCATCAGTGCCTTGAAGTTGCGCTTGAGCAGTTCCACCTGTTGGTAGAGTGGCACAGCGAGGCACACTGTGGCTGGAGTGAGCAGATAGGTGATGATGGCCGAACCTTCTTTATACGAATCGTAACTGATATTGAACGTGAGCAGGGTGGCGATGACGAGGACGATGGACACGAACAGTGGGTTCATCAGTGCCCATCCGGTTTTGCGCTTGAGCCACATGCCGATGGCATAGCTCATCAGACTTATCATGACTCCGAAAAACACGGAGGAATTCAAGAATTCTGTATTCATAGCAAATGACTGAATTTTAGTGGTCTTTCATCCCGTTTTTTCCCTTCTTTATCACCGCTTGCGTCACCCATCCGGCTACTGCCATGACCACAAAGGTGCTGATGACAGTGATGAGTGCATAGGAATGTAGGTGATTCTTTATGCCGTCCCATGCAGGGATGAGGCCTACGGCTGGCGGCACGAACATCAGAGGCATCACTGCTATGAGGAATGCGGATGTTTCCTTGATTTGCTGTACTTTCACCCATTTCAGTTCCAGTGCAAGGAAAAGCAACACGATGCCATAGATGCTGGCAGGAATAGGCAGGGGCAATACGCTGTGGAGCACTTCTCCCAGGAAGGAGAAAACCACGATGATGAGAAATTGGATGATGTATTTCATAATGTCTGTTCTTCTATGGGATTTGATGCTATTTCGTTTCCAAAGCCTGCTCGATGATGTGGGCTGTGGCATCGGCACCAAAGCGGTGCACATTGATGGAGAGGTCGTATTTGGCAGCATCGCCCCAGGTGTGTCCCGTGTAATAGCTGTGGTATGACCGTCGCTCTTCGTCGATGCGGTTCACCCGTTCAGTTGCGTCCTCTTTGCTCAGTTGGTGGCGAGAGGCTATGCGGTCCACTCTCACTGCATGTGGCGCATGTAGGAACACTGACGTGAGGTCTTTGCGGTTGTCGAGTATGATGTTGCCGCATCGTCCTACAATGATGCAGTCTTTGTTGTCCACGAAGTAATTTACAGCCTTGCGCAGCCGTTCGCGCACCTCCCTTGTCACCGACTCCTGCATGGTGGCTGCCATGGCGAGGTCGTCGATGGGATGCTCGGAAAAGAAGTCGTACATCTCGTCGTATTGCCCCATGCTGCGTGCCTTCGCCAGAAAATCCTTGCGTGTGTAGAGCGGTACGCCATAGAAATCGGCAAGAAGCCTGCCGACGCTCTCGGCATCACATCCGCACTGTCTTGCAATTGTGATAATCATAGTGGTTCCTGTTTTATGCTCATCGAATATCGGGTGCAAAATTACGTACAATTATTTTATCATGTCGTTGGTCATGCGCTTTTTTTTATGTGTTTTCATGCAATCGGTTGTTTTGTTGCAGACAATGCTTTGTCCAGGTTTATACGACCGGTTGTCTGAGCCGATACGACTGGTTGTCTTGTCTGATACTAGCAGTGGTGTGAAATAAAAACCTTGCAGAACCTAGGCTGTGTGCCGAAAAATATGTAACTTTGCAGCCGCTTAGTTGGCAATGGTGCTGGCTTGGCATTAGGCGGGGCATGAAACTGCGCCTTTAGGTAGAAGGAAACCCTAACGAAAAAACTCTCATTCCAATGTATTACATCAAGAAGAAAATGGAGATAGCCGGCTGTCATCAGTTGAAGTTGTCTTATCCCAGCAAGTGTGAAGGCTTGCATGGCCACAACTGGGTGGTCACCGTTTATTGTTGTGCCAAGGAACTCAATGCCGATGGTATGGTCGTGGATTTCACTAAAGTAAAGGAAAAGGTGTACGGCTATCTCGACCACGGTAATTTCAACGAACTCCTGCCGTTCAATCCCACTGCCGAGAACATAGCGCGCTGGGTGTGCGACCAGGTGGATCATTGCTATCGTGTCGATGTGCAGGAGTCGGAATACAATATAGCTACGTACGAGAAAGACACATTTTGATTTTTCCTTTAACTATCTATGTCACTCTGACTCAATTACTCCGACTCAATGCGAATCAACGAGATATTCTATTCCCTCCAGGGCGAGGGACGTTTTACCGGAACTCCGGCAGTCTTCGTGCGTACCAGTGGATGCAATACCCGGTGCCCCTTCTGCGACACTCAACACTTGGCACATACGGAGATGACCGAACAAGAGGTGGTGGATGCCGTGTTGGCTTATCCGACAAGGCACGTGGTGATAACAGGCGGTGAACCCACCTTGCAACTGACAGCTTCCCTCGTGGCATCACTCCATTCGTACGGATGCTTCGTTCAGATTGAAACCAACGGGTCATTGCCTCTGCCCAGCGGGTGCAATGTCGACTGGGTGACGTGCTCGCCCAAAGACCTGCCCGTCCGCATTCAGCGCATCGATGAACTGAAGGTCCTCTTCATGCACCAAGACATGTCGCAGTACGATTCAATAAAGGCATGCGACTATCGTCTGCAACCGCTCGACAGCGGTGATGAGGCCGAGAATGAAGCGAACGTGAAAGCCACCATCCAGTTTATCCTCGGCCATCCCAAATGGCGTCTGTCGCTACAAACCCACAAAATGCTGAAGTTTAGATGATTTGTCATTCGGATGGCGTGAGCGGGAAAGCAGGCTGGAATAGAATCCAACAGCATGGCAAAACGAAAATTTTCGAATGTTCGGGACAGATTAATTACTCATTACACAATGATTAACGTGAAAAGTTGAGCTGTGCACGCTGATTTTTACTAACTTTGCATAATCAAACATAAAACACAATGAGTAAACTGATAAAACCCGAGGGTTACAGACCTTTGATTAACCCTCTCGAGACCGAGCAGGGAATAAAATTGATAAAAGACTTCTTTCAGTCCAACCTCTCCACTTCTTTGCGTCTGAGGAGAATCACTGCTCCTCTCTTCGTGATGAAAGGGCTGGGACTCAACGACGACCTCAATGGAGTGGAGCGGCCTGTCTCTTTCCCCATAAAGGACATGAACGACCAAATGGCTGAGATTGTTCATTCGCTCGCCAAGTGGAAACGAGTGATGCTTGGCGAATATGACATCAAGCCAGGCTATGGACTCTATACCGACATGAATGCCATCCGTGGTGACGAGGAGATGGACAACCTCCACTCTCTGTACGTTGACCAGTGGGATTGGGAACGTACCATCAACCGGGAAGACCGCAATCTTGATTTCCTTAAGGATATAGTAGTCAAGATCTACGATGCCATTTGCCGTACCGAATATCTCGTGTGCGAGCACTTCAATGTACTGAAGCCGTTCCTGCCCGAGAAGATTCATTTCATCCATTCCGAGGAACTGTTGAAGATGTACCCGAACCTTACTCCAAAGGAACGTGAGGATGAAATCTGTCGCAAGCTCGGTGCTGTTTTCATCATGGGCATCGGTGGCAAGTTGAGCAATGGCGAGCCCCACGACCTCCGTGCACCCGACTACGATGATTGGACTACCCTGAACGGCGACGGCTATTATGGCTTGAACGGCGACATTATGATTTGGTATCCAGTGCTTGGCCGTGCCGTGGAACTCAGCTCCATGGGTATAAGAGTCGACAAGGAAGCATTGCTCCGCCAATTGGAAATCACAGACAAGCAGGAACGTGAGCAGTTGTATTTCCACAAGAAACTGCTCTCCGGCGAACTTCCACTGTCCATAGGTGGAGGTATAGGTCAGAGCCGTCTGTGCATGGTCATGCTGCAAAAAGCCCACATCGGCGAGATTCAGGCAAGCATTTGGCCAAAGTCGATGAGAGAAGAATGTGCATCGGCAGGAATGCCGCTCATCTGATTTGAAGGGAACTTATGAATCCGACTTGAGGAAACTTGTAAATCAGATTTGAAGGAACCGATAAACTGGAACATTATAGGCAGACTCGATTCCTTGCTGAATACGTATGAAGAAAATACTTACATCCAGGCAGATACACGATGTTGATACTTACACAATCGCAAACGAGCCAGTTCCGTCAATCGACTTGATGGAACGGGCTTCTTCTGCAGTGGCAGACGAGATAATACGCATGTCCACTTACGGATGCAGGGTGTTGATGTTTGCCGGACCGGGAGGCAACGGAGGCGATGCCCTTGCCGTTGCACGCATGTTGGCAAAGTGTGGCTATAGGGTGGAAGCATATTTGTTCAATCTCAAGGGACGTTTGTCTGTTGATTGCCGGACCAACAAGGAACGACTTGTTTCTTTGCCCAATATCGTTTTCCATGAAGTGACTCCCGATGCATTCGCCTTGCCTCAAGCATCAACCGACGATGTGATTGTCGATGGTCTGTTCGGTACCGGGCTCTCATCGCCATTATCGGGCAGATATGCCGAAGCCGTGGACTGCATCAATTCATCCGGAGCAAAGGTTGTGTCCATTGATGTGCCCTCAGGTCTGATGACAGAGGACAATTCTTCGAACGATCTTTCGCATGTGGTGAGGGCAAGCGTCACTCTCACTTTCCAGTTCACGAAGCTTTCCTTCCTTTTTGCCGAGCACGAACAGTTTGTGGACAATGTGCGGCTTTTGGACATCCAGTTGATTGACCCCAATACCGATATCACATCTACTCCTTATTATATATATGAGAGATGCGATGCTGCCGAGACATTGAAACCCCGCAGCAAGTTCTCCCACAAGGGGACCTTCGGTCATGCTTGTCTCGTTGCCGGAAAACGAGGAATGGCAGGTGCTGCCGTCATGGCAGCCAAAGCGTGCATGCGAAGTGGGGTGGGTAAGCTCACCGTTCACACCTCTGCCAGCAATCTGCTTCCGCTCCAGTGCGTTGTGCCCGAGGCAATCCTCGATATCGAAGATTCCGACCAGTTCGCCACTCCGTTTGTTTCCCGTCAGTACAATGCCCTTGCCATTGGCCCGGGCATAGGGACTGACAGCACGACAGCAAAGGCAATGGAACAGCAATTGAAGGACGCTGACGTACCGATGGTGCTCGATGCCGATGCATTGAATCTTTTGGCTGCAAATCCTCAGCTGATAAAGTTCATACCCCACGGTTCAATCCTTACGCCCCACAAGAAAGAACTACGTGGCTTGATAGGCGAAACTCCAGACAGCTTGACTGAACTCCAGCTCACCCGTGAATTTGCACGGGCGAACGGACTTTACGTCGTAATCAAGGGCGCAAATACAGCAACAGTCACACCCGAAGGTAATGTCTACTTCAATTCAACCGGCAATGCCGGAATGGCAACAGCAGGTAGCGGCGATGTACTTACTGGCGTCATCTTGTCGTTACTTGCACAAGGCTACTCGCCGCTTCATGCAGCAACACTTGGAGTTTATGTGCATGGCTTGGCAGGCGATTTGGCAGCAGAAGACCTATCCGAAGAAGGCATGATTGCCACCGACATCGTCAACTATTTGCCGCATGCATTCAAGAAATTGAGAAAATGCAACTGATTAGTCCCGTTTCAACCCTCCAATTCACGAGTTTTATCCGTCAATTTCATGAGTTCAGTACTCTAATTTGCGGTTTTAATCCGTCAATACTTGTTCTATGGTCAGATATGCAGCTTCGTCAGTGGTGATTGATGGCGTCATCTTCCACAACTATGTAGTGGAACTGCACGACGACATTATGCTCCGTTCTTATAAGCTCGAAGCTGAATTGGATCATGCCCAATGGGTGCGCAGAATGGAGATTGCCGACGGCAAAATCACAAAGATTGTGCGTGTTTAATTGTGGTAAAGACTACTTTAGTAGCTTTCATGCTATGGGCGGATACCATGCAGCGGCTGCGCTGTTCCTTTGTCAGTTTGTCCATAGTTTATGAATTTAGTGACTTTTGGCTTGTTTGTCGTTTGATTCTTGTAGCTTCAGTATGATGACTTCCTTCGTGTTATTGTCAACTCTGTAGAGATTGGAACTTCTGCGTCCCACGACCCACACTACGTTTTGTCCGTCACACACCACGAGTTGCCTTCGCTTGTCGAACAGACTGAGCTTTTGGTCGGTGAGGAAGTTACTCATCAGTTTCTTTCCTTTCATTCCGAAGGGAACGAATGAGTCTCCCTGCCTTACGGATCTGACTGTGAGCCGTTCACGCACCTTTTTCTTGTCGATATAGGCATATTCGGGCCGTTTGATAATCTGCAGGTTCTTTGCATCGGCAGTGGTCATCGAGATTCCTTCGTAGTCGGCAATCGGCATGTCAACCAGCATCTGTTCCTGGACAGTTGGCTGTAGAATCAGTTGGTCTCTGTCGGTGACGAGGCTGTAGGCATTCGAGCAGAAGGTCTTGCCGGTTTCGCTGCACGCAAGGATGTCCTTTGTCTGTTTGCGGTTGAATCCGTATTGCTCGAGTATGCAGTGCAGCACGGATAGGGGTGAGGCAGATTTCATCAACTTTTCCTTATTTATATGTAAGGTGTCGCCTTCTTTTTTCGTACATCCAACGATGCTTTTTCTCATGCTTTCCTCGTAGATGCAGTATGTCTCGCTGAGGTTTTCTATGGTTCGTGCAATGTTTTCGTCGGCAGCCGGATTGATGGTTCTCAGCAGCGGCATGACATCCAGCCTCACTTTGTTGCGGCTGTAGAGATTCTTTTCGTTGGTGCTGTCGGTCACGTAGTCTTGTCTCATTTCCTTCAGCCCGCAGATGATGTCGTCGCGGCTGATGCACAAGAGCGGACGTATGATGTTGCCGTTCCTCGGTTGCATCCCCTTGAGTCCTTTGATGCCGGTACCACGGACAAGGTTGAGCAGCAGAGTTTCCACATTGTCGTCGCGGTGGTGAGCCACGGCTATGCAGTCGCATGCTGTGGCACACCGCAGTTCTTCAAACCAGGCGTATCTGAGTTCCCTTGCAGCCATCTCAATGCTTATGTTCCTGCGCCGTGCCTCGTCCTCGGTGTCGAAGTCCTTCACGTGCAGCCCGACTCCCAGCGAAACGCACAGCGAACGCACAAACCTCTCGTCCCTCATGCTTTCCTCGCCTCTCAAGTGGAAATTGCAGTGGGCAGCTTCCACCGTGTAGTTGCAATGTACGAGGTAGCGCAGGAGGAACACCGAGTCGGGTCCACCACTCAATGCCACGAGTATTCGGCTGGAGCTTTCTGCCAATTGTTTTTGCCGGATAAAAAGTCCGATTTTGGTGTATGAAATCTCATTTTTGCTCATGTGTGAACGAATTTTACTGCAAATTTAGAAAATAATTAGCATTAAAGCATTGTCGGTTCGAAAGTTTTTTCTACCTTTGCACTCGCTTAAGGGTTCAACCCTCAGAAAAGGTCAGAAATGGTCGGTTGGATGAGAGGCTTAGTCAACGGTCTGCAAAACCGTGTACACCCGTTCGAATCGGGTACCGACCTCTTTATAAATTTAAGTTTAGGTTTGATGGAGTGATAACACTCCTTTATTAGTAATGTGGCGGAGATTCCTGTGTGAAACAGTAATCTCTTTTTTTTGTATAATGACTATCTTGAATCCTCTTCTGAATCCTTTCCCGAAGGAAAAGACTTATCATCCGGATGGGCGAGCAGGAAAGCGAGCAGGAATAGGAGCAGAAGCGCTAGGAGCTAGCTCTCTCCGAGAGCGTTAAAGCGAGTGCGGGAATTAGTGCGTGGCAGACAAGGCAAGCGAAGCTCGAGTGTAATCGTCTACGCTCTCGGAGAGAGCTGGCTCCTATTCGCACGAATCCAGCCCACCCATCCGGACGGTTCGAACATTCATTGTATGCAAATTTTCTCGCCATGGCATAGCCAGGGCAAGCTCGGCCCTGCTCATCTGGCTTGCCTTTTCATCTTCCTTCCTTGAAAAAATATAACGACGATGGACGTTTGCGTCACGAATTATTCATAACTTTGCGTAATGATTAAGCATGAAGCATAAGACTATTAAGCGTGAAGCATAAGAATATTAAGGTATAAAATATTTGACATTATGGATTTCAAGGAACTTTGTAGGGAACGCGAATCGGTGCGTTCGTACACATCTAAAGATGTGGAACAGGAAAAATTGGATTATATCATGGAATGTGTGAGGCTGGCTCCGTCGGCTGTGAATTTCCAGCCATGGAAGTTCTATGTGGTGAAGGACGAGGCTGGCAAGCAGAATGTGTGCAAGTGTTACAAGCGCGACTGGCTAGCTTCTGCGCCGATGTATGTGATTGCCTGTGTGCGCCACGACGAGGAGTGGGTGAGGAAAATGGACGGTAAGGCTCATGGCAATATCGATGTGGCCATTGCTGTGGAGCACCTGTGTCTGGCTGCTGCTGAGCAGGGACTTGGCACTTGCTGGGTATGCAATTTCGATGCGCAACTCTGCCATTCACTGTTTGGTCTGCCCGATAACGAGGAGGCTGCAGTGATTGTTCCCATCGGCTATTCTGACTCTGACTGCCCGAGGGAGAAGAACCGCAAGGAGATGTGTGAGATTCTTTCTAGCCTGTAAGGAAGTTTCAATAAAAAAGGCTACTCTTTTACGTCACGTATAAGGGTAGCCACAACACAAACACAAAATAAAACACGACAAAACTACTATATTACAAGTCGCTGTCAACTCCTGTTTCCTTTCGCTGTCCAGCGTCGCTCTCCACTGAGATGTCGCATGTGAATGGAGCGCGGTCTTGTAACAAAATGTAGTGTTAGTTTTACTAACTAGCCACCCTCAGTTGGGCTCTGAATTGATGTCGGGAAATTCCCTTCATCGACTGCCATTTTTGAAAGTGGGACGCAAATGTAGGCAGTTTTTCCCGAACTGCAAAACTTTTAGCGAAAAATTTTCGATAATCGTGCTTTATAACAGATTCGTAATGTCGGAAATTGCAAAATCTGCTTTGTCGACATTGCGAATGTTCAATTTACAGAGTGTTTTGCGGATTAATTCGAAAGATGTGGGAAAGGTTTCTTATATTTGCATCATGAAAAGGTTCGTGCATAGAATGAATATGCGGCTGACGCAGACATGGATTGCTGTCTGCATGGCGATGGTGGCAGTGGTCGTGATGTCGTGTCAGGACCATGGCAGCGCTGTGGACAGAAGGGTGGTGGACTCGCTCAACTGGCTGGCATACACATTACGCTATGAGAAGCTCGACACCACAGCGTACTATTCGCAGATGGCGTTCGACTGCTCGGAGGGGTACAACGATGGCAGAGCGATTGCTTTGAACAATCTGGCGTTTGTGCAATATATGCAGATGGACTATGACAGTTCGCTCACCCTCTACAAGAACAGTTTCGCACAGACCAACAACTCGCTTGTTCAGGCTGCTGCCGATGTGGGCATCATGAAAATTTGCCAGATAACGGGACGGAACGACAAGTTCTATGACTACCGGAACGATGCCCTGCGCAAGTTGAAACGGATTGAGGATGACAAGGATCTGATGACTGCCGAACAGAAACGCTGGTACAACTACACGAAGAGCGAGTACCACTTTGCCTCTGCCACCTATTATAATAATATACAGCAGGAGGACGAAGGTTACAGAGAATTGCAGAAAGTGGCAGACGACCCAAGTCTGGTTGATTCCGACTCAGCCCAACTGTCACGCTATTGTCTGCTGACTGGCGACTACGACCGTGCGCTCGAGATTGGGCGGAGGAGTGGACTTATCTATATGAAGGCAAGCGCACTGCAGAAGATTGCCGACCGGCTTGTCAACTCAATGCAAGGCGCCAACCGACAGACAGAATCGAGTCAGAGTCGCGACCAGCAAGGCAATTCCACACAGCAAGGCAATTCCAATCAGACTGCCGACGAGGACTCAGTGCCCGATCTTCCGCTTCGCATGGCACAGCGTGCGCTGCAGTATTTCCGCGACTATGGTTCGATATACAGTCGTGCAGTGACTTACCTCACGATTTCCGACTACTACATCCATCAGAATATGCCGGAGGTGGCTCTGGACACAGCTACCAAAGCACTGGAGTTTGTAAACATCCAGCACAAACGCCTCTATGGATCCGATGTGGAGTTCCTCATGCCATTCTCGTCAACTTCCGATTCGGTATCCACCGAGATGCGGTGGATGAAAGCCGGCAACATATCGTGTGCATGGGATTGGATTGCACAGATACGCGAGCACTTGAGTATGGTGTACAGCTGTCTAGGACTGAAACGCCAGTCGGACTACAACCGCAACGTGTATCTCGACATACTGAATGCCACACGGCAGGACCGGCAACTGGAGAACCAACTGGAAAACCTTGAGGGCGAACAGATGGGGCAGTACGTCCTGGTGTGGGCTGTAGCCGTGTTCTCGGTGCTGGTGTTCATCTCTATCTTCGTCTATATCCGTTTCCTCGGCAAGCGTTCCGATCAACAGTATGCCAGGGACATAAAGGTGGTGGAGGACACGTTCCGCAAATGGATGCAGGACAATGAATTGATTTATTCGTCGATGACCGAGGAAGAGAAGCGGATTGACAGCGAGACATATATGCACGAACGGCACATAGCGGAAAATAAACGCAGTTACATCGACAAGTGTACGAGCATCTCCCTTGTCTACAGCATCACCCCGTTCCTCGACCGTGCCATCAACGAAGTGAGAAAACTGAAGGGACCGGACGAAAGCGCTGAGGTGAAGAAGGAACGACTGTCTTACCTCATGGAACTGACCGACCGCATAAACCTCTACAACGAGATACTCTCGCACTGGATAAAAGTGCGGCAGGGCATTGTGTCGCTCAATATTGAGAATTTCCGCGTGCAGCCGTTGATGGACACCATGACAAAGAACAACAACACGTTCGCCAACAAAGGACTGTCGCTTTCCGTCTGTCGGACCGATGCAGTGGTGAAGGCAGACAAAGCTCTGACTCTCTTTATGATGAATACCCTGCTCGACAATGCCCGGAAGTACACTCCACGGGGAGGACGCGTGAAGATTGAGGCAGTGCAGGGCGATGGATATGTGGAAATATCCGTCAGCGATACTGGTCGCGGACTGTCTGCCGACGACATGAACACCATACGACATGAGAAAGTGTACGACTCCACCAAGATTGGCGATGCAGAGCACGACGAGGAACTGCGGCAGAGCAAGGGATTCGGCTTCGGACTCATGAACTGCAAGGGCATAATCGACAAATACCGCAAGACCAATCCTCTGTTCTCCGTCTGTCTGTTCGATGTGGAAAGCAAGATAGGACAGGGCAGCCGCTTCTATTTCCGCCTGCCCAAGGGTGTGATGCGCAGCGTGATTACGGCAGCGATGTTTCTTGCAAGCCTTGCCGGATATTCAGTGTCGCAGAACGATGAAGCACAACTTGAAACTACTCAACTTTCCGACGCACAACAAGGTGTTGCTCAGCCCGACTACATTGGCGCTGCAGCCCGTTATGCAGATTCTGTCTACTTTGCAAATATCGACGGACTCTATGAGAAAGCAGTGGCTTATGCCGATTCCACCCTCGAACAGTTGAATGCCGACTATCTGCAGCAATATCCCGATGGCGACAAGGTGCTTTCACTGCACGGCGACCGCAACTATGCAGAGCTGGACTGGTGGAACTCGAAGGTCAACACCAACTATGCCATCATCCTCGACGTGAGAAACGAAACGGCAGTTGCTGCCCTTGCCTTGCAGGACAGGGAACTCTACAAGTACAACAACGAAATCTACCAGCGCCTCTACAAACTGACGAACTTCGACTATGCACTTGAAAAATCAGTGAACGACATTCACAAGAACAACATAGTCCGGAGGACAATCATCGTAGTTGCAGTGGTGCTGATAATCATCGGACTGATAGCGTTTCTCGTGGTCTACTACCGCATACATCTCCTGCCGATATTCAACTTGAGGCAGCTCATGCAGTTCAATAAGAAACTCTTCACGCAGAAACATCCGGACCTGTCCGACTTCATCTTCCAAAGCATCAACGACGTCAAGCAGACCGATGGTGTCATGATTGGAATTCTCCATGCTGAAGATTCAGATCTCGACATGCAGATGACGCGCGACTGTCCGTTTGCCGATGTCATCGGCGACCGCATCTCAAAGGACATGCACGAGAACCGAGAGTCAGCCCTGGCTGACGGACGAATCCGTACCTTCCTGCTTGTGCCCAAATCGCTTGACAATGACGAAGGTGGGGGAGGAGAACAGATTCAGAATGAGACTGTGGGCATACTTGCAGTGGTGTTACACAACCCGGTTCTCTCCGAGAACGACGAGCGCATCATCCGGTTTGTGGCTCAGCAGACAGCCACCTATATATATTATGCCAATGTGAAGGTGGAGAACCAGCAGAATCTACTGCAACTGAAGGATGACGAAAACCGACGGACGAAAAGGGAAGAGAACGGACTGCACATTCAGAATATGGTGCTCGACAACTGTCTGTCGGCAATCAAACATGAGACGATGTACTATCCAAACCGCATAAAGCAGATTCTTTCCGCAATTGACTTCGACAGCAAGGACGGCGAAATGAAAGAACGAGTGGATGCACTCGACGAACTCATCAATTACTACAAAGACGTTTTCTCCCTGTTGAGTTCGTGCGCTGCCAAGCAATTGGACAATGTGATGTTCAAGCGCAAGACCATTCCTGTGACTACACTGTCGCAGTATGCAGAGAAAACAATGCGCAGATTTGCCCGGAAGAAGGATGTGGACATCGAATTTAAGGTGGATGCTCCCAACGGTTTGTCGGTGGTCGGCGATATGAATATGCTGGAATACCTTGTGGACAATATCATCGAGTCCATTCTCCAGTGCGAGGACGACGGCAGCGTGAAACTTAGTTTCTCCTACGACGATGGCATGGTCAGACTCTGTTTTGTGGACTGCAGGACAAGGAAGAACAATGCGGAACTGGCAACACTTTTCTATCCCGAGCATCTGAAGTACGACGAACAGGAAGACCGGCTTGTTGGGGTGGAATACCTCGTGTGTCGGCAGATTGTGAGAGAGCACGACGAATATGGCGGAAACCGCAGGTGCCGAATCAATGTGACGAACTGCGAGGAAGGCTATGAGATTGTGGTCGTGCTGAACGGACTGGCCAATAAAAACAGAACGGACTGACGAATAAAAACTGAATGGTCTGACGATAGAAATTAAACAGACTGACGAATAAAAATTGAGCGGCCTGACGATTAAAAACTAAATGGATAAGCGAATAAATATTGAACGGACTGACAAACAAAAAATAAGATATATGAAAGAATTTAATGTAATCATAGTGGAGGATGTGCTGCTGGAGCTGAAGGGCACTATTGAAATATTTAAGAATGAAATTCCCGAGGCACACATCATTGGTACGGCGCAGAGCGAGCGCGAGTTTTGGGAACTGATTGCCAGGCAAACCCCCGATTTGGTTTTGCTCGACCTTGGTCTTGGCGGTTCCACAACTGTGGGCGTGGACATCTGCAAGAAGTTGAGAGAGAAGGCTGTGCCAGTGAAAATCCTTATCTTCACTGGTGAAGTGCTCAACGAGAAGCTGTGGGTGGACGCCCTTGATGCCGGTGCCGACGGTATAATTCTGAAGAGCGGCGAACTGCTTACTCCTGGCGATGTGCAGAGTGTGATGGACGGAAAGAAATATGTGTTCAACCAACCGATACTGAAGAAGATTGTCAAGCGTTTCCGTAGCTCTGTACTCAATGAATACCGTCGCCAGGAAGCGATTGTGAAGTACGACATCGATGAGTACGACGAGATATTCCTCCGCCATTTGGCACTGGGCTACACTAAGGAAATGATTGCGAATTTGCGCAGCATGCCCTTCGGCACCAAGTCGTTGGAGAAGCGCCAGGCAGAACTGATAAGCCGCCTGTTTGTGGAAGACGACAACGAGCGGGTGAATGTGACAAGACTTGTGACCCGTGCCTTCGAACTGAGAATTCTTGATGTGGATAATCTTGAGCCCGATGAGAAATAAAACCATTGCCAACTGGATTCCGATAGCCTTACTGCTTGCCATTGTGCTTGTGGCACTGTTTTCGTGGATAGGCAATATCTACGAACTGCCGGTGAACGATTTGTTCAGTGGTGACGGTGTCCGTTGGTGGGTCATGAATTTCATTCCAAACATCAGCAAGTCGCCTTTCCCTTATATTGTGACAGGATTGATTTCGTTGAGTGTGCTGAAGGAATCGGGTTTGCTCCGCTCTTTCGGTAGGAACGCATCACTCAAGTGCCGGCGTGCTCAGTCGCTGTCAATACTTGTTCTCATTATTCTGTGCCTTATCGCTGCTTTCATGCTTTTCCTTCCCAATGCAGTGCTTCGCAACTCGTTCGGGTCAATCGTCAATTCCCCATTCTCCCATGGACTGTTTGGAGAAATCAGTGTTGCAGTACTCATTGTCTGCAATGTCTATGGCTTGTCATCGGGCAATTTCATCAATCTCGACGATACGATGAAGGCGCACGTCTACTTGCTGGGGCGCTGCAAGAGCTATTTCATCACGATGGTGCTCGTGAGCGAACTTATGGGGTGCCTTGACTACACAGGCTTGCTCCCGCAGTCTTCATTGTGGTTCGACCTAGTGGCATGGATTCTGTATCTCGTCCCGTTGTGCCTTGGTCTTGCCTGTGGAAAGAAATGAAATATAACCAGGTCGCGATAAATATAGCGAGCTTGCGCACGAGTGTATCAGTTTATGCTTCGGAGAAAACAGACTTCTACATACCGAGCGATGCTCGAACTGCATTGCACTTGATGTGGTCCCTAAATGTAGTGAAGGCTCTGATTGCGAACAACGGTATGTTTT
>CAVHYP010000047.1:0-20873 GCA_963640465.1 Bacteroidaceae bacterium | reverse complement strand
GGTCACCCTCAAGCGTCTGTCCATAGAAATTGATGCGGTAGTCGGTGAGCATAAGCGTCTCATAGTCACGCCCTTCAAGCAGTGCCTTTGCCAGTGTGGCAGTATTGCCGTCTTTGTTCGGACTGCCGTTGATAAAGAGAATCTTCTCTGTCTTGTTGTTCTTTACGTTTTCCATTCCTGTCTGTCCGTTTGATTTACAGAGTGCAAACATCGCAGCCACGCAGGCAATCAATGCAATGCCTAAAATTAATACTCGTTTCATGTTTTTGTTTATTTATTCATAATATCTACTGTTTCATTAACTTTTTACCATTCACTACGTAAACGCCCGAAGGAGCATTCTCTGCAGAATTGATTCTTACTCCATTGATATTGTAGATTTTGTCTGCACTGTTTAACGTTGCCTTGATGTTGTCAATGCCCGCCACAATATCGCTGATGCCTATGCGGTCGAGCCAACTCTTGACAGTAGTGGAGTTGTAACTTTGTGAGCCACGTGTGCCAAAGCCTTCCAAGTGATTAGAATTCGGGGTAGCATTCACAATGTCGTCCAGTGTTTCGTAAGTAGCAGTGGCATAGGTACAGAATGGAATGATGGTCTTGCCGCTGAAATCATAGCTCTTGCACTCAAGGAAAGAGTGGATAATCATCGGAGCATCAAACCACCAAACGGGGCAGCCTACGAAAATATAGTCGTAGTCGTTGAGCGTAGTGAGCGTGTCCTTCAAGGCCGGACGCGCATTGTCTGACTTTTCCTTATTGGAGATCTCATAGGCCAGAGTCTGATAGTCGTCAGTATAAGGGACAAGTGGCTCTATTCGGTAAATGTCGGCACCAGTCTGTCGCTGTATCTCCTCGGCAAGCGCCTTTGTGCCGCCCGACCACGAGAAATACGTTACCAAAATTTTCTTGCCTGTCTGTGCTTGCATGCCCACAACTATCGTTAGGAGCAATGCCAATAAAAACGTCTTTTTCATTGTTCTTATGCTTGTTGTATGTAATTTCGCTGCAAAATTACACCAGCCAGCATAGAATGCCTTTACGATAATTACGGACATAATTTACATTTTTACGTAATCGTCATTTTTTGCACTTTTGGTTTCCGGCTGTTTTGGGTGTAAATACGCAGCCGGTACACCTTAACTGTTATGAATACGGGTGCATAGTTACTCCTTTTTCAGAGAACAAGAACTCATGGAGTGTGGTTTTTTGAAATATTATCAGTAAATTTGCCGATGGAAAGTTGATAACTAAAAAATGACTGTTGCATATGAAGAAGATACGAATCACGGCCGTCCGCCAGACGACCTATCCCGACTTGATGGAGAAATACGAAAACCCCATGGATCATGCCTGCGATGTGAGTGAAGGACAGCAATGGATTTCGGAGGACGGCAAGTGCCCCGACGGGATGTGCCTGACTGCATGGGAGGTCATGCGCGGATTTGTGGAGGCATTGGCAAAGGGCGAGGGCAATTTCTATGACGGATGGATGAAGAATCCGATGAGTGCCATGGTGAGTTGCAACGACGGTTTCCGCCCGTTCAGCTTTTATCTTGAGACCATTGAGTGAGTTTCCCTTAAAAGAATGAGTCTTCCAACATAAATACATTGCCCAATGATGTGAAACTCGGGAAAAAAATATTATCTTTGCAATCGGTAAATTGAAAATTTTGTTACAATGAGACTACCTATAATTATGCTGTGGCTCTTCATGACTTGTTCCACGGTATATTGCCAGACAAGCAGAAGTTCCGAATATTTCCAGATGGGAACGGCAGAGAATCCAGAAGGCGAGAAAATTCTTGTGGACAGCCATGGCTTTGTCGTGGACGGTAGACATTCCATTCCCGTGATGGGCGAATTCCATTACTCGCGTGTCCCCGAAAAAGAATGGAGACACGAGGTGAGGAAGATGAAGGCTGGTGGCGTGACTATAGTCGCCACTTATGTGTTTTGGAATCATCACGAAGATGACACCGAAGGAATGTGGAACTGGAGCGGCAACCGCAACCTCCGACGCTTCATCGAGATCTGCGGTGAGGAGAAGATGCCGGTGGTGTTGCGCATCGGACCATTCTGTCATGGTGAAGTGTATCAGGGTGGCATGCCTTGTTGGGTGGTCAACAAGTCGTTGACTGACCCCAACTACAAACTCCGATCCACTGCCAGCGGATTTACTGCTGCAACCGAAAAACTCTATAACCAGATAGGTGCCCAGGTAAATGGACTGATGTGGAAGGACGGAGGTCCGATTGTGGGAGTGCAACTGGAAAATGAATGTCGTGGACCCTGGGCTTACTTCTTGAAACTCTATGAGATGGCACGGAAGGCTGGACTTGATGCACCGTTCTACACCCGTACCGGATGGCCGGCAATGAACGGCCGGGCAGAGTTCGGCAAGATACTTCCCCTGTACGGTGATTATGCCGACGGTTTCTGGGACCGTTCGCTGAAGGACATGCCAGGGGCTTATCCCGATGCTTTCAAGATGAAGTCGAACCGCATTTCCCAGGTCATCGCAACCGAGACATTCAGTAAGGATGACTTGAGCGACAATGGCAGCGAAGGGCAAGGCAGTGGACTCACTTACCCATATCTCACCTGTGAGTTGGGCGGTGGCATGATGATGAGTTACCATCGCAGGATAAACATGAGCGGAAGGGAGGCAATGCCACTGTGTGTATGCAAGTTGGGTAGCGGGTCGAACCTTCCCGGTTACTACATGTATCATGGCGGTACCAATCCGTTGAATCCGTTGCATACGATGGCAGAGACCCAGAATAGTAATGTGACAAACTACAACGACATGCCACACATGACCTACGACTTCCAGACAATCCTTGGTGAGATGGGGCAGCCCAATCCTGTGGCATGGAACGAAACAAGATGGGTACACCAGTTCCTTGCGGACTGGGGAGACGAACTCAGTGTGATGGATGTTGACACGTTGTCCGACAACTATGCAAGGCGAGGCAGTTTCGTGTTCCGCAACGACTATGTGAGAATCCTCAACGAGGACGGGCAGGCAAGTATCATTCCGCTTGGTATGAAGTGGAACGGATTGACCATCAGTAGCGATGAAATTCAACCGTTTGCCAAAGCCGACGGAGGCCTGTATTTTATTGATGTGACCGGCAAGAACAAATGCAGGTTGACTGTCAACGGCAAGAACTACACAGCGAAGACCGACCGCGCAATCACTGTGGAAGGAAAGAAGATTACCGTACTCTCGCGGGAGAAGGCAAAGCAAGCGTATGTGATTGACGGACAGATGAAGTTTGGTGACGGCATCGTGTATAAGGACGGAGAGAAGATCATGCAGGAACGATGGACAGAGGCACAGCCAAGCCTTGTGGACAGTAAACAGACTAACAAGGAAAACCTCGTTACCTTTGAACAAACCCACAATGAAGGTGCGTTGAGAACTGTCGATATAGGCAAGCAGAAGGTGGCAGCCCAACCGACTGACGAGGACTTCAACCAGGCAGCAGTGTGGACCATCACCTTGAATCCGGATGCTGAGGCAGATGCCGACAACCTCTTCCTTTCCATCAACTACCGGGGCGACTGTGCCAGGGTGTATGCCGACGGAGTGCTGGTGGAAGACAATTTCTGGAACGGCAAACCGATGCTGGTCAGAGTGAGCGACCTTATAGATAAACAAGTGGAGCTGAAAGTGCTGCCGCTCAGTAAGGATGCTCCAATCTATCTGCAGGCAGAACAACGCAAGGTGCTTGATGCGGCTGCGGGCAACTATCTGCTTGGACTGGACGGAATAGGAGTCGTAAGACGGGAAATCTCAGAACTGAAGTGATATACATATAGACAATTTATACACATATATGTAAACAATCTTAGAACAATAAAACTTAACAAGTATGAGGAAATTCGCAATTTCTATTTGTATGATGTCTGTGTCGTTGCTGATGCTGGCACAGAAACCATCCATCTCCGTTGACGGTGATGGACTGAGAACGGAAGTGATGGTGTACGACAACTCAATCGTGCGAGTGGTCAAGTATCCTGCAACGCTTAAGCAGGCACCGGAGAAACATTCATTCAGTGTGATTTTGACTCCACAGAAGTGCGAGACAACAGTCAATGGCAACTCACTGGAAACTGCTTCGATGAAGGTGACAGTGGACAGCCAGGGTAGGGTGACCTTTGCTACCAAAGACGGCAAGACCCTGATTAAGGAACAGAACGGACGTGTTGCTCCGATAACGAGCGGAGTGGATAAAGGTTTCTACACATCATCGCAGGCATTCTCGCTTGACAAGGACGAGGCAATCTTCGGACTGGGTCAGCGCAAGGATTTCGACATGAACCAACGTGGTAAGGACGTAACAATCTGGAGTACCAACACCAACATCACCATACCATATATCACGAGTGAGAAAGGCTATGGACTTTATTGGGACAATGCTGGACGCAGTTTTTTTAAGGATAACAGCGAACGTACAGAGTTCAGCAGCGAAGTGGGTTCGGGCATCGACTACTACTTCCTCTATAAAGACGGAACACAGGACGGCGTGATGGCATCCATCCGTGAACTTACGGGTCAAGCAACTATGTTTCCGCTCTGGACCATGGGCTTCTGGCAGTGCAGGGAACGCTACAAGAGTAGTGACGAACTTTGCGAGGTGCTCGACAAATACCGCGAACTCGGAATACCACTCGACGGAATCGTGCAGGACTGGCAGTACTGGGGTTGTGACTCCAACTGGAATGCAATGAAATTCCAAAACCCACGCTACATCAATAAACTGGGTGATCCCGAATATATGCGCTATCTGCCGGATGGCGAGGACAAGAACGCACGATATGCGGATCCTCGGATAAAGTCTCCGGAAGAGATGGTGAAATATGTGCACGACCATAACGCACACATCATGATAAGTATTTGGGCAAGTTTCGGCCCATGGACAGACCAGTACAAGGAACTGAAGAAAATCAATGCTCTCTATCCGTTCGACACATGGCCACGCAACCGTGGCGTGATGCCGTATGATGCGTTCAATCCAAAGGCACGCGACATCTACTGGAAATATCTGACCAATCTCTACAACATGGGTATCGATGCATGGTGGAGTGATTCCACGGAACCCGACCAGTTTGAACAGCCGGGAGATGACGAACATATGACTTATGCAGGCAGTTGGAGGTCTGTGAAGAACGCCTTCCCGATCGTTACCAACTTAGGAATCTATGAACATCAGCGCAAGATGAAGGGCGGCAACAATCACCGTGCCTTCCAGATGACACGATGCGGCGCTTTCGGACTGCAGCGTAGTGCTGCCTTCAACTGGAGTGGCGACATACAGGCAACATGGGAGGAATTCCAGAACCAGGTGCCTTCAGGACTCAACTACACTCTTTGTGGAATACCTTATTGGAACACCGACATAGGCGGTTTCTTCTACTGGAACTACAACAACGATCCGAAGAATCCTGCATTGCAGGAACTGCAGACACGATGGATGCAGTGGGGTACGTTCACTCCGCTCATGCGTAGCCACTGTTCAAGTCCGATGATATCCGAACTCTATCTCTTCGGTAAAGAAGGCGACTGGGCTTATGATGCCATGAAGGCAGCCATCAAGTTGCGCTACAGAATCTTGCCTTACACCTATAGCCAGATGGGACAGTGCGTGCAGAACAGCGAAACTATGATGCGTCCGTTTGTATTTGACTTTGCCGGCGACAAGACAGCATTGAACTGCAAAAATGAATATATGTTCGGACACAGCATACTCGTGCGTCCAGTCACAGAACCACTCTATACTTACAAGGATGAAAAGAACAATGGATATGTCATCTATCCGGAAGTGGAAAAGGCTGCAGCTCCAGTACAGGTGTATCTGCCGGCAGGAACTGACTGGTATGATTTCTGGACAAACCAAAAGGTACAGGGAGGCAAGAACGTGCAGAGACTTGCTCCAATCAGTATCATGCCAATCTATGTGAAGGCAGGAAGCATCATCCCGTTTGGACCCGACGTGCAATATGCTGCAGAAAAGAAATGGGACAATCTCGAGATAAGAGTTTATCCGGGACAGGATGCCGACTATGTGTTCTATGAGGACGAGGGCGACAACTACAACTACGAGAAAGGACAGTTCTCAACCATCCATTTCCATTGGGACGAAAGCAAACAGGAACTGACAATCGGTGAACGCTCCGGCAGTTTCAAGGGAATGCTTGCGAACCGACAGTTCAATATCGTGTTCGTTGACTCCAATACACCTTCCGGCGACAAGGCTGCAACAGGCAAATCTGTCGCTTACAACGGAAAGGAAGTGAGGGTGAAGAAATAATTTGTTGCGATAAAGAAGAGACAATTCATTGCAATAAGACTGCGATAAAACTTGAAGGAAGAATGTCGGTTATCCATTGTGTAACCGGCATTTTTCTTTATATAGGTGTTCCAAAGGTTGAATTGTTGGATTTAATTTGGTACTCTTGCTGATTTGTAGTAACTTTGTAACAAATTAAATTCTTAATGGAAGAGGAAAAAAGAAAAGTAAGAATCATCTTTACCAGTGACGTCCATGGCAATTACTTCCCATTCGACTTCCGACATACACGTTGGGGAAAGGGAAGTCTCCAAAGGGTGTACGCCTATGTGGCACAGGAATGCCAGAAACATGAGGGCAGTACAATCTTGGTTGACGGTGGTGATATGTTGCAGGGAGAACCCACTTCTTACTATTTCAATTTTATCAATGAAAGCAAGACTCATACTGTGGCAGACTTCTGCAATTTCATCGGATATGATGTTGCAGTGATGGGAAACCACGACTTGGAAACCGGACATAAAGTGTTTGACAGGTACGTCAAAGACTGCAATTTCCCCATACTCGCCGCTAATGCCATAGACATGATTACGGGCGACCCTTATTTCCTTCCGTACACAATGCTCAAACGAAGCGGAGTGAGGATTGCAGTCATAGGCTTTGTCACACCAGCCATTTCCCATTGGATTCCAAAGGCTGTTTGGCAAGGCATAAGATTTGAGGACATAACCGAGAGCGCTGCCAAATGGATGAAGATAGTGAAGGAAGAGGAAAATCCGGACTTCATCATTGGCGTGTTCCATTCGGGTATGGACGATGGTATTGTCACCGATAATTATAGAGAAAATGCTACAAGGTTGACTGCTTCTACGGTTGATGGTTTCGACCTTATCCTGTATGGCCACGACCATGCTTGCAATATGGAAGAGGTGGTGAGCCCATCGGGAAAGAAGGTACTTTGTATCAATCCCGGCAGTTATGCCTACAGCGTTGCTCAGGTGAATATAGATTTCTCGTTGGATGCCGATAAGAAAGTGACTGACTACAGCATGGATGGCAAGATACATTACATCGGTACAGTCAGAAACCAACACAGTCAGACGTTCCGTCACCATTTTTTTCGTGAGTACCAGAAGGTGAGCAAGTTCGC
Organism: Bacteroidaceae bacterium; assembly: GCA_963640465.1. Classification (GTDB taxonomy): domain Bacteria; phylum Bacteroidota; class Bacteroidia; order Bacteroidales; family Bacteroidaceae; genus Colivivens. The sequence continues at coordinate 13,424 of CAVHYP010000047.1, read as the reverse complement.
TGCCGAGTACTTGGGAAAATTGCATAGTGAACTGAGAATCGTTGATTCCTATTTCGGTTCGTCTGCCTATATCGACCTTATACAGCATTTGCAACTTAAAGTCAGTGGCGCCGACATATCCTTTGCTGCCCCTCTTTTCTTCAATGCAGTGATAAGTGCAGGAGAAGTGAAGATCAGTGATTTGTTCAATATCTATCGTTTCGAGGACAAACTCTACACGCTGAAACTCTATGGACATGAAATCAAGTCGTATTTGGAAATGAGTTATGCCGGATGGATTTATCAGATGAAGAGTGAGGATGATCCGTTCCTGCAGACTTGCCCGATGAAAGCCAATCCTGCGCGCCTTGGATTCAAGAACTTCATCTTCAACTTCGATTCTGCTGCCGGCCTACGCTATGAGGTGGACGTGAGGAAGGGAGACGGAGAGAGAATAAATATCCTTGGCATGGCTGACGACACGCCTTTTGACCCTGATAAGCAATACACATGTGCCATGACTGCATACAGGGCAAATGGCGGAGGTGAACTGTTGACTAAAGGTGCGGGTCTGCCGAAGGAAGAAATAGACAACCGCATAGTCGAGGTTACAGAACATGACATAAGGTTCTATCTCATGCAGTACGTGAGGGAGATGAAAGATGTCTATCCGAAACCGATGAACCATTGGAAATTCATTCCGGAGGACTGGGTACAGAAGGCAAAAGAACGTGAGACTGCTGCACTGTTTGCCAACGACGATAATGAAGAACAAGACGATGATGCAGGAAATAGATGAGGCAACGCACCAAGCAGATGAGATGATGCAGGAAATAATAGATGAGAAGATGCAAGCGCCCGTTGATTCAAGTCCCTATGATTTGTTGACTGTCACGGGTCCTACTGCTTGTGGTAAAACTGGTTTTGCAGTACGTCTTGCATATGATATGGATGGCGAGATAATAAGTGCGGACAGCCGGCAGGTCTACAGAGGCATGGACCTCGGGACGGGGAAGGATATTGAAGACTATGAAGTGGACGGACATCATATCCTTTACCACCTGATTGACATAGAAGAACCCGGCACCTTGTATAATGTTTACAGATTCCAACATGATTTCCATGAAGCATACAACGATATCAAGTCGAGAGGCAAATTGCCAATCCTTTGTGGCGGAACAGGCCTTTACATAGAGAGTGTGCTGAAGAACTACGAGTTCGACGGCAGGCAATGTCCGCAACTGAAAAGCCTTGTAGTTGGACTTTCCATCTCGCGCGATGTACGGCGGGCAAAGATTTCAGCCCGACTTGACCAGCGCCTTGAAGCAGGGATGGTGGACGAAATCAGACGGCTCATCGACTCGGGAGTAAGTCCGGAAGCCTTGATTCATTATGGGTTGGAATACAAATATCTGACGCTGTATGTACAGGGAAAATTGACGTATGAGGAAATGCATGAACTGCTGGAGATATCCATCCATCAGTTTGCCAAACGTCAGATGACTTGGTTCAGAGGTATGGAGAAGCGTGGAACACACATCAATTGGCTTGATACGGAACTTCCGTTAAGAGAACGCCTAGACACTGTGAAAGCCTGGTGGAATGGGGCAGTGGAGAACAAATAGGTTAAAGCCGATTGAAAATAGGGAATTTCCCGGACACATGGATTTCTTTTGCCGTACCTTTGCGGTATGAAACAATAAAAAAGCAGACTATCATGAAGAGTATTGGTATTTATACATTAGGTGTAGTGCTGGCAGGTAGCATGACCCTTACAAGTTGCGATATATCATCTTCTCGCAATTATCTTGGAACTATGGCTGGTGCAGAAATAGGCGGTGTGATAGGCGAGGCATTGGGCTGGATGTCCACCGACCATCATGACGGACCTGGAAAGGCTATGCTCGGGTCTATTGTCGGCACTGTTGCAGGTGCGGCTATAGGCAACTACATTACGAAGGATAAGACAGAGTCATCCTTACGCGACTACAACTCAGACAACAGCTCAAACTATAACTCGGACTACAGTTCAAACTACAGTTCTGACTACAATGGCAACAATCGTGGTGGCTATGAGGACAATTATAATGTGGTCTATCAGACATGTGGTGGTTCCGATGCGGTGGCAGACAACTATCGAGGCAAAGAGAACAAGAAAAATGGTTACCATATTGATTCCAACGCAGCACTGACCATCAGTAACGTGCAGTATCAGGATGAGGATGGTGACGGACGGTTCAGTCGCAACGAGACTGTGAATATAATCTACGAAGTCAAGAACAACTCACGGCAGACAGTGCGAGGCGTAGAGTTGAAAGTGGAGGCAGAGAACAATTTCAAGTGTTTTGCACTCTCTCCAACCAATGTGGTTGACATTCCTGCAGGCGAGACAATACGCTATAAAGCGAAAGCCTTTTGCAAGTCAAGACCGTCGGACTCTACCACTACATTCAAAGTGTCAGCAAACAGTAATGCAAGTGGAAAGTTGTACGCTAAATTGCAAATCAGAATGAATAAATAATTGCTGCTGTGACTATTTTGTAATCAAAGTGGACGGATTTTTCTTAAAGGCTTTGGTCGGTTCAAGATAAAAGCTTAAATTTGCCGTTGGAATTGCCAACGGCTTTTTTCGTCTGTATATAATTATTTAACTAGATAACATACAAACTAGCAAAAATGAAAAAGTATAACTTTAATGCAGGACCATCAATTCTCCCACGCGAGGTGATTGAAGCCACTGCCGCTGCGTGCTTGGACTTTAATGGTTCAGGACTTTCTTTGATGGAGATCAGCCACCGTGCAAAAGATTTCCAGCCAGTCGTTGATGAAGCTGTAGCTCTGTTCAAGGAGTTGCTGAGCATACCTGAGGGTTACTCCGTCCTCTTCCTTGGTGGCGGTGCCAGCCTCGAGTTCTGTATGGTTCCTTATAACTTCCTTGAGAAGAAGGCTGCTTACCTGAACACAGGTGTTTGGGCAACCAAAGCCGAGAAGGAAGCAAAACTTTTTGGCGAGGTGGTTGAAGTTGCATCTTCTGCTGACAAGAACTTTACTTACATTCCCCGTAACTTTGAGATACCTGCAGATGCTGACTACTTACACATTACATCCAACAATACTATCTATGGCACTGAACTCCGTGAGGACTTGGATTCTCCGATTCCAGTAATTGCCGACATGTCATCTGACATCTTCTCACGCCCAGTTGATGTAAGCAAGTATGCAATGATTTACGGCGGTGCACAGAAGAACCTCTCAATGGCTGGTGTGACATTCGTGATTGTGAAGGACGATGCTCTGGGTAAGGTAAGCCGTCAGATTCCTACAATGCTCGACTATCGCACGCACGTGAAGAAGGGCTCAATGTTCAATACTCCTCCAGTAGTTCCAATCTACTGCGCATTGCAGAACCTCAGATATGTGAAGACTCATGGCGGTGTTGAAGCAATGGAGAAACTTGCTGCTGAGCGTGCAGAGATTCTGTACAACGAGATTGACCGCAACAAACTCTTTGTCGGTACTGCTCAGGAAGACAGCCGCTCACGCATGAACATCACCTTCGTGTTGAAGGACGAGTACAAGGAACTGGAAAAGGAATTCCTCGACTTTGCCACTTCAAAGGGAATGGTGGGAGTAAAGGGACACCGCGACGTAGGAGGTTTCCGTGCTTCATGCTACAATGCAATGTCAATCGAAGGCGTTCAGGCACTTGTTGCCTGCATGAAGGAATTTGAGAACAATCACTGACAAATAAACAAACATGGCAGTTCCGGCTTTCTTATGTGTGGAAATCCGGAACTTTGCTATTAACGGTGGCAATACATAAAAACTGCCCATAAACGGTGGCTATTTATTGTACCACCTATAATGTAATAAGGAATATGATAAAAGTATTGATTGCAACTGAGAAGCCATTCGCTGCTTCTGCAGTTGCCGGAATAAAGAAAATAGTTGAAGATGCCGGATTCGAACTGGCATTGTTGGAGAAATATACAGAGAAGTCTCAGTTGCTGGCTGCAGTGGCTGATGTCGATGCCATCATCATTCGTTCAGACAAGATTGATGAAGAAGTGCTCGACGCTGCAAAGAACTTGAAGATTGTTGTGAGAGCCGGTGCAGGGTACGACAATGTCGATCTTCAGGCTGCCACTGCCCACAATGTGGTAGTGATGAACACTCCGGGCCAGAATGCAAATGCAGTAGCCGAACTTGTATTCGGATTGCTTGTTTATGCAGTGCGCAACTTCTTCAATGGCAAGGCTGGTACAGAACTGAAGGGCAAGAAACTCGGTATCCTTGCGTTCGGAAATGTAGGCCGCAATGTGGCTCGCATCGCCAAGGGCTTCGATATGGAAGTGAGTGCCTACGATGCTTACTGCCCGGCAGAGGCAATTGAGAGTGTCGGTGTTCACGCTGCTGCAAGCCAGGAAGAACTCTTCCAGACATGCGACATCGTCTCTTTGCATATCCCTGCCACTGCAGAGACAAAGCAAAGCATCAACAAGGCTCTTGTCAGCAAGATGAAGAAAGGTGCAATCCTTGTCAATACAGCACGCAAGGAAGTCATCAACGAACCGGAGCTCATCGAACTTCTCTCAGATCGTACCGACTTGAAATACATCACAGACATCAAGCCAGATGCCGACGAACAGTTCAGTGCATTCGAGGGCCGCTACTTCTCAACTCCAAAGAAGATGGGAGCACAGACTGCCGAGGCAAACACCAATGCAGGTATTGCTGCAGCCAACCAGATTGTTGGATTCATCAAAGAGGGCATCACAAAGTTCCAGGTGAATAAATAACTCTTGCCGTATTCTGAACAAGCAATTAATACACAGAGACTATGGCAATAGTAAAACCATTCAAGGGACTGCGGCCGCCTAAAGAATATGTGGAGGAAGTAGAGAGCCGTCCTTATGATGTGCTCGACTCCGACGAGGCACGTGCTGAGGCTGGCGACAATGAGAAGTCGCTGTATCACATCATCAAGCCCGAAATCAACTTCGAGCCGGGCACCAGTGAATACGACCCGCGTGTCTACGAGGAGGCTGCCCGACAGTTCAAGAAATTCCAGGACAAGGGGTGGCTCGTGCAGGACGAGAAGGAAATCTACTATATCTATGCGCAGACTGCATCTCTGCCAGCCAACGGCAATAAGGAAAAGACGCAGTATGGCATTGTGGTAGGGGCATACAGTGGAGACTACAGGAACGGAGTTATCAAGAAACATGAGCTGACTCGTGCCGACAAGGAAGAAGACCGCATGAAGCATGTGCGTGTGAACGATGCCAATATCGAACCCGTTTTCTTTGCCTACCCCGATGATGAAATCCTCTCGAAACTCATCGCCAAGTATGCATCGACAGAACCCGAATATGATTTTGTGGCACCTATTGACGGATTCCGCCACAGACTGTGGTGTGTGGGTGATGATGCTGACATACAGACCATCACTGAGGAATTCGCAAAGATGCCGTCGCTCTACATTGCCGATGGTCACCACCGCAGTGCAGCCGCTGCATTGATTGGTGAGGAGAAAGCCAAGCAGAACCCTAACCACAAGGGTGATGAAGAGTACAACTACTTCATGGCAGTATGTTTTCCTGCAAGTCAGTTGACAATTCTCGACTACAACCGTGTGGTCAAGGACTTGAACGAACTTGCTTCGGCAGAATTCTTGAAGGCTCTTGAGAAGAATTTCACAGTGGAGAAGAAGGGGAAGGATGAATACCGCCCGCAGCAACTCCATGAGTTTTCGCTGTATCTCGAAGGCGAGTGGTACAGTCTGAAAGCTAAGCAGGGAACGTATGACGAAAGCGATCCGATTGATGTGCTCGATGTCAGTATCTCGTCCAAACTCATTCTTGATGAAATCTTGGGTATTAAAGACCTGCGACGCGACAAGCGTATTGATTTTGTCGGAGGATTGCGTGGATTGGGAGAACTGAAACGCCGTGTCGACAGCGGAGAGATGAAGATGGCTCTTGCTCTTTATCCGGTTACGATGACGCAGATTATGAATATAGCTGACTCCGGCAAGATAATGCCGCCTAAAGCCACATGGTTTGAACCGAAACTGCGCTCAGGACTTGTAATTCATAAATTGTCATGATTGATAGTTTCAAGACGATAACCGAAACAGCAGAAGGAACTTACTCAGAGAAAAGGAGTAAGTTCCTTGCTTTTGCCATTCCAGTGGAATCTGTGGAGGAGGTGAAGGCAGCTGTGGCTGAGTATCAGAAGAAATTCTATGATGCACGCCATGCCTGCTATGCGTATATGCTTGGACCGGAGCGTACGGAATTCCGAGCCAACGACAATGGCGAACCTTCGGGAACTGCAGGCAAACCTATCCTCGGACAAATCAATTCCTATGGGCTTACCAACATTCTGATTATCGTTGTGCGCTATTTCGGAGGAATCAAACTGGGAACGAGCGGACTTATTGTCGCTTACCGCCAGGCAGCAATCGAAGCGTTGCAGAATGCCACAATCATTGAGAAAACTGTGGATGTGGAACTTTCCTTCAGATTCGAATTCCCCTTTATGAATGGGGTGATGAAGGTGGTAAAGGACATGAACGTGAAGATTGTAGACCAGGGATACAACAGCGACTGCACGATGACGCTGTGCATCCGCAAAGGTCTGCTCCAGCAGTTGCGTGACCGCTTGGAGAATGTGGAATCACTTTCGTTCTTCGAATAACACCGATTGCGTCGTCTAATGTCACCGGTTGTATGTCTGACCCTTCAGAATTGATGCAGTAGAAACGTAAAAGCCACGGACGACTGTCGTTCGTGGCTTTATGAATATGTATGGGCTTAGTTGCCAGCCTTATTTCATTTGTGACTTTATAGATGTAAAGAGGTACGGGCTTCGTTGCTTGCTTTACTTCACCTTGATCACAAGGTATTTCGACATGCTCCAGAAGTCGCTGGCATTGGTGATGCGTAGTGTGTATTCGCCTTTTGAGTCTTTCAGCAGTGAGTATGAACCTTGTGGATGGGTTGTAAGAATCTTTGCTGACTTCGAGTTGAGCGGAATGACATTGGTCTTGCGGATGTCGATTTTGGTGAGGTAGTCAGTGTCGAGGTCTTTGCTCTTGAGCACGTCACCGTCCACCAGAATCTTGTGTTCCTTCAGTTCCTTGCTTGTACCGAACACGTACCATGCAGTGTTGAGTTGTGCATCCTGGTTGCGTGCAATCTCGGCATTTGCTTCACTCTCTGCCTTCACCTTGGTGTTTTCAGTCTTCAGCTTGTCGACGTTTGTTCCCAACTCTTCAATCTTGGAGTCGCGTTCGGCAATCTGTGCGCGGAGAGCATCAATCTCTTTGGTTTTCTGCTCCAACTGCTCTGTCAGTTTGTTTATTGCAGTGCGCATCTTGCCCGCGTTCACACTGCTCTTGTTCAGTTTCTCTTGCAGTTCCTCGATTTTCCTGCGGTTGTCAAGCATTGTCTGTTCGATGAACTCCATGTTTTCCTTGATATTTGCCTTTGCATCATTGCCTTCGGCTCCTTCGCTTGACAGGTTGATTCTGCCTTCTGCTTCGTTGATGGCATCGAATCCTTCCTGAATCTCATTGAAAGCAGACATCATCTCATCCAGCTCACTGTCTTTCTGGTCCAGGAGACTTTGTAGTGAATCTGCTTTAGTCTCTTCTTCGGAAGTCTTGCTTCCTTTGAACAACTGGTCGCATGATACCAATGTGATGGCGCATGCAATTAATAATAGAACTTTCTTCATCTGCTAATTTATTTGATTTTGGTTTGTTTCTTCTTTTGTGTTGGCTGCCCCGAGTATGATGACGAATTCGCCCTTGGGCTCCACTTCCCTGAAATGCTCCAGCACTTCTTCTATTGTGCCGCGCACACTCTCTTCGTGTATCTTGGATATCTCCCTGCAGCACGACACTTGTCGCTGTGATCCAAATACCTCGCTGAATTGTTCGAGGGTCTTTACCACTCGGTAGGGTGACTCATAGAAGATGATGGTTCGTGTTTCGCTGCTTAGTTCTGCCAGCCGTTTCTGCCGTCCTTTCTTTTGGGGAAGAAAGCCCTCGAACACGAACTTGTCGCATGGAAGTCCGGAGGATACCAGGGCAGGGACGAAGGCTGTGGCTCCAGGCAGTGTCTGCACTTCGATGCCGTTGCGTATGCATTCGCGCACGAGCAGGAATCCGGGGTCGCTTATGCCTGGTGTGCCTGCATCGCTGATAAGTGCTGCCGTCTGTCCGCTCTGTATGCGTTCCACCACTTTCTGACAAGTCTGATGCTCATTAAACTTGTGGTGGGAGTGAATCTCGTTCTTGATGTCGAAATGGTGTAACAGGACAGCGGAGGTGCGTGTGTCCTCTGCCAGGATGAAGTCGGCTTCTTTCAACACCTTGATCGCCCTGAATGTCATGTCATCCATGTTCCCCACCGGAGTAGGTACTACATACAATTGTCCCATTATCGTTTGTCTTTGGCAGGCTGTCGGATGGGGCTGTTGTGCCTCATTTGTTGTCCACCTTATTTATATACTTTGCAAAGTTAGAGCAAAAAAGTAAATCAACAAATTTTTTGCTGTAAAATTATTGTGTTTGCGTGGCTATACGCGGTTTAATGCCTCATATGTTGTGTCTTGAGGTTGTTTTCTCGCGTATGTCGGCAATGATGGTGAAGAATGCATCGCCACTGGAATTGAGTGCTGTCTCGAAGGAATCCTGCACCACTCCTATGATGAATCCCACTGCCACTGCCTGCATGGCGATGTCGTTGTTTATCTCGAACAGCGAGCATGCCATCGGGATGAGCAACAGCGAACCGCCAGGAATGCCCGATGCTCCGCATGCTCCCAGTGTGGCAATGCAACTGAGTAGGATGGCGCTCACGAGGCTGATGTCAATTCCTTTGGTGTGGCACAGCGCCAGCACAAACACGGTTATCGTTACGGCTGCACCGTTCATGTTGATGGTGGATCCGAGGGGAATGCTTACCGAATAGAAGTTCTTGTCCACTCCCATTCTTTGGCACAAGTCTATGTTGACTGGGATATTGGCTGCCGACGAACGGGTGAAGAAGGCGCTCAGTCCGCTTTCCTTCACGCATTGCCACAGAATCTTGTAGGGATTGCGCTTGATGACAAACCATGCCTGGAGCGGGTTGGTGACAAAGGCGGTGAACAGCATGCAACCCACCAACAGCAGAATCAGTTGGCCGTATTCGGAGAAGATTGAGAGTCCGCTCTCAGACACTGCCGTGAACACCAGTCCCATTATTCCGAATGGGGCAAACTGGATGACCCATCTTACCACTGTGGAGATGGCATCGGCAAAGTCGGTGATCATGCGTTTGGTGTTTTCGCCGGCAATACGCTTCAGCGCAAATCCTATGACGATTGCCCAAAACAGGATGGCGAGGTAACTGGCTTCGCTGATTGACTTTATGGGGTTTGCCACTGCGTTGGTGAACATCGACTGGAGTATGTCGCCCAATCCTTGTTGTGCGCTCTCCGTGGTTGCTTCCTGCAGTGTTATGGTGATGGGAAACATGAAACTGCCCGTCACTGCCACCATAGCTGCAATCAGTGTGGAAAGTATGTAGAGGCTGATGACTGTCTTGAAACGTGAGCCAAGATTTTCCTTTGCGTTGGCAACCGATGACATCACGAGTATTGCCACCAGTATTGGGGCGATGGCTTTCAGTGCGCCCACGAACATTATGCCGAGTATGGATATGCCGGTGGCTTCCGGTATTGTCAGTCCGAGGAAGATTCCTATTGCCATTCCTATGATGATGCGCAGCACAAGACTGATGCTTGTCCATTTCCTTAATATGGTCATTGCGTTTTCTGTTGTTTCTACGTTATTCTTCTTTGTGCGTTGTTCTTCTTTATTCTTCTTTGCGTTATTCTTGTTTCCTTTTTATTCTTTGTGATGCGTCATTCTTCTTCGTGCGTCACTTTGCTTTGTCGGTTGTTTTCCGTTGTTCTGCTCCGTGTCTCACATCATGTTTCTTGTCTTATCTCACCAGATATTTCTTGCCGTTGAAGATGTAGATGCCCGATTGCAGATGGTTGAGGTTTCCGGCAACTTTCTTTCCGCTCATGTCGTAGATGACGGCATCTGCTCCGCCCGACTTTGCCATCTGCATTGCCTCGTCTTTCGTGATGCTTTCGATGGCTGATTCCGTGTTGTTGCCCAGTCGGTAGAGTTTTGCTCCATGGCTCGGCACTTTCGTGTTGATTGTGCCTTTTGCCTCGCCAATGCTTTGCTTTGCCCAGATGTCGTACACTGGCACTGCCTCGTCGGCTGCATAGCCAAACTGTGTGAGGTCCACGCTCATTCCTTCGTTGGTGGTTGTGTAGAACAGGAATTCCATCGTGGTGCCCGTAGTCGATTTGTTGTCGGTGTCGCAACTGGAGTCGTATCCGCACAGTGCCTTGAAGGTCTTGTAGGTGTGTCCTTCCGGCAGGTTGTAGACCAGCGTGCATTCGGCATTCAGTCCCAGTCCGGTGGTGTAGGTAGTGCCGTCCACTTTCAGTGCGCCGCCTTCCACGTTCTCGTTTTTGTGGAGCGATCCCCACTGGCTGTTGTAGGAGGCGTAGTCCAGGGTGGTGAGCGATGTCTCGTTGCCTGCTTCGTCGATGAGCACTGGGTTGATGAGGTCAGCACGGTCGTAACTGTAGCCGTCGTTGTAGTTGCTCACCACGATTTTCAGTTGCTCTGCTCCGGCGATGTCGAACTCCACTTCCTTTGATTTGTTCCCAGTCCTTGAGATGAGTCCGGTGCGCGCCTTCGTGTCGTCCTGTTCGTCTGCAAGAGGGTTTTGGTCGAACACCATGAAGCGGATGGATGTGGTGGCTCCAGTCTGGTTGATTCCGCTGTCGTCGGCAGCAGCCGTTGCCTTGAACCTCACCACGTCGAGACTGTCGGGCAGGGTGAAGAAGAGTGCGGCATTGGCATCGGTGGAGAATCCGCGGTCGTAGGTCTGTCCCATCACGGTCATCTTTCCACCGGTCTGCACATTCTTGTTCTCGTATATGCGGTTGAAGTAGGAGTCGGTGTATTTGCGTGTCAGATACTTGCCGGTGAGTTCCACTTCACTGCCGTCGCTGAGCACGATGGTGGGGCTGATCCAGTCGGCATGGTCGTAGTTGTAGTTGTCGCCACCGTCGTCAACCACCAACACCAGTGTCTTGCTTCCTGCAGGCCATTCGATGTCGACATCCGCCTTGTGTCCGTCTGTAGTGTATGCTATGGTCTCTGACTTGTAGAGTGCCTTGTTGCCTACAATCCATCGTGTGTTGTCTCTCTGGAACAGGGCGAGGTAGCGGTTGCCGGTGGCAGGGTTGAGGCTTGTCCACACCACTTGCCCGTTGTCCTCATCGTTCACCACCTGGTGGGCGTCGACTGCATAATTGTGCATGTAGAGGTATTCCTCGTTGGTGAGGAGCGAGTTGGTGAAGTCGTCGTTCTTGGTCATTTCCCCACCGAAAAAGAGTGGCGAGTGGCAAATTCCCCAGAGGGTCATCATCGAGTATTGTTCGTTCTCCGTCAGTCGCGTCCATCGTCCGCTCTGTGCACTGGTGTATCCGGCATCAGCCACGGTCATTGCGATTTGTCCCAGCGGCAGCATGTCGCAGTCGGCATAGTTGCCCGGGCGAGTGTATTTTGACCATTCGTTGGCTTCGTTGAACACCAGGTCCACATAACTCCAGCTGTCCCACAGATCGTCCATCATGCGCCACATGTTGGCATTCTCCAGACAGCTTTCTGCGTATGCATATTGTGTCTTGCCAGGCGACAGACTCAGTACGATGGGTCGTCCGCACTGGTCGATGGCTTTGCGCAGCATCTTTATCTCGTCGGTGTAGAACGGGCGGCTTATGTCGTCCACCTTGATGAAGTCCACACCCCATTCGGCATAAAGGTCGATGATGCTGTTGTAGTAGAGCTGTCCGTATTCGTTGTTCCTCACCAGCAGATTGTCCTTGAGCCATGTGCATGGCGGGGTGGTGCTTGCATACACCTTGCTCCATGCCACGTCTTCGGCGCCTTTAAGTTTGTAAGTCGAACCGACCACCGACTTTGGCACGCCCCTCATGATGTGGATTCCGAACTTCAGTCCCATGTTGTGGAGCGAGTCAGCCATTGCCTTGAATCCCCGGTTCTTTCCGTCGACCATGGCAGATGGGAATCGGGTGGGGGAGGGCAGGTAGCGTCCGTATTCGTCCAATACATAGTCCTGTGTGCCGTTCTGGTTGTACGTGCCGCCTCCGAGCGACGGGTGGTTGCAGTACCAGCGGATGTCCACCACCACGTATTCCCAACCATATTTGTTGAGCCCCTTGTCCACGATGTATTTTGCGTTCTGCATCGTCAGCGCCTCGTTCACGCTTGAGTAGTAGCAGTCCCATGAGTTCCATCCCATCGGCGGAGTCAGCGCCCATGTGCGGAAAGTGGCAATGCTGTCCGTATCCTGAACACGAGAATCTGTTTTGTCGTGAGTGCTCGTCAGACCATGAGAATTCATTGCAGCATGGGAATCCGTAGCGGCAGCCACTGCCAGTACCATTGCAGTCAGAGTGCGTATGAGATGTCTTGCAAGAGAATTGTTTTCAGAAATATTCATGAGATTGCGCTTTTGATTACGTTTGCAAAGTTACGAAAAAATCTGCACTTGACAAAATAAATTAGCTGTTAATTTCCAAGTATTTTGCATGGATGGGAAGAATGGCTGAAACGCTTTTGCCAGCATACCTCGAACGACTGAAAACGGGCTCCGATCCATCGCTCACATCCGTACCGAAACACCAGTAGTATGATGACTTTGAAATGTTAAAATCTGTCCATTTTGATATCTCATAACTCGTCATACAATACCAGTCAAACAGCCCGTTTTATTTCCCTAGTCAGAGAAATTTATTTTCCTGGTCAGAGAAAAAAAATTTTCTAGTCAGAGAACAAAAACTAGGTAATAGGGCACAAAATGATGGGCTGAAAAGCTGTGCTGTAAATATAGTCAAAATGTCGGATAAAATTGATTGTGTAGAAGGGTTGCATGACGTGTTTAATTCATGCGCTGCCCTTGATTCGTTAACGTGCGCTTGGAACTAGCTTTCTCCACATTAATGGAAAGCCTTTCCGAGGGTGTTAAAGCGAGCGAAGGCTTGTGCAAGGCAAAAAGATCAAGCTGGCGTTCGAGTGCAATCGCTTGCGTCTTCGGAGAAACCTGACAACTATTCAGCGTTCATTCAATCGCTTTTTTTTGCTCGAAACTGGTGGAAATCCAGTGAAAATCGATACATTTCCACTGGTTTCAAGCAAATATCGGCAAACGCTAGGAGTTGGCTCTTAGCGCTTGTGCTTGCGGGCTGAGCTCATGATGGCTTCTGTGAGATGAGTGAATTGTGCCTTTCCAATACCAGAAGGACCAATCAAATGACCCATCTGCCCGCTCATT
>CAVHYP010000046.1:0-20919 GCA_963640465.1 Bacteroidaceae bacterium | reverse complement strand
CCATGCAAAGGCTTCATTCGCATTGAAAAGTAGGTATTGCGTCCATGCAAAGGCTACTTTCACATTGAAAAGTAGGTATTGCGTCCATGCAAAGGCTTCATTCGCATTGAAAAGTAGGTATTGCGTCCATGCAAAGGCTACTTTCACATTGAAAAGTAGGTATTGCGTCCATGCAAAGGCTTCATTCGCATTGAAAAGTAGGTATTGCGTCCATGCAAAGGCTACTTTCACATTGAAAAGTAGGTATTGCGTCCATGCAAAGGCTTCATTCGCATTGAAAAGTAGGTATTGCGTCCATGCAAAGGCTTCATTCGCATCGAAAAGTAGGTATTGCGTCCATGCAAAGCCTACTTTCGGTTTGAAAAGAGGCTAAAGTGCGTATAAAAATCTGTCTTGCTCGTTGCATGACAGAAATTTTCTCTAAATTTGCATTATCAATCGAATTAATAAACACTGACAGATATGAACAAGAAAATCAAAGCGTTGATGTCGGCTTCGTTGCTGACGACAAGTGTGTTGGGCCTGTCTGCCCAAAGCTATTCTTCCCTGTGGAACACAGTGGAGGAGAGTAGCGCGAAGGACCAGCCCCGGCAAGTCTTCGAGGATGCCATGAAGATCTACATGAAGGCTGCCGACGAAGGCAACTTCCCACAGATGATGAAGGCATGGATTGTGGTTTCGGAAACCAAATGCATCCTCGATGCCGACAGTTTCAACATCGAAATTTTGCCCGAAGTGAAATGCAAGACTCCTGTGGAGCATTCGGTATACAATGCCATCATGGGTTCGGCGTATCTTGCCATGTGTGGGGCTTCGACCATTGCTTATGACGAAGATACGCAACAGGAGTACCGCGACAAGTCGGCAGAGTGCTTCAGAAATGCACTGGCAGACAAGGACGCGCTGGTAGCGGCCAAAGCCACGGACTACCTGCCCGTGGTGACCAAGGGTGCGAACAGCCGACTGTGGGGCAACGACATGTACTCGGTCATTACGATGTTTGTGGCAGACTATTCCTCTTGGGACGACGACTCCGTCAATGTCATCCTGCAAGATGCAGCCCAATATTATAAGGAACACGGCAACCTCAATGCCAGCACGCTGATGCAACTGAATCTGCTCAAGCGGAGGCGCTACGACATGACGGAAAGCTGTTATCTGACCGCTGTCAAGCAGTTGATGAATGAATCGGAAACGATCGAGGCAGGGGCAGATGTTGCCGCAGAGTACCTCGATGCCATGGACGGCAGCGATGTGTCGGAGGACGATCGGTGGCAGTTTGTCAAGCATGCTCAGGACCTGTTCGGCAAGTCCACGCTCAAGAACTGTTTTGTCAATGCGGAAAACGAAATGAAGCAGTCTTTGTGTCGTCTGTCGTATTCATCCTGTCGGGATGCCGACTCTGGCAATGCTTCGGATTCGTTCATCTATCCCAACCATCCTTTCTGCCTCAAGATTGACTATGAAAACCTTACGTCGGCTGATGTGGAGATACGGGAATATGACGGGCGCGACAACAAAGGCGAACTCAAGACCAGTGGAAAACTGGTGGACAAACGCCACCTCATCCTTGGAACGGACAGTACCTGCCAGTCGCGCCGCAAGAAGGGAATGCCGTACGAGGGCACGCAGATTGAAACCGTCTCCCTGACTGCCGGACGGTACGTCACTGTGCTGAAGAGCAACGGGAAGACCAGCGTAGATCAACTCAATGTCAGTTCGCTGTGCATCCTGGCCCTCGAACAACCTCGGGGCAAGCGACTCTTCATCGTCGTAGACAACAAGACTGGAAAACCCATCAGTGGTGCCACACTCCATATGTATGACAGGAAGGACAACGAGACTAAGGTGGTGTGCGACGAGACAGGCAGATACTTCTGCGACGACGCCAAAATCGAGCGGATATCTGCTTCCATAAGCGACAATGACCAATTGGACAAGAACTACATCCGCGTCTATTCGTCTTGGCGCCAACACGACTTGAACCGTCACGTCAAGTTATACACCGACCGCACTATCTACCGACCAGGGCAGACTGTGCACGTATCGGGCATGGTCTACACCGGCGACGGCAAGGGCTGGATCAACGTTACGCCCAACATCAAAGTGGAGGTGAAACTCTCGGATGTCAATGGTCAGGAAGTGGAGTGCGACACGCTCAAGAGTAATGAGTGGGGCACCTTCGACACAGAGTTCGTCCTGCCCAAAGACCGACTTCCCGGAAACTACTCGATTGCGATAAGTATCAACGGATCGTGTGTCGCTTCGGACGGGATTCAGGTGGAGGAATACAAACGCCCGACTTTCGATGTCACGGCCAAGTCCGTTGATGAAGGGAAGGAGCTCGCGTTTGGCGATGCAGTGCAGGTTCGCATCTCTGCACAGACATTTGCAGGCGTGCCAGTGCAGGGTGCTGCGGTGAAATACATTGTCGAAAGTGGCACGGGCAGATATCGTTGGCACGGCGATTGGGAACAAACCGCCGATGGACAGACCTCGCTCGACAGCAATGGCGAGGCTGTGGTGACTTTCCAAACTGAGGCTGACACGACGAAACTGGAACTCGGTGATGTGGTGGGCTATCGGCTTACGGCTGAGGTGACTGACATCGCTGGCGAGACACATACTGCCGAATACCGCGTTTACCTCAGCGGTTTGGGCTTCTCACTCCAGTTGCCTGCCAAGGGCAAGGTTGACCTGTCGGATCCGAAGGACATTTTGACCGTCAAAGCCCTCAACCCGAACGACGAGGAAATGAGCGTGGACGGAACCTACAAAATAAAAAGAAATAACAGTGAAAGCAATAGCGGCAAGGGCTACAACGACAGCAGGAACAATAACAGTAAAGAGATGGAAACCGTCGCCGAGGGACCGTTCGAGACTGGCAAACCGATTTCTCTTGCCTCACTTTCCATGGGTACCTACACCATCGAGGTTTCAGCTAAGGACAGTCACGGACATCTGGTGACAACTCAGCGTGAGTACGACATCTACGATTCAGAGGAAGCCGTTGACCCACGCACCAAGATCAAGGCAGCCCCGACTTCGTTCGACGACAACCTTTATATCTGCAGCCAGCCGACATTCTCCGAAAGCAAACCGTGCGAAGTCCTGCTTGCTCCGTGCGCCGATGACATCTGTGTATATTATTATATAATGTCGGATTCTACAGTGTTCGAGCAGAAGCAAATCCAACTGAATAGACACTTGTACCGGTTCGACATTGACTACAAACCGGAATATGGCGAGGCTGTAACGCTGGTATTGGCATTTGTGAGAAACGGACAGACATTCACGAAGACGCAGCCCATCGCCTACCAACGCTCCGACAACCGTCTGCAACTGACATGGAAGACGTTCCGCGACAATCTTATGCCCGGACAGCAGGAAGAATGGATTCTGACGGTGAAGGACAAGGACGGCAACAGCGTGAAGGCAGCCGAGATGATGGCTACGATGTACGACGCTTCGCTCGACCAACTGGCTGCGTTCAGCTGGATGTTCAACTACAGCTACGCGTACTATTATTCGCCTTATCTCCGTTTCATGGGACAGGACGTAGCCGACAATCTTTGGCTGAATTTCCCAGCCAAGAATCTGACATGGAATGATCACGACTACGACCGTCTGATGCCGTTCGAGTATGATGGCAACGGTTATTTCGGTTTCAGACGCGGACGTAGAAAAGACGGAATAATGCTGAGTGATGCCCCATTGATGATGAGCGCAAAGGCAGTCAACTTGTCGATGATGGAGGAAGAAAGCGTGGGCAATGCTGTAGACAAATCGTTGGTTGGACGTATCGCCGGCATGGACACGAACCAGGCTTCGCCCAACGAGGATACTGCCGGAACTTCTGCCGGCAAGGTTGATATGAGTGCTTCAAACCGCATGCGCAGCAACTTCAATGAGACAGCGTTCTTCTATCCACACCTCACTACCGATGCCGACGGCGATGTGCATATTGCCTTCACCCTGCCCGAGAGCCTGACCACCTGGCGTCTGTTGGGCATGGTACATACCAAGGATATCAAATATGGTTTGATTGACACGACCTGCGTGGCGAAGAAGAACTTTATGGTGCAGCCCAATATGCCGCGCTTCGTGCGCGAGGGCGACAAGGTCAGCATCGTGTCGAGAGTCATCAACCAGGGCACTGCAGACCTCAAGTCACGCGTCCTCTTCTGTCTGTTGGATGCCGAGAGCGGCAAGGTGGTGCATAACGAGACAAAAACACTGTCCGTAGCCGCAGGACAGACCGAACCGGTGGCGTTCGACTACATCGTGACAGATCAGTATCCGTTGCTAGTGTGCGAGATTACTGCCGAGGCAGGCAACTGTTCCGACGGCGAACGCAACTACCTGCCCGTGCTTACAGCCAAGCAGTACGTCACCGAGACGGTTCCTTTCTATATCAGCGGCAGCGAGAGCAAGACCGTCGACCTCTCTACGCTCTTCAATGGCAACAGCCCGTCTGCCACTCAGCGATGCATGACGCTCGAATATACTGCCAATCCTGCATGTACCGTCATCGAGGCTCTGCGGGGCATCAGCGTACCCGACAACAGCAGTGCCATCAGCCATGCAGCATCCCTCTATGCCAATACTGTAGCAAGCCGCCTGGCTCAGAGCATACCGGGCTTCAAGGAGGCACTCGAGAAACAACGGAATGCAACTGCAGGTACTGCTGATGCTGCCAAGTCCGCTTCTTCTGGTGCAAAATCCAAATCTTCTTCAGAAGTAAATTCCGTCTCTGCCATCAACTCCGAACTGGCAGACAACGAACGCATGAAGGACATCGTGCTCCGCGAATCGCCGTGGTTGCGTGACGCATTGCTCGAGTCTGACCAGCGTGCAGCTTTGCTCGACCTCTTCGACGAAAACCTGATGCGCCAACGCACGGCTTCGGCAAAAGAAAAACTGACGGACCTGCAGAACGCCGACGGTTCGTGGAGTTGGTTCGACGGAATGGCAGGCAGCTTCTATGTGACCCTTGCCGTGTGCGAAGACCTTGCCCTGCTTGATCCCGACGATAGCGAAGTGCAGGCTATGCTCGAACGGGGTATGAAGTACCTGGACAAGGAGATGTACCGCCTGTATAATGAAACCAATAGCGACAAGACCAGTGTGGGCAACACCGGCATGCACTACCTCTTCGTCAGTTCGCTTCTGCCCGACAGACACGTTAGCAAGGACATCCGTAAGATGCGCGAGGAATGGCTCGGAAAAGTGGAGACGTCAGTGCGCGACCTCACCATCTACGGCAAAGCCAACTGCGCTTGCTTCCTCCGCACGTTCGGACACACCGAGGTTGCCGACGAGTTCCTGCAGTCAGTCATGGAGTACTCGGTAATCAAACCAGGCATGGGCCGCTACTACGCCACCGACGCCGCCTACTACTCGTGGTGTGACTACCGCATCCCGACACAACTGGCTGTCATGCGTGCTGTGCGCCAGTCGCAGCTGGCGGATAAGGAAACCGTGCTCGCTGACATGCAGGTGTGGCTGCTCCGACAGAAGCAAACGCAGATGTGGGACAATCCGATGAACACCATCAGCGCCGTGAGCTATCTGCTCGCCGACTCCGCCAACCTCGCCGATGCTGCAGTGCCGCAGTTCCGCATGGACGGCAAAAATATCTCAACCCCAATCGACACAACCAAGTTCCTGGCACAGCAACTCGGATATGTGCACACGGAGATTGATGCGCAGCTGACTGCGAATGGCGTCACGAAGCTGGAAATCGTCCCTGCTAAGAACAACGCTTTGCAGAACGGATTGCAGAAGGCTTCGCAAGCCAACTCGCAGGCGACTTCACAATCCAACCCGCAGGCGACTTCACAATCCAACTCGCAGGCGACTTTGCAAAACCTCTCTCGTATCTCCTGGGGCGCTGTTTCGGCACGCTTCCTGGAGAACATGGATCGGCTGAAGACGCAGTCGTCGGGCGAACTGAAGATTGCACGTCGACTGCTTGTGGACGGCAAAACCTTCGACCCACAGACCTCTATGCTCAAGGTGGGTGACCGCGTGACCGTGCGCATCACTGTGACTGCCGACCGCGATATGGATTTCGTACAGGTTCACCTGCTCACGCCGGCATGCTTCGAATCGACAGACCAAAGCAGCGGCTACCGCTGGATGAACGGCAGAGGCGGCTATGTGGCACGCCACGACGCTTCGACCGACCTCTTCTTCGACAAGTTCGCCAAGGGCAACGTGACCCTCGACATCGACTACTATGTGACCCGCACTGGCGAATATCTGACCGGAGCAGCAACTGTGCAGTGTGCCTATGCACCGGAATTCTCGGGCCACACTGGAAGCATAAGCGTAAAGGTCTGCGAGTAAGTCTTGTTATGCCTTAGCCGGGTGTCTTGACGCGAGTCATGCATCCATTCAGATATCACAACCCATTGAAAGCTGTTGTGTGCAAATCAGCGAAACTGCAACACAACGGCTTTCTTTGTGTCTTCAGATTGGAAAATTCACAAGTTTTGAACTGTGTGTGCAAAAAACGCATGAAACCTTTGCACATGGGGAATTGTCTTGTGAAATTTGAAAAAATAACGATGATATGTTGTTGCAGTTGTGAAGCATAAAAACTAATTTTGCATCAGAAATAGAACATAAAGGCATTAGATATGATTGAACATTTTCTGAAGAAAGTTGATTTCTCAAACATGGAAGACTTTGAAAAGAATCTCGAGTTCGTTGTCCCTGAGAATTTCAACTTTGCATACGATGTTATGGACCGCTGGGCTGCTGAGGCTCCGGACAAATTGGCTTTGTTGTGGATCAACGACAAGGGCGAGGAACGTAGATTCACATTTGCTGACCTCAAACGCATGAGCGACAATATCGTGTCGTTCCTCACTGCACTTGGCATTCAGAAGGACGACATGGTGATGTGCATCCTCAAACGCAGATATCAGTTCTGGCCTTTGATTCTTGCACTGCACAAGATTGGTGCCGTGGTCATCCCTGCCACTTATCTGCTTACCCAAAAAGACATCATATACCGTTGCGAACAGGCTGACATCAAGGCTATCGTAGCTTGTGGAGACGAAGACATCCTCGAACATATCGATTCTGCCTTCCCTTCATGCCCAACCGTGCAGCAGCGCATCAGCATCGGTCCGGTAGTTCCGGAAGGGTGGGTGGCTCTCACCGAGAACGACATCCAGAAAGGATTCGGCAGCACTGACAACACCGTGAAGGAATTGCGCAGAAAACACTATGGCGGTCGTAAGAACCACATGATCATGTATTTCACCAGCGGAACAAGCGGCGAACCGAAGATGGTGATGCACGACTATACCTATGCACTCGGACATCTTGCCACAGCTGCATTCTGGCACAACATCACTCCAGAGAGTCTGCACCTCACGGTGTCCGACACCGGATGGGGAAAAGCCGTGTGGGGAAAACTTTATGGACAATGGATTGTCGGCGCTACAGTGTTCGTCTACGACCATGACATGTTTCGTCCGTCGGATTTGCTCGGCATGATAGCAAAATATCATGTGACTTCTTTCTGTGCACCACCGACAGTCTACCGCTATCTTGTGCGCGAAGACCTCAGAAAGTACGACCTATCTTCATTGCAGTACGCTACCACTGCAGGCGAGGCACTCAACCCATCGGTATCCGACAAGTTCTTCGACCTCACCGGTCTGCGCATACGTGAAGGATTCGGACAGACCGAGACCACCTGCACCCTTGGTACATACAAGTGGATGGATGTGAAGCTTGGCAGCATGGGCAAGCCAAATCCGCAGTATGACATCCATCTGATGGTCGACGGCAAGGAAGTGGGCACGAACGAAGTAGGGGAGATTGTCATCCGCACAGAAGAGAACATTCCGTTGGGACTGTTCAATGAATACTACCGCAATGAAGAACTGACCAAGGAGGTATGGCACGACGGCTACTATCACACAGGTGACCTTGCCACACGCGACGAGGATGGCTACTACTTCTATGTGGGTCGTTACGACGATGTAATCAAGAGCTCCGGCTACCGCATCGGTCCGTTCGAAGTGGAGAGCGCATTGATGACCCATCCCGCAGTGCTCGAGTGTGCAGTCACCGCAGTTCCCGACGAACAGCGCGGACAGGCAGTGAAGGCAACAGTGGTTCTGGCTCGCGGCTACGAACAGATGAAGAATAGCCGCAGTTTCGTTCATGAACTGAAGGAGCACGTGAAGAAAGTGACAGCAGCCTACAAGGCACCGCGCATCATCGAGTTCGTCGATGAGCTGCCAAAAACCATCAGCGGCAAAATCCGTAGAGTGGAGATACGTCACGACGACCAGTCTTCTGCAGAGTAAAGACAACTCGTTTTCTGCAGATTGAAGAAAATGGGTTTTCTGCGAAGTAAAAGACAAAAAAACAAAGATAAAGATAGTCGGAAGCACTTGTTTCCGATTATTTTTTTACCTTTGCATCTCGAAAGTTCACCCGATAACTAAAGACAACTAAACTAATTATGAACAAATATTTTCTTATAGCCATCATGGCAATGTTTACTTGCTTGCAGGTTTCAGCCCTTGACGAAGACAAAGATAGCATCATTGCAATGACAGCAGCCAACCTGGGCAAGCTCTATAAATCTGTTTCCTACAAAAGTACAAGTGTGCATGACCCTTCCATCGTGAAGGCAGGCAACAAATACTATATTTACGGGTCTCACCGTGCAGCAGCCGTCACCAGTGACTTGCAGAACTGGACATGGCAGACCTGGTATTACGGCGTGCCCAAATCAAACGGCACAGTGACCAGCACAGAGAGTTTTGAAGGCGTGTTCAACACCAGTCAGACCACAACCGTGAAGATTCTGCAGGGTACCGACACCATTGAGACCACACTTGCCAATTTCGACGCCGAAGCATGGCGATACACCGAAGCCAACGCATCATTGGGCGGAAACCAGTGGGCGCCCGACATCATCTGGAACCCACATATGAAGAAGTGGTGTCTCTACATGAGCCTCAATGGTGACGACTGGCGCTCGTCGATTGTCCTCCTCACCTCTTCGTCCATCACCGGTCCGTTCGTCTACCAGGGCCCGGTAGTCATTTCTGGCTTCCATTGGAACAACACCGACTACAAGAAGACCGACCTTGAATTGGCAATAGGCGAGCAGACCTCACTGCCATCGCGCTACAACATCGGGAAAAAATGGGGCGAGCGTTGGCCAAACTGCATCGACCCCTGCGTGTTCTTCGATGAGGAAGGCGAACTGTGGATGAGCTACGGATCGTGGTCGGGCGGAATCTTCATCCTCAAACTCGACAAGCAGACCGGACTCCGCGACTACACCCATACCTATAGGGATGTCAATGCATCCAGCAATGCCGTAAGCAGTGACCCTTACTTCGGAAAGAAGATTGCCGGAGGCTATTATGTCTCGGGCGAAGGTTCCTATATCGAGCATATCGGCAACTACTACTACCTCTTCGTTACCAATGGCGGACTCAATTCCAACGGCGGTTACGAGATGCACTACTTCCGTTCGTCAACACCTGACGGTACCTACACCGATGCCAGCAACAATAATGCACGCTACTCCAGCTATCAGATGAATTACGGACCACATGCAGCCACAACACGAGGCATGAAACTGCTCGGAGCCTATCAGTGGGAGAATATGTCGCTTTGTGAACTCAGCCAGGGTCACAACTCCATGCTGCTCGACACCGACGGCAGGGCTTACATCGTCTACCACACCCGTTTCAATGGCGGTAACGAGGGACATGCAGTGCGCGTCCACCAGCTCTTCCTCAACAACAAAGGATGGCTCGTTTCCTCGCCATTCGAGTTCAACGGACTCAACGGATCAAACTCGCAGTACAAACAGGCAGACATCGATTCCACAGAGTTGTGCACCACAAACGACATCGTCGGCACCTACAAAGTGCTGCTCCATCCCTACAAAGTGGATTATGCCAACCTTGCCTATTCGTCACCACAGACAATCGAGTTCCATGAGAGCGGGCTCATATCCGGAGACTACTATGGCCGTTGGTCAGTGAAGGAAGGTACATCCTATATCACACTGCGCCTGCGCCTCAAAGGATCGACCATCTATACTGAATACTATGGAGTGATACTTCCGCAGACCGTGACCTACAGCAATATGCCGTCCATCTGCTTCTCGGCAATTGCCAACAACGGTGTAAGCATCTGGGGATGCAACGTTGACGGAAATTATGCAGTCGACCTTACCCACAACAATTTCACCATACCGTTCTCTTCACGCCAGTACGTGAAACAAGACCTCGACCTCACCACAAACGTAGGCTACTGGGGAAGCACCATCAGTTGGAAGTCATCTAATCCCGAACTCCTGTCTGATGACGGCAAACTCCAGGTGCCCTACTATGCCGATGGCGACTCCATAACCCTCGTGGACCTTACCTATACCATACAGAAAGACAACTATGCCTACAGCTTCACACGCAAAGTACGCGTCCGCACCTACAAGTCATTGCTTTACGAAAAGGGTGATGTCAATATGGACGGTTGCATCGACACCCAGGACGTACTGAACGTGTACGAATACATCCAAAACAACACGTCAGTCGAAAGCACCCCCATCCAGGACGTCAATGGCGACGGCACAGCCGACACCCAGGATGTCCTCACAATCTATGAGTATATGAGAGATGAATAAAAATGTATTCATTTGGGAATATAATACAGAGTAATCATACCGCATTGCAACAATAAAAAACATAATGACAGGCATGCTTGAGGAATGTCAGGATATAGAGTCCAAGGAATCATAGCTAGACGAATACTTGAAATGGATATGCGGCTTTGCCAATTGAGCAGTTGGAGGTTCCGAAAAAGGCTTTGCGTGAGTTGATATACAACGCAATCGCTCATAAAGATTACGCTGAACCTGCTATCCAAATGCGTATCTACGACCACAGTATAGAACTTTGAAACTATGGTTTGTTGCCACAAATGTAGTCCGACAGCTACGAAATGGCTATAGCTGACATTCATAAATGTTTTGGGCTTTTATGTTAGGAGCCAGCGTTCTCCGAAGGCTTTGGCGTTTGCGCTCGAGTACGGTGCTTATATTACTATGCACGAACTCGCGCTCGCTTTAACGCCCTCGGAGAGTGCTAGCTCCTATCGTTTTTTACGCTTGTCTAGCGTTTGTGCTCCTATTTCAACTCGCTGAGCCATCCCGCTCGATAGCGTGTCATGCCATCCCTCTGCTTTGTAACCCAAAACAAAAGTGAGGGGTGGAATCAGCCTCGATTGTCAGTTACTGCTCATGCATTCGTAGACTGCAAGCACATCTTGGGTGTCGACGAGTCCATCTCCATTTACGTCTTCTGTGGTGCCGGATGTTACTTCGGATGCGTTCTGCATGAAGGCATAGATGCTCAGTACGTCTTGGGTGTCGATGAGTCCGTCGCCGTTCACGTCTTCAGGACTGGATGAGGAGATACAAATCCACCCGAACTTGTCGCCTGATGCCAGGTTGTTGGTGAATGTGCCTGCTGAGGTGTCGACTATTCGCTTCACGCGCGTACCATATATAAGTGTAGTGCCGTCGCTACTGTAGGTCTTCATGTCGATGTAGCGGCGAATGACGGTGGCTGTGGGATAGTTGTAGGTCTGGGGTGCTCCGAAGATGTATGGGCTCTTGAGGTAAAGTGTGTCTGCCCCTTCAGAGATGGTTCCGTCGGGATTTGTCACGCGGAATGCTTCCTGGCGGTACGCTGTTCCATACACTGTGTTAGGTCCTACTCCGGCGCTGAGGAGCAGGGTGCTGTTGATTTTGCCCTGACCTGGAGTGCATGCGAAATAGTTCATGGTCTGCACAAGCTTGAGTTCTTTGCCGATGCCTGCTTCGTAGAAGGCTGTTGCCTTGAATCCGGTGTTGGTCACGTTCCAGATGCGTACGTTTATAGGGTTGGTCTTGAGTGAGGGTTTCAGTTCTGTGATGACCACTGGCACTACTCCTTCCGCAAATGGTTGGGTGAAGGTGACTTCAACTGTGTCGGCATTGACTTTTACGCTTCCAATCTCTACATTTACATCTCCGAATGAATAGCTGCCTGCAACCATTGCAAGGAACGGTACTTGCTCGGTTGATGACAGGTCCTGGCTTCCGGACTGTGTCCAAGGTTTCATCTGGTAGGAGAATCCTCGTGTTGAGGCATTGGAGATGAGCGATACGGGTGTGGTTTCAGAGTTCTTGAGTGTGTAGAGTCCGGTGAATACGGCTGGCATGGTGCTGAGCAGTGTGTCGAAATCAATGGCGATGCTGTTGGTGTTGGTCACGTCAATCATGCCGTACTGTATGTTGTTGTCTCCCTTGGATGAACCTACGGTCACGGATGTCTCGCCGGAATATCTTATGGCTTTGCTGCCGACTCCGTAGACTGCTACGCGATAGTAGTTGGCTCCTGCTTCAGGATAGTCGGTGTAGTTATATAGGGCACCGCTGCTGCTGTTTTTGTCTTTCAGACTGATTCGCTTAAGTTGGGTGTATTTTGTCTCGCCTGGGCGACGGCATTCAATGATCATGGAGTCGAGCATGTCGCCATTGTTGTCGTTCCATGAGAGGGCGAATGCTCCTGTTGATTTTGTGTAGGTTCCGGTGAGATTGGTTGGATTGGAGTACACCACCTTTGGAGTGTATTGCTTGTCGGCCCTGTAGCCTAGTCCGTCGTCCATGTCTGCATAGTACTTGCCGAGGGTTGAAAGGGTACCGTTGTAGTAGACTTTAGATGCGATGGCTTCACTGTTCCAGTATGCGTAGCGTTCGATGAGCGCATTGCTGTTGAGCGCATCAAGGATTGGTTTGGTGCCGTTGTAACATATCTTTTGGTTTTCTTCGGAGAATGAACCGGTGTCGCTCACTGACCCGAATATGCCGTTGCGGTTCCAGCTGGCTCCCCACACCCATTCGCTTATCCATATCGGACGTCCGTTGCCGTAGTTGCTGCTGTACCATCCAAAGTTGTAGAACTGGTTGGACGGCCAGTAGCAGTGGAGGTCGATCACATCGCAGCGCCATCCGCGTGCATCGATGGAGTCGATGAATGATTTCAGATGGTTCATCGAGCCGTCGTGGGAACTCTCGGATAGGAGTCGCATGCCTGTACGCATCAGTGTCTGCCAACTGCCGAGCACGTCATCTACTGAACAAGGTGCTTCATCGGCGGAGTTGCCGGGTTCGTTGTTGTTCTTGAGGTGGCAGGAGAAATCGGCTGATCCGAGGGCTGATATGGACGGGTAGCCTTCCTTGTAATGGTGGGGTATGTATTCGCAGTCGGGCAGTTTGTTGAATCCTTCTGGATTGGGCCACATGCGGTAGCACCACGAGGCATTGAGCGCGGAGATGGTTGCTTCGTCGTTGCAGTCGGCTATTCCTGCTTTGCGTGCATTGAACCACTTGAAGAGTCGGTAGGAAGAGGCTCTGCCGCTCATGTTGTCGGGCATGTTGATTTCGAGGTCTTCTTTGTCGGCTATGAAGCAACGGCTGTAGCCCCATCCGGCTGTGCCGAGAGCAAATGTCACCATGTAACCTCGCTTTAGCTTGAACGACTTTATCTGGTTGTTGAGGTTGGCTGTGGTCAGGGTTTTCATGAATCCGCCGGAGTGTCCTTCGGTGTAGTCGGTGCATGACTCGCCCTGGAAGTCCTTCTCGGTGAAGCACACGAGGGGATGGAAATCGGCGTTGCCATAGGGGAAGATGATTGTGCCGTGGTTGTACATGCGTACCTGGCAGTTGGTTCCGTTTACTGCTTTCTTGCCGTTGATGTACACGTTGCCCATCCAATTCTTCAGTACCACGCTTGGCTTGATTTTCTGGATGATGAGCACTGCATGATTGGTGTCGGTGAGGTCTACGCTTCCTGCAGTGGCGAACGGGCTGCTTCCGGTGATGGTGTAGTCGACGTCGGTATTGACAGTGATTGCTGAGGTCACTTGGGAAACGGATACGACGGTGTTGGCTGCATGAATGTTGAAGACGATGCAGAGTGCCAATAATGTGATAATAGTTAGACGTTTCATGTGTTGAGCCTATTATTGAATAGTTGTTGAATCAGTAAGTTCTTAGCTTTTTTATTGCCGATGCAAAAGTAACAATAAATTTTGTGATGACAAATACTAACTTCGTTTTATCTGTATGCTTTTTTCTCAAAACAGGGGTTTTGGGGCAGTTTATTATAAAAATGGGCGGTTAGTAACTGCGGTTTCCTTTTTTTTATGTAACTTTGCACACGATAGTAAAAGTATAAATATGGAATTTACTGCACAACAGGTTGCGGCATACATCGACGGTCAGATTGAAGGCGATGCAAATGCTGTGATAAACAATTTCGCGAAGATAGAGGAGGGTGTACCGGGAGCCATTTCGTTTCTTGCCAATCCTCATTACGAACATTATATATATGAGACTCTGTCGTCGGTGGTACTGGTGAATGATGATTTCAAGCCAGTGCAATCGGTGAAAGCTACTTTGATTCGTGTGAAGAACGCTTATGAGGCAGTCAGCAAGTTGCTTCAGCTCTATGAATCTATGAAGACGAAGCCAAGGGGTATCAGTCCGATGGCTTTTGTGGCTGAGACTGCAAAGATAGGCGAGAACGTGTATATTGCACCTTTCGTGGTGGTGGAAGACGGAGCCGAGATAGGCGATGGGGTGGAGCTCTATCCTCATGTGACTGTCGGCAGTCATGCTTCAGTAGGCAAGGACACAGTCATATACAGCAATGCCGTGATTTATCATGGGTGTAAGATTGGCGCAAACTGCATTCTTCATGCTGGATGTGTGATCGGAGCCGACGGATTCGGTTTTGCTCCTACTGCCAACGGCTACGAGAAGATTCCGCAGATTGGTATTGTCACAATCGAAGACAATGTGGAGATTGGTGCAAACACGTGTGTGGATCGCTCTACAATGGGAACAACAATCGTGCACAGCGGAGTGAAACTGGACAACCTCATTCAGATAGCCCACAATGTGGAAGTGGGCAGCCATACTGTGATGTCAGCCCAGGTGGGTGTGGCAGGCAGTTGCAAGATAGGAGAGTGGTGTATGCTTGGCGGACAAGTGGGTGTTGCCGGTCACATAACTCTTGGTGACAAGGTCTATGCCGGAGCACAGTCGGGCATTCATGGCGGTGCAAAAGTCAGAAAGGGAAACTGCACTGTAATGGGAACTCCAGCCATCGAGCACCATAACTTTGCCAAGAGTTCAGTGGCATACAAGAACTTGCCAGAGATGGTGAACAAGATGAATGAACTACAACGGGAAATTGAAGAACTAAAAAAACAACTATGGAAAAACAATTGACCCTGAAGGATTGCTTTACAGTAAAGAGTAAAGGTCTGCATACAGGAAAAATCATAACAGCACGGTTCTGCCCTGCACCTGAGAACTACGGATACAAGATTGTGCGTATGGACATGGAAGGACAACCAGTCATCGAGTGTACATCGGAGAATGTGGTGGAGACCACCCGAGGAACTGTTGTTGGAGGAGGCGAGGCAAAGGTCAGTACCATCGAGCATGCGATGGCAGCACTTTATGCATCGGGTGTGGACAATTGCAAGATTGAACTTGACGGTGCTGAGATGCCGATACTCGATGGAAGTGCTGAGATATTCATAGAGGAAATACGGAAAGTGGGATTGGCAGAGCAGAATGCAGAAAAGAAATACTTCAGTGTTGACCATGAGATAGTAATCGACGGTGACCGTGGCGAACATATAGTCATCAGTCCGTGCGACCATCTGTCGTTCGACATAACTATCGCATTCCAGTCGAAGATGCTGGAGAGTCAGTCGGCAACTCTTGATGATGTCAAGGACTTCCCTGCGGAGATCGCATCAGCTAGAACTTTTGTGTTCGTGAGAGACATCCAGCCTTTGTTTGAACTCGGCTACATAAAGGGTGGGGACCTGGACAATGCCATTGTCATTTATGAGAATGAGTTGCCGCAGGAGAAACTCGACTCTATTGCAGACGAGATGGGAGTACCTCATATGGATGCGACCAAACTAGGCTTCTTGAACCGGAAACCGCTTACGTGGCAAAACGAGATGGCACGCCATAAACTTCTGGACATAATTGGTGACCTTGCGCTTGTGGGCGTTCCATTGAAAGCCAAGGTGACGGCTCTGCGTCCGGGACACACTATAAATAATAAGGTGGCAAGAGCCATCAAGGCAGAAATCAACAAACAGAACTAAACAAGATATCAAATGTCGAAAATAAGTCCTTTAGCATTTATTGACCCTGAAGCAAAAATAGGTGAGGGGTGTACGATAGGTCCGTTCTGCTTCATAGACAAAGGAGTGGAAATAGGCGACAACAATGAGTTGATGAACAGTGTCACTCTGTTGAAAGGAACAAAGATGGGCAACGGAAACCTCGTGTTTCCGGGTGCAGTGATCGGTGCCATTCCACAAGACCTGAAGTTCAAGGGCGAAGAGTCTACCGTAGTAATCGGCGACAATAACCGCATACGCGAGAATGTGACTATACACAGAGGAACAGCCAGCAAGGGCACTACTCTTGTGGGAAACAACAACCTCATCATGGAGAATGCCCATATTGCCCATGACTGCGAGTTTGGCAGCAATATCATAATGGGAAACTCTACCAAACTGGCCGGTGAGGTGAAAGTGGACGACAATGCCATACTCAGTGCAACAGTGCTTGTACACCAGTTCTGCCGCATCGGTGGTTACACCATGATTCAGGGCGGTACACGCACCAGCATGGACATCCCTCCGTTTGTGATTGCCGCACGCGAACCGGTTGCATACTGCGGCTTGAATATCGTGGGACTGCGCCGCAGAAATTTCTCTGCAGAACTGATCAACGATATTCACAATGCTTATCGTATTATATACAATAGCAACCTGAAGATTTCAGAGGCACTCGAACAGATTCGTGAGACAATCACCATGGGACCGGAAGTTGAGTATATCGTTGACTTCGTGGCTACATCACGTCGTGGAATTATTCGTTAAAATCGGAATAATATGATTTTTAGATTTATTCTTATCTCAGACGAGGTGGAAGACTTCATGAGGGAAATCCAACTTGACTCGGATGCTACATTTCTGGATTTCCATAAGGCAATCCTTGACTCCTGTGGCTATAAGAATGACCAGCTCACTTTCTTCACTATTTGTGAGAACGGATGGGAGAAACGCCAGGAGATAACCCTTGAGGAAATGGATACCGACAGCGACGAGGATTCGTATGTGATGGCTGACACCCCACTCGGCGAGTTCATCGATGAAGAGAAACAACATCTCCTCTATACCTTCGATCCTCTTGCCGAGCGCTGCTTCTTCATTGAGGTGGCAGAGATTGTCACCGGCAAACATCTGAAAGAAGCGAAGGTGACGCGCAAGTTGGGAAAGGCACCGCAACAGACAATAGACTTCGATGAATTACTTTCACGCAATCCTGTTCCTGCAAACAACGATACAGACATGGACGATGATATGTTCGGCGACGGAATCGATGACGAGGAACTGGATGTGGAGGGACTTGAAATCAGTGACGGCAATCCTTACGAATAAGAATGACTCCGGTGACTGATTCAAGACAAAATACGCTGGTGGTTTTGCTTGGACCAACAGCGGTGGGAAAGACAGAGCTTAGCATTTCACTTGCTAAGCTCTTGTCGTGTGATGTGATTTCTGCTGACTCCCGGCAGATATATAAAGACATAACAATCGGTACAGCCAAACCTTCGGCGGAAAGCATGCAGGGTGTGATGCATCATTTTATCGACGTGCTGCCTTTGGAACAATACTACAGCGCAGCGCAGTATGAACAAGATGCACTGAAACTGATTGATGCGCAGTTTGGCAAAGGACGATATGTCTTGATGGCTGGAGGTAGCATGATGTATATAGATGCAGTGACCAGGGGCATCGATGATATTCCGACCATAAAGCCCGAAGTGCGAGATGTCATGAAGAAACGCCTGGAGATTGTAGGACTTGATGTATTGTGCGGTGAACTCCGTCTGCTCGACCCTGAATACTACAAGGTGGTGGATACGAAGAATCCGAAACGTGTGGTGCATGCACTCGAAATCTGCTATCAGACCGGACAAACTTACACTTCATTCAGAAAGAATACCATGAAGCAACGTCCGTTCCGTATAGTGAAGATAGGTCTGCGCAGGGAACGTGATAATCTATTTGCACGGATAAACGAACGTGTCGACCAGATGATGCGTGATGGATTGATGGATGAGGCGCTGCGCTTGTATCCTAAACGTGAACTCAACTCCCTGAATACTGTTGGCTATAAGGAATTGTTCAAGGTGATTGAGGGTGAGTGGCAACTGGATATGGCTGTGGCACGGCTAAAGAAGAACACGCGTGTGTATGCCAAGAAGCAGATGACATGGTTTGCCCATGATGACGATATACATTGGATTGATGTCGACAAACTGACCCTTGCCCAGCAACTTGAACAGATAGTTGGGATTATCGGGCTCAAGCCTTGACGTGCTGTCTGGGTTTAGTGATTGGTCTGCACGTTGGTCGTAAGTCCGTGGTTCATCATGCGGTAGCGTGCTAGTTTTTCGTATTCAGTTCCTGGACGTCCGTAGTTGGCATAGGGATAGATAGAAATGCCTCCACGTGGGGTGAAAAATCCAGTCACCTCAATGTATTTCGGGTCCATCAGCCGTATCAAGTCTTTCATTATTATATTGACGCAGTCCTCATGGAAGTCGCCGTGGTTGCGGAAACTGAAGAGATAGAGCTTCAGACTCTTGCTTTCCACCATGCGCTGGTCGGGCAGATAACTGATTCTGATTTCGGCAAAGTCGGGTTGGCCGGTGATGGGGCATAGGCTTGTGAATTCCGGGCAGTTGAATTGCACCCAGTAATCATTATCTTTGTGCTTGTTTTCGAAACTCTCCAACACCTCGGGTGCATAGTCCATCTTGTATTCAGTCTTCTTTCCGAGTGACTTCAGTCCTTCTTTCTCTCTGTCCATAGTTATATCTTTTTTTTGCAGCTGGCACTAAATTCTGCTAAACATCTTTTTTAGCGACAGCTTTGTGTGTAATCAAATGTCCGTAATCTTGAATGCGTTGTATGAGATATTCTCATCGTATGTATCAGTTTGCTCGTGCCGTTTTATAATGTGTACTACCTTGATCGTTATCGGCAGAGCAATCACTTCATACAGTGTCTTTGCAACTACTTGCGTCAGCATTAGTCCGACAAGTATCTGCACTGTTACTGCTGGCTGTCCGGAGAAAATCAACGGGAAGACATAGAATGCCAACGGGAAGAAAATGATTGAGTCGGCACATTCGCCCACAATGGTGGAGAATATTGCCCTCAATGAAAAATAGTAGTTGAAATGTCCCTTATTCCTATCTGCCAGTTTCATTTTACTCATGACCAAGGCGTTGAGGAACGAGCCGACGATGAATGCCAGAAAACTGGCGGCAGTCACTTGTGGTGCAAAGAGAAATACTTCGCGGAATGCCTCGTCGCCATTCTCTGTTATTGGCGGCAGTATGCTGGCGATGGTGCCCAATGCCACAACGAAGAAGTTCATCAGAAATCCTGCCCATATAATCAGCCTTGCCTTTCTGTAACCCCATACCTCTGCGATGCAGTCGTTGAGGATGTATGAGATGGGGAACACGAGAAATCCGCATGTGAGGTTTATTGGACCAAAAAGATGGAATACTTTTGTTTCGAGGAGATTGGATGTGATGAGGCAAACGCAGAAGAGGATTCCCATCAGCATGAAGTAGATGCTTACAGTCTTTGCTTGTTTCATAATTCTTGTTTTTTTAGCGTGGTGTTCAAGCACACGCCCCCTTGGGGATGGTTGTTTGTATTTGCAATCCCTGTGCATGAAGATGATGCCCAAAGACTACGGCTGCAAAGTTAGTACTTTTTCCCGACAACACAAAATAAAGGCTGATAATTCCTGGTTTTAGTAACCATGTTTGTAGATGAAGAATAAGAAAGGGGAAGTATCATCCTGCGATGGTATTTCCCCTTCACTTCAGTAAACATTAACCTTTAAATCAATTCAAACATATCTATTCAGTGGATTCTGCTGTATTAGCCAATCTTGATTTGCCTTGAAGCCTTAGGCTCTTCTTTTATAACGACCTTCGGTAGTGTTACGGTCAATACACCGTTTTCCACTTTAGCTTCAATCTTGGTCTTGTCGACATCCTCTGGCAGAATCAATGTCTGCTGGTATTTGGAGTAGGCGAACTCGCGACGCAAGTAGCGTACATTCTCCTTCGGCTCCTTCTGCTCGTTGTTGTGTTCTTCTTTCTTCTCCATTTTGACCACCAAGTCATTGTCCTCGTTGATTTCAACGCTGAAATCCTCTTTCGTCATGCCTGGAGCAGCCAATTCTACTGTGTAGTTCTTCTCGCTCTCTGAAACGTTGATAGCCGGTGCTGTTGCGTTTGCCTTTGGCATCCAAGTGTTATCAAAGAAATCATTGAATATTTCTGGAAGCCATCCGTTTGTTCTTTGTAACTGTCTCATAATAAATCTCCTTTTTACTTATTTTAATTGTTATACTTCTATTGTTTTTTGAACTCTTGTTGTCAAGCGTTCGCTTATCATAATGCAAAGTACCATGCCACATTGAAGGAATGGTTGATTTACGACAAATTGGCGGATTATTATAGCAAATTGACAGATATGCTTTGCTCTTGAGCCTCGCCTGTATCAGAATCTCCTTATTGTAATTAGGTAGAGCTGAAATGCTAATAGTACTCATTGCCCAATGCGAATGGTTATGCAAGACTATAATACTCCCTCGTTTTTAGACACCCACATTTGGACAATCAAATAACTATGATTACCTTTGTGGGCAAATTAACACAATCAAAATGGGACGTATGTCAAAAT
>CAVHYP010000045.1:0-21010 GCA_963640465.1 Bacteroidaceae bacterium | reverse complement strand
CAAAATAGGAACCGCCGTATGCGGAACCGCACGTACGGTGGTGTGAGAGGTCGGTAGATGTGAAAGTAGGAGGCAAATGCCTTTTATGATTAGCATTTACCTCCTACTCGATTAATTTCGGATGCTTACGGTACACTTATTCAATCCAGCTGTCACGGTCAAGGTTTCGGTAGCTGATGGCTTCGCCAATGTGACGGAACCTGATGTTTTCGCAGCCGTCGAGGTCGGCTATGGTGCGTGCCACTTTCAGTATGCGATCGTATGCACGTGCCGAAAGATTCAGGCGTTTCATCGCCTCACGTAGGCGATCCAAGCTCTGGCGGTCGAGGCTGGCATACTTGCTGAGGAGTGACGAGGTCATCTGAGCGTTGCAGTGAATGCCTTTAGCATCCTTGTAGCGTTCTTCCTGGATTTTACGCGCCTTGACTACTCTTTCGCGTATCACGGCACTGGATTCTCCTTTGGGCTTGTCTGCCATGTCGCAGAAGGGAACGCTTTCCACTTCCACCTGTATGTCGATGCGGTCCATCAATGGTCCGCTTATCTTGTTGAGGTAGCGCTGGACTTGCGATGGGGTGCAGACGCATGGATGGGTGGGATGGTGTTTGTAGCCGCACGGACACGGATTCATCGATGCCACAAGCATGAAGGAGCAAGGCATCGTGATGGTGTATTTGGCTCGTGAGATGGTGATTAACCGGTCTTCAAGGGGCTGGCGAAGGGTCTCCAGTACGGACTTGGAGAATTCGGTGAATTCGTCGAGAAACAGCACACCGTTGTGTGCCAGGCATATTTCACCGGGCATGAATGTGGTGCCGCCACCTACGAGTGCAACGTCTGACACTGTGTGATGGGGCGATCGGAATGGGCGTTGGGTGATGAGCGATGTGTCTTTTCCTAGTTTGCCTGCTATGCTATGTATCTGGGTGGTTTCGAGGCTTTCGGCAAGCGACAGCGGAGGAAGGATGGACGGCAGACGCTTTGACATCATCGACTTGCCGCAACCGGGACTGCCGATGAGTATAATGTTGTGGCCTCCGGCTGCTGCTACCTCGAATGCGCGCTTCACGTTTTCCTGCCCCTTGACTTCATCGAAATCGAAGTCGAAATGGCTCTGCTGGGAGAAGAACAGCTCACGGGTGTTTATCTCTGTGGGAGGAATCATGGTGGTGCCCGACAAGAAGCCCACGACTTCCATCAGATGTTTTATCCCGTAGACTTTCAACTTGTTGACCACTGCTGCTTCGCGCACGTTCTCTTCCGGCACGAAGAGTCCCTCAAAACCCATTTGCCTTGCCTTGATGGCTATGGGCAGTGCTCCTTTCACGGGTTGTACTGAGCCGTCGAGTCCGAGTTCACCGACAAACATGTATCTCTCGGTGTTGCCGGCTTTCAGATATTGCATTGACAGCAGTACGCCCAGCGCTATCGGAAGGTCGAATCCCGAACCTTCTTTGCGGATGTCGGCTGGCGCAAGATTGACAATCACTTCTTTCATGAAGATCTTGTAGTTGTTGTCTGCCAATGCCGAGAGTACGCGGTCCTGGCTTTCGCGTACTGCGCTGTCTGGCAGTCCCACGATGGAGAAACGGGGTGCCGAAGTGTTGTTGATGCAGGTTTCGATGGTGACTGGCAGAGCTTCGAGCCCTTGCAGTGTGGCTGAATAGACTTTTGTTATCATTGTGATCTGAGTCTGCTACGTTTATTCTTTCTTCCAAAAACTCTTTGTCAATAGGATGAATATAGGGAAGATTTCAAGACGCCCTACGAGCATCAGAAAAGCGCAAGTGAGTTTGGCTACGGGATTGAGCACTATCCACGAATGCATCGGACCGTAGTAGTCCATTGCAAGTCCCACATTGCTCAGCGACGACAGCGAAAGGCTAAGTGCCTCGGTGTAGTCCTGGCGTATCACTCCGTCGAGTCCGTTGGCTTCGATGTAGGAATTGTCGACTCCGCATAGCAGGAGGATGATTGTGCCGAAAAAGAGTGAACCGACGAAGAGGGTGACATAGGCAAGAAGGGTCTTTTGCACTGATGTGGGTATTATGTCGCTGTTGAGCTTGACTGGTGCCACGATTCTGGGATGTATGATTCGCTTGAACTCGTTTTGCAGTCCTTTCCACAGTATTGCCCACCGCACGCACTTGAAACCTCCGGAGGTGGACCCGGAACATGCTCCGGCAAACATCATGAACACCAGGAGCGGCATCAAAATCTGTGGCCAAAGGGTGTAGTCGTAGGATGCAAAACCGGTGGTGGTCAGCAGAGAGATGGTGGTGAACAGTGATTCGCGGAATATGGATTCAATGCTGCCACTGCCGTTCTTTATGAGTAGAACTGCTGTACACAGAAGGGTGGCAACAAGGACGAAGAAGAGGTAGACTCTCAACTCGTAATTGTTGAATGCCTTGCGGATTTTTCCTTTGAGTATGGCATAGAAGAGCAGGGTGTAGTTCACTCCAGACAGAAACATGAAGATAGTGGTGACGTATTCGATGGCTGGCGAATGCCACTGGTCGTGGAAAAGGGCTGAATGGGGTGAGAAACCTCCAGTTCCGGTGGTTGTCATTCCGATGTTGACTGCATCAAAGATGTTCATGCCGCACAGCCATAAGGCTAGGATGCACAGCAGTGTCAGTTCGAGATAGATTGAGCCTATCCACTTGACTGCCACGCTGATGCGTGGATGTATCTTGTCGTGAAGAGGACCGGTGGATTCGGCTGCGAACAGCTTGACTTCGCCGACCCCAAAGGCTGGCAGTATGGCCAGTGTAAAGAATATGATACCGATTCCACCGGTCCATTGGGTCATACTCCTCCAAAAGACCACGCTCCTGGGCAATGTGTCGATCTTGTCCATGATGGTGGCTCCGGTTGTGGTGAAACCCGACATGGTCTCGAAGAATGCGCTGGCAAAGTCGGACACACAGCCCGAGATCATGAAAGGGATGGAACCTATGAGGGAGAACACAATCCATACGAGTGACACTATGACATAGCCGTCGCGTCGGTTTATGTTTTTTCCCGCGTTCCAGCCAACGGCTATGCCTATGCTTCCCAGGAATACGGCACAAATGATGGCCCAGAGGAACGGCATTATGTCTTCATGATAGAACATGGCAACGCCAAGGGAAACGAGCAGATGGCTTGCTTCGATGAAAAGCAAGATGCCCAGTATCCTGATTATCTGATGCCAGTTGATCATGGTGCGTTTAGTTTTATTTGGTGAAATACTTGTCGAGTTTCTTCAGTGTCTGGCTAGCACAGAACACGACTACCCGGTCGCCGGCTTGCAGTTGGGTCTGTCCTGATACGAGCTGTCCCTTTCCGTTTCGTATCATGCCTCCGATATTAACATTGCTGGGAAGTCCGATTTGCATCACGGGCTTCTTTGTGACATGCGAACCTTCCTTGATGATGAATTCGGCTACATCGGCATCTGCAACAGTGAGCATCTTCACGTTGTTCACGTCTGCCTTGAGCAACATCTGGTAGATATGGCTTGCTGCCACCATCTTCTTGTTGAAGACTGTGCCCACATCGAGTGACTCTGCCATGTCGAGATAGGAGAGGTTCTCCACCTGGGCGTAGGTGTTGCAAATGCCATTTCTGCGAGCAGCAACACATGCCAGTATGTTTTTTTCGTCATTGTCGGTAAGGGCCACGAAGCCTTCCACGTGCTTGTATCCTTCGTCTTTGAGAAGGTCAATGTCGTAACCGTCACCATTGATTATCAGTGTCCTGTTCTTCGTGATTTTCCCCAGCTCCTCACATCTTGTGATATCGGACTCGATGATTTTCACTGAATAGTTGTCGGGGATTGCCCAGTCGGTCCTTACGGCTAATTTTCCTCCTCCAATGATCATGATGTGTTTCACTGCTGGATAGTTGTCCTTGCCGGTTATGTGTCGCAAATTGTTTATCTCGTCGCGTGTGGTCATGAAGAATACCAGGTCGTTGGAATATATCTTTTCGTCGCCTCGCGGAATTATTGTCTCGTTGTCGCGTTTTATCGCAACTACATGGAACCTATGGCCTGCCATGCCGATTTCTTTCAGCGGGCAGTCGATGA
This sequence comes from Bacteroidaceae bacterium, assembly GCA_963640465.1. Taxonomy (GTDB): domain Bacteria; phylum Bacteroidota; class Bacteroidia; order Bacteroidales; family Bacteroidaceae; genus Colivivens. The sequence continues at coordinate 16,935 of CAVHYP010000045.1, read as the reverse complement.
GCTGGTTTTTGTTCTCTTCGCGCTGACGCTTCTCGAGCGGATTGATTTCGTGCATCTTCACGCTGAGCAACACGAGGTCGCCATCGAATTCCCACAATTGCCTTATCCAGCTGTGCATCACGGAATCGGCAATCTCTTTGCCGGCAAGGTATTCCGGATATATAAGGGAACTGATTCCTGCGTTTTCGAAGATCTTCTGGTGTTCCTCGCCCAGATACTCATAGTTGTCGATACGTGCAACGGTGCGCTTGGCTCCTAGCTGCTTGGCAAGCATGCAGCAGAACATATTCTCGCTTTCGTGTGGCGTGACTGCAATGAAGAGGTCTGCACAGTCGATGTTGGCTTGCCGAAGTCCCTTGATGGATGTAGGGGATGCCACCAGCGTCATTATGTCAAGGTCATTGTTGAGCTTGGCCAACTTGTCTTCATCCTCATCGATAAGGATGATGTCAAGGTTCTCCTTTGAGAGCATTCGTGCAAGATGTGTTCCTACTGCCCCTGCACCGGCGATAACTATCTTCATCTTTCTTCTATGACTTTACATATGGCTTCCTCTATGGCGTTGCATATGGCTTCTGCATCCAGGTGTATCAGTTTCCGGAGTTCCCGTACTGTTCCCTGCTCGATGAATTCATCGGGTATTCCCATGCGGCAGACTTTGGTTGTGTAGCCATGGTCATTGATGAATTCGGTGACGGCACTGCCGAATCCACCGTTGAGTGCTCCGTCTTCAACTGTGATGATATGGTTGAACTTGTGGCACACTGAAGTGAGTGTCTCGGTGTCGAGCGGCTTGAGGAACCGCATGTCGTAGTGTGCTACACTCAGTTGCTTCCCACTGTTCATGGCGTTCATCTCAGCCATAACGATGGCTTTGCTTGCCTCTGTGCCTATAGGTCCCAGGGTGAGTACTGCAAGGTCGTCGCCTGTCTTGATGCACCGTCCCATTCCTATCGGTATTTCTTCGAACGGACATCTCCAGTCTATTATTGAGCCGCTGCCACGTGGATAGCGTATGACGAAAGTCCCTTTGTCGGGCAGTTGGGCTGTGTACATCAGTTTGCGCAGCTCGTGCTCGTCGTACGGCGAAGCGATGGTAAGGTTGGGTATTGGTCGCAGGAATGCCATATCAAAGGCTCCATGGTGTGTAGGACCATCTTCTCCGACTATGCCTGCCCTGTCGAGACAAAGGACCAGGTTGAGCTTCATGATTGCCGCATCGTGGATGATATTGTCGTAGGCTCGCTGGCTGAACGACGAATAGATGTTGCAGAAAGGCAACAGCCCGTCTTTTGCCATGCCTCCGGAGAATGTGACTGCATGACCTTCTGCTATTCCCACATCGAATGTGCGGTCGGGCATTGCCTTCATCATTATGTCCATGGAACATCCAGTGGGCATTGCCGGGGTGACACCGACGATTCGGTCGTTTTGCTGTGCCAGTTCGAGCAATGTATTTCCAAACACTTCCTGGAACTTTGGTGGGTGGGGTATTGTGTTCTCGCAATCGAGACGTTCTCCCGACTCATAGTCGAACTTGCCGGGTGCGTGCCATATTGTTGCATTCTGTTCTGCCGGAGCATAACCCTTGCCTTTGATGGTGTGAAGGTGGAGAATCTTCGGACCTTTCATGTCCTTGATGGCCCGTAGAATCTTGACCAACTCTATCACGTTGTGTCCGTCTGCCGGTCCGAAATAGCGGATATCGAGTCCTTCAAAGATATTCTGTTGGCGTGTGAGCAGCGACTTGATACTGTTGTTGAAGCGTATAAGTCCCTTCTTGCGCTGGTCGTTCAATATGCCCCACTCATACAGCTTGAGCGATGCCTTGTATCTCAGGCGATTGTATGTGCTGTTTGTTGTCAGGTCGAGCAGATATTGTCTCATGCCTCCTACGCTCTTATCAATCGACATGTTGTTGTCGTTGAGGATGATGAGCATGTCGTTGGGTGTGGTCGACACATTGTTGAGGCCTTCGAATGCAAGACCTCCACTCATGGCACCGTCGCCAATGACGGCAACAATCTTACGGTCCTGTCCCAGGCGCTTGGCTGCTACTGCCATTCCCAAGGCTGCGGAGATGGAGTTGGACGCATGACCGCAACAGAACGTGTCGTAGACGCTTTCTGATGGGAAAGGAAATGGTTTCAGTCCATGAAACTTTCTGTTGGTGCTGAATCTCTCCTTGCGTCCTGTCAGAATCTTGTGCGCATAGGCTTGGTGTCCCACGTCCCAAACCAAACGGTCTTCGGGTGTGTTGAAGACATAATGCAGTGCTACAATTATTTCCACAGCTCCAAGGCTGGATGCCAGGTGACCGGGATTGACGGACAATTCTTCAATGATGTCTTTACGTATGTCATTGCATAGCTCAGACAACTGATTAACTTTCAGTTTCCTCAAGTCCTGCGGATATTCTATTTTTGACAAAAGAGAGAACTCTTTATTATGTTCAGTCATATATACATCTTGTTCTTAATTTGCAAAAATACAGCTTTTTCTTGACGCTACAAAATAAAATACGGGTTTAACGCTTAAGGCTGGTTCTAAAAATTTCCTTTGCCGGACTTTTGCTTTATAGGACGTCTCTAAAAATTACCTCTGCCGGGAGTCTACAAGAAACAATGAATATATGTTCGTGAGACGTTGGACAACCGGACGTATGATTAAGGACTAGCGGACGTAAGTCGCTTGACAACCGGTCGCAGGATGAGGAACATCTGGAGATACCAAATAAGAAAAAGAAATGCCCGAGACATTAAGCCCCGGGCATCTTACTGCTTATATGTAGTTATAAGTTTTTACTTGATAAGTACCTTCTTGCCATCAACAATGTTCAAACCCTTCTGAAGTGAGTTCATGCGCTGACCTGCGATGTTGTAGATGGCCTTGGCAGAGTTGTCTGATGAGTTGACTTCACTGATACCAGTTATAGTTGCAGTACTGACAACCTTACCACCAGCGATAGCGAATGAAGCCTTCAAGTCATCATCAGTTGAGTTTCTGTCATCTATATCGTAACGAATCTTGGCACTTGGGAATATTGTTGCTGTGTACTGGGTAACCTCGTATGTACCGTCAGCCAAAGAGCTTCCGTCGAAATAGAATGTTCCGAGCAGACCCTTGCCTGCAGCGATTTCCTTGCCAGTTGTACCTGCTGTTACAGACAAGAGCAAATCATTTGGCTTTGACTTTGTGAACATTTCAACTTTATAGTTTGTGAATGCCTTGGCGCAACGCTCGCGGTTAAGTGTAACATATTCCTCTTCCTCCTCGTCCTGAATAAAGTTTGCATAAGTAAGTCCTTCTGGGAGAGCATAGCTTGCCTGCAGACCAATAATGATTGTGTCATTAGTCATGTAGATGTTTACAGGAATCTTGGATGTTGTCTCTGACTCGCCTACTTCTATGTAGAGGCTGTTTTGTGCATTCATTGATACAGTAGCAATCAATGCAACGATTGAAAGTAAAATTTTCTTCATATACAATTCTTGTTTTTATTTGTTGTTGTCTTCGTATTCGTTATACTTGGCTATAATTCTCCGCAAAGATAAAGCATAAATCTATACCAGCAAAATTTTTAATTGTTTTTTTGCCATTCCATTTGAAATTTCTTCGATAAGACCGCACTTTGTTGCCATGAGATTCATTCTCTCGATACTAACCCCAAGCTGTACCATAGGGTTTTGTGCCATGTGCACCTTATATATTATATAGGTATGCTTCTGAAAAAATCGTTTATGATTGGCGATGGGAGACATCCGCAAACCACCATCCATCGGTCACCAATCCGGCGTAACCCTCAGCCTGTCATTATCCACCATCTGCCTGCCATCCTCCGCTGGGTGTCAAGGTATGAAAGGTCATTGTACAAAAACAGAACCGCCAAACTGTGATGCTTTGGGCATTTGCGGTTTGACGGTTAATGATGAATTGGATATCTGCTTACACCAGGTGACGGATGATTTCTTCCTTGTCACCTGGAAGCATGTCGATGACTGGGATTTCAATCATTGTGTATGCGCCCGGCTTCTGTTTGAGCGATGCACGGGCAACGTTTACGAGAACCTGACTTGTAAGTGCAGGATTGTTGATTTTCATGTCGAACTCAAACAACTGATTGTGTGTCTTGCCCGATACACCCTTGCGAACGAGGTTTACTCCATGCCCTACATCGTTGAGGTCATCCACACAAAGCACTTGCATTACGTGTGTCTCATCGTTCACGAAATAAGCATCTGCCTTTATTGCAGCCTCAACCTTCTTGAAGTCGGCTCCTTCCTCAAGTTCCACATAAACCATACGGCGATGGATGCCTGTGCCTACAGGAATTGTCATTGAAAGGGCATCACGCACGCCTTCAATGGCACGCACGGCAACGGAATGCCCCATTGAGCGTCCAGGACCGAAATTGGTGTAGCTTACACCTTTCGGAGCTAGACTTTCCATCAGTGTGCGCACAATGGAGTCGCTTCCCGGGTCCCAACCTGCACTGATGATGCTTACCGCTCCGTGTTGTTTTGCTTCTGCATCAAGGCTGCGGCGTAAGTCTACTATCTGTGTGTGGATATCAAAACTGTCGACTGTGTTGATGCCGAGGGCAAGGAATTGTTTTGCATATTCTTCAACCTTGCGTGTTGGAGTGGCAAGGATTGCAACGTCGACCTTTCCCAACTCCTTGATGTTGGTTACTACTTTGTATCCGTTGATGGTTGGTTCGTCTGCCTTGCGGCGAATGATACCTACACATTCCATGTCGGGCGCAGCTTCAAGAGCTTCGAGCGCATATTTGCCGATATTGCCGTACCCTACAATTGCTACTTTAATCATAAATCTTTCTGTTTGTGTTTGATTTAATCAAAAAAGAGGATGTTCGCAAGGAGCACCCTCTTCTTGAGTTTGTATTATTGATTATTTCTTTGTTGTAACTACTTCGGCTACATCTTCGTCTGTGTGGTCTTCCTTGATTTTGCGTCCCAGCACGAGATATGCTATAGGAGCTGCGATGAAGAGTGATGAGCATGTTCCGAATATAACTCCAAGAATCATTGCGAATGAGAAGCTGCGGATGCTGTCACCTCCAAAGAAGAAGATACAGAGCAATACGATAAGTGTACTGAATGAAGTGTTTATCGTACGGGTGAGGGTTGCATTCAATGAATAGTTGAACACTATCTGCTTGTCACGGTTCGGATAAAGTCCTGTTTCCTCGCGAATACGGTCGAAGATGACCACCTTATCATTGATTGAGTAACCAATCACAGTCAGGATGGCACCTATGAATGTCTGGTCGATTTCAAGCGAGAATCCTATCCAGCCATAGCAGAGTGAGTAGATTCCTATAATGAGGATTGTATCCACAGCCAGTGCCACGACTGATCCGATTGAGAATGCCACATTGCGGAATCTTACCAGGATATAGAGGAAGATGGCAATGAGGGCAAAGATTACTGACCAGATAGCACCATAAGTGATGTCCTCTGCAATGGATGGTCCCACCTTCTGCGAACTGATGATTGAACCGCCTTCGCGATTGTCACGGTCGATGAACTGCTCAAGGCTGACGCTTTTGTCAATCATTCCGTTATCGACGAGGGTCTTGTAGATTACTTCCTCAATCTCTGCATCCACCTCAGGGCCATTGTCCTTGATACGGTAGTTTGTAGAGATACGTACCATCTTGTTGTCAGTACCGATGGCAATAACTTGTGTAGTGACCTTGTTGCTTACGTTGTCGTCAGACTCTGCTTTCTCCTGAAGGTTTTCAGCAAGAACCCTGCCTACTTCCTCTGGTACTACTTCATGGATGAACTCTACCTTGTAGTTACGTCCACCAGTGAAGTCGATTGAACGGCTGAGTCCGCGAACGAACAATGAACAGATACTTACAATGATGAGAATACCGAAGATAATGAATGACTTTCTGTAGTAGCCCATGAAGTTGAACTTTGTTCCGTGGAACAAGTTTCTTGAAATGGAAGTAGTGAAGGTGATGCCTGTCCACTTGTCTTTATTAAGGAAGTGCTCGTAGCAGATGTGAGTCAACCAAACTGCAGTGAAGAATGAGCAGACAATACCGATGATGAGTGTTGTTGCGAATCCCTTGATTGGTCCTGTCCCGAAGTAGAAGAGGATTACACCAGTGATGATTGATGTGAGGTTGGAGTCGAAGATTGCAGAGAATGCATTGCTGTAACCAGCAGCAACAGCGTTCTTGATGTTCTTGCCGGCTCTCATCTCTTCCTTTGTACGCTCATATATAAGCACGTTGGCATCGACTGCCATACCAAGAGTGAGGACCATACCGGCAATTCCCGACATTGTAAGTGCGGCTTGCAGTGATGTCAGGATTCCGAGAGTGAAGAAGAAGTTGAGCAAGAGGGCGCTGTTGGCAACCATACCTGCTCTGAAACCATACATCATGCACATGTAAATCATCAGGATGATGAACGCGATGATGAATGAAATGAAACCTGCATTGATTGACTCTTGTCCGAGTGATGGACCTACGATATCTTCCTGTACAATCTGGATTGGGGCAGGCATCTTACCTGACTGGAGCACGTTGGCAAGGTCTTTAGTGTCGCTTGCAGTGAAGTGTCCGGTGATTTCTGTGTTTCCACCGTCAATCTTGTTGTTTACGTTTGGTGCACTGTACACAACACCGTCAAGCACGATTGCTATGCAGTGACCGATATTTCTTTCTGTGATTGAAGACCATTTGCGTGCACCTTCAGTATTCATCTTCATGGTTACACATGGACGGTTGTTCTGGTCGAATGCGTCCTTTGCTTCAGTTACAACGTCTCCTTCCATAGGAGCACGTCCGTTCTGGCCTGTTTCGCGTATTGCATAAAGGGTGAATACTCGTCCTGCTTTGTCTTCTGCCTTCACGCCCCACTTGAGTGAGAGGTCCGTAGGAAGAATCTGCTTTGCGATTTCACCTGCAACCAGATGGTTGATTTCTGCTGTATCAGATGAGAGTGCATATCCCACAGCACAGCCTGCATTGCCGTTGATGACCTGCAGGATTGAGAAGAGTGGGTTCTCTGCCTTTGCCTGCTCGAGCTGTTTCTCGTCTGTCTTTTTGTTGGTTGCTGTCGGCTGTTCACTGGTAGACACCTGGGCAAGGATGTTCTCCCCTTTCTTTCCTCCCTCTTCTGCGGTGGTGTCAACCTTTTCCTCGGCTGCCTCCTTTGCATTGGCAAGTGCTGTTGTGTCTGCTTCAGCAACTGAATCAGACTCTTCAACGACCTTTCCGTCACGCAGCGCAGTGTTCAACTGGCTCAGGTAAGGCAGGGTTACGCTGGCATCGTATGTCTCCCAGAACTCAAGGCTGGCACTACCCTGAAGGAGCTTACGTACTCGTTCAGGCTCTTTGATACCAGGGAGTTCCACCATGATACGTCCAGACTGACCTTCCACTTTCTGTATGTTTGGCTGAACCACACCGAAACGGTCGATACGTGCGCGGAGCACGAGGAATGAGTTGTCTACTGCTGCGTCGATTTCACTGCGCAGTACCTTCTCGATTTCGCCGTCTGTGCTGTTAGGGTTGACTCTGCCTTTCAGCTTCTGTGTGGAGAACAGCTGTGCCAGATTGGCTCCGGGCGCGTTCTTCTTATAAGCTTTGACAAAAAGTGAGATAAAATCGCTTTGACTCTCGTTTGCTTGTTTCTGAGCCTCGTTAAGAGACTTGACGAAAAGAGAGTCTGTGTTGTAATCGGCAAGTGCCTTTACTACATCTGGAACAGAAACCTCAAGAATCACGTTCATACCGCCCTTCAAGTCCAGACCAAGTCCGATGGCAGTTTCACGACATTGCTTAAGGTTGTAGAGGCCCAGATAGAATGGATTCGAATTCAATGAATCCAAGTAAAGTTCCGCTTCCTTCTCTTCCATCTTTGATGCCTTGTTGTCTACGTAGCTTGTCACTACGGAGAACGACAGATAGAAGATGCAGATAAGTGTTAGCGCAATGGCTAAGAACTTAACAAATCCTTTGTTTTGCATTGTTGATAATTAATAATTTGTTATTTATTCATTCTTTTCCCGTTTTGGCTATTGGTAGCCTTTGAGGCTCTTGTTTGCGCAGTCAATGCGTAACAATCGGCAAAGATAGTAATTTATTTTAGTTTTACAGCATCTCTAACGTACAAAAAATGGGATAATGGTCGCTTTCATATATAGTTTTGTCTACTTTTGCATCAAACGAGTTGAAACTATCGCTTATTATTATGTTGTCAATGCGGAAGTACATCCCACTACGATTGTACGACAAACCGGGTCCGTTGCCCGATTCCGTGTAAGCATCCTTCAGTTTCTGTGTTAACGTCTTGTGGACATAAGAAATTGGCGAGTCATTGAAGTCTCCGCACATGATGACATACTTGTTGGGAATGTTTTCAATGATGGATGCAATGGTGTCTGCCTGAAGCGACCGGATGGAGTTGGCTTTTGCCAGTTTACCTCCAAGCATAAGGAAACTGTCATGCACATTGTATTCATCCAAACTCTCGTCATTCGTCAGTGGGTTCGAGTTTTTAAGCATCTGCTTGTACATTTGCTTGTCCTCGTCGTTGAGTTGGTAGGATTCCAGATGGCAGTTGATTACTTTCACTGTATCGGCTCCCACAAGCACATCATAGAGGTAACAGCTGGCGGATTTCGAATTCAGGTTCACTTCCTGACACGACAGCACCGGATATTTGGACAATATGGCGCAATTGATGTCTTTGGCGTTACCTGTCTCTATGTACGGATAAAAGGTTCTCAGTTGGTTGTTTATGTGTTGATCCTTGATTTTGGACGCCTCTTGCAGGCACACTATGCCTGCACCGGAGTTTGTTATGTAGTTGACTATTTCCGTCTGGTTGTCTTCGTAATTGTAGTTATTGAATGAGAATACATTATAGGACATCACTTTCACGCTAGCCCCACTTGCTTCCCCTTGCATGATGTTTATTGGGCAGTAGTCCTTTATGCTACCCCAGCAAAGAGCCATTCCTGCAATGCTTATCAGGCAGAACTCCCGTTTTATGATGAGCCACACAGGTATGAAAATGATTGTGGCGACAAGGAATATGGGCATAATCATTCCGAGATACGACCAGTTGGGGTACTTGAACGGGGTCAGATACACGGAATAGGCGCATACAATCATTGCACCTATCACAATTATATTGAGTATTGCCAACACCCAAAGTGCTGTCTTTAGAATTGTCTTCATTCCGGCTTTTGTTCTTTCTGCAAGTGCTTTACTGTTTATTGCTGCCGGCATCAAAGAGCCGTTTCTTTTCTTCCTCTGTCAGTTGGTCGTATCCGCTCTTGCGTATCTTGTCGAGTATGCGGTCTATTTCATCGTTCTGCTCCTTCTTCCTTGCATTGAATTCATAATCCCTGCTGTGCTCGTTCTTTTTGTATCCTGAATCCATATTTGGACGTGTTGATGTTGTCCTCCATCTTGCAGTTGAGGAATTGCCGTAAGAAGTGAAGAAAGAAGCGCGTCGCTTGGCTTTCTTCCTCCAATAGAGTATGAGGAAAAATCCGAACAGCATACCGCCAAGATGTGCGAAGTGTGCCACTCCGTCGGATGATGCTATTCCTTCAAACAATTCTATGGCAGCATAGCACATCACGAAATACTTTGACTTGATTGGTATCGGAATGGGTATGATGAACATCTTTTCGTTGGGATAGAGCATTCCGAATGCAAGCAGTATTCCATATATGGCACCACTGGCTCCAACGGTCATTGAGTAAGGTTTGATAAGTCCAAGGAACTGCCCTGCTTCTTGCACCACGGCTGCACCTATTCCACATACAAAGTAATATATGAGGAAACGTTTCCATCTCCAGGTGTCTTCAATGATTCGTCCGAACATCCACAGGGCAAACATGTTGAAGAACAAGTGCATGAATCCACCGTGCATGAACATGTAGGTCACGAACTGAAATATATGGAAATTTGGCGCTCCAATATAATACAATCCAAACATGCTGCTTATGGGGGAAATCGATTCTACGAAATAGGCTAATATGTTTAATATGAGTAGCCATCCTACGGCTTTTGTCATCATAGTTTATCGTTTATTTGCTGTTTTGTTTATTGATTGTTATTCATTTACAAGTATCTTTCCGTCATCTGTCATTCCTTCCGCAGATATATACATTGCCTTGCATGACGAGTTGTTATAGAACTCCACGGTAGCCCGTCCTCTCGTATCTGTTTTCAGGTTGGGTTTCCAATACAGTGTGCGACGGAAATCCTCCGACGGAGGAACGATGGAGTAGTCTTCCATCTCGAATGCTGTCGGGACATTGAATCCTTCGAAGTGTGTGCGCCTGAGTCCTTTTTGCTTGTTGCCGAACAATGGATGCTGGTAGACAAAGAATACCACTGCATTGAGGGTCTCAAGTCCTTCTCCAAAGACGTACTGGTTGATGGACGAGAGGTCTTCTGATATGTACACGCTTTTGGCTATATCAAGAAAGTCGGGTACGTTTACGATACCAGTCTGGTTGTTTGAGTCTACTATCTTCAGCCTGCTCTGCGAAGATGTGGTCAGTCCAGTTATTCCCCAGAAGGTATTGTCTACAATCCATATTATCGGTCGCTCATTGTATGTGGTGCGGTCGGTTGAGAGCGTATAGCTTGTACGTTCTGGATTTTCCGTGATTGGCTGTTCATATTCGAAGAATGGGTTCTTGCTTTTCAACCAGTCAAAGAACAGAGGAACATCTTCTCCGTTGTCGGCATACATGTCTGCATCGTCATCACAGTTGTATCTGATGGCTGAGTGCTTCTGTGCTTCTTCTTCATTGAACCACAATACGTTGCTCGTATCGCCCAATACTCTGCGTTTTGCCTTTACCTTTACTGTAGGAAGCAGATGTGTCTTTTTCGTCAATGCCTCATAACCGTCCTCGTCCTCCATCACTGCATTCTGTTCCGATGGATTGAAGTTGGGCTCGTTGACTGGCTGCATACTTGCTTCATCGGGATAAATATAGCGTTTTTGTGGCGAGAAATGGCGGTCGATGCAGATGTAATAGTTCCGTTCCTTGTCTTCTTTCTTTGAAACCATCTGCAGAGTCCATTCGCCTGTCACGTCGGGAACGATATAGTTGTATCTGCCCAGGCTGTCGGTACGCAGTTTGCCTTCTATAATCTCTCCTTTTTTATTATACATGAAGGCATTTATGTCTACATCATCCGGTGTGTACTTCTTTTTCTTGGATTTCACTTGTCCGAACAAGTAGAGTTTGTCTTCAATTGGTTGCATGTTCTTCATTTTGGTGTGTCCTGCCATCAATTGAAAGTCATAGCGTCTCCATCCCTGTATCAGCATCAGCAGGTCTGCTTCCTTGCGGTGGCTTTCGTCGTCATCCTCAAAGTAGTATTCCGGATGGTCGATGTATCCTTTCACCTCGCTTGCCAGCAGCATCCATGTCTTCATGTTGCTGTTCCATCCGTTGTTCATTGTACCTGCATCCATGGCCGAGAAGGAGATGGAAGCATTGGGCTCGGTTTGCAACTTGAACTTCACCTTGCAGCATGGTGTCAGTTTGTTTGTGGTCGAACTGATTTGTATGCTGTCTGTAGTCCGTTGCAGTGGACAGATGAAGAACAGCCGTTCGCTGAGCATTCGTCCGTTGCTGTCGAACAATGTGAGTTGGTTCACTCCTTCCGGCAGGTCGTAGCGTGTGAACGAGAATTTGTTTTCGGCTTCTGCGGTCAAGGTGTCACAACGTACGATGGTTCCGTTGTGCATCAACGCATAGCCCAACAAGCGTCCTTGGAGGGCTGTAGTGCTGTTTATTGTCGCAGTTATTTCCTCGTCTCCCAATGTATTGAGGTAAAGCACCATGCCTTCGGTCTTTGCTTCCGGCAAGTCAAATCGTCTTTCCTTTCCCTTTCCGTCTTTGTTCTTTTTGTCGGTACCCTTCGGCTGGTTCATCACTGCCTGGTAGTTTTTTCCCATCTGTGGAGAAAACTCGAATATACCACGTCCGAGGGTATCTGCTACGACATCACATATCCTATTGCCCTTGTCATCGGCGATATATCCTCTGCAACTGGCATGCTTGCCGTCCTCGTCCGTCACACTGAATGCCACCCGGCTCTTCAGTCCGTTCACCAAATAGCCTCCTTCGGGATAGAAGCGCATTGTCAGCGTTTTGGCATAAGTGTCTTTGGTAATTTGCTCATCTTCCACACGAGTGTTCGGCAACCGCTTCTTGTAGCCGAACTGGTCGAGTTGCGGTTTGCTGTAATTGCCCTCTGTGCTTGGTGTCTTGAATATCGGAAATATTCTTGAGAAGCAGGCATGCATACCCCAGTTGGTCATGTATCGGGTGTAGGCACGAACCTCGTAGAACCCGGTTGTCTGTATGCTGTCAATCTTGATGTCTCCATCAGCCTCGCCATCCACGATTTTGAGTTTCCGTTTCTCCACAACATCACCGGATGGATTAATCAGTTCAACATAGAGAATATGGCTGAGGTCAGTCTTTTTTTCTGTGTCACATCGGGTGACATATGCCTTGAATCGTATGTATTCACCTTTGAAATAGCCAGTATTGTCGAAATGCAGGTACACTTTTTCCTGAGGATTATACAGGTTGAAATGCATGGCATTGCGCAAGTACATCAGAATATTGTCTGTGGGACGCACTGCATCCATTGAATCAGCCTTTTCCTCCATGTACACACTGTCTGCAGCAAAGTGTGTTCCAACAGTCCCTTTTCTGGCATATAATGATGTCAGAGGCACGATAAGACAGATGAATGTCAATAAATGTCTTATTCTTCGGCTGTATGTCGTTCCTGTTCCCATTCGATAGATTTGGTTTGCTCAGCCAACCTCGTCCACGGCAGTTGCGACGTTTCAGGGGCCAGTTATGCAATAACGATGCAAAGATACACAAAAGTTTAATATGTAGAGGGCTTTAACTCGAGAAAAAAATGAGTCTTATGGTTTTGATGTGGTGAAATACCCAGACTAAAGGTTGGTTCTGAAAATGACCATAGGCTTACCATGCGAGGACCATATGCTCATTGGGCAACGCGTATATGCTCACAGGTCAATGTGTATAGGCTAGTGGAATTTTTTAGAACCAGCCTTTAGTTTTTCGATATAAGATGAGTTCTGTTTGAAAAAAAAAGTGTAAGTTTGCATGATAGTATTTCTGACAACTCAGTGGATTATGAAGTATGACTATCTGATAGTCGGCTCCGGACTTTTGGGGGCAACATTCGCATACAGGGCGAGACATACAGGGCGAAAGTGTCTTGTGATTGACAAGCGCCTGCACCTTGGCGGCAATGTCTATTGCGAGAACATGATGGGAATCAACGTACACAGGTATGGTGCCCATATCTTCCACACATCCAACAAGAAGGTATGGGACTTCGTCAATTCCATCGTTGAATTCAATCGTTATACCAATTGTCCCGTAGCCAACTACAAAGGTACGCTCTATAATCTGCCCTTCAACATGAATACGTTTCATCAGATGTGGGGAGTAAAGACACCCGCTGAAGCACAGGCAAAGATTGAAGTTCAAAAAGCAACTGCAGTGAAAATGCTGGCTGGCCGTAAACCGCAGAACCTTGAGGAACAGGCATTGACACTTGTAGGCAAAGACATATTCGAGAAGCTCATCAAGGAATATACAGAAAAGCAATGGGGACGCAAATGCACCGATTTGCCTGCATTCATCATCAAAAGGCTTCCAGTGCGACTTGTTTTCGACAATAATTACTTCAACGACAAGTATCAGGGCATTCCTGTCGGAGGATATAATAAACTTATTGACAAGCTATTGGAAGGCGTAGAAACCAAGACCGGCGTTGACTTCTTCAATTCAGAATATAAGGACTGGCGTAGGGCTGCCCACAACTTGGTTTATTCTGGTTCACTTGACGAATTCTTCGACTACAAGTTGGGCAAGTTAGATTGGCGCACCGTCTATTTCAAAACGCGTGTAGAGGACACACCCAACTATCAGGGCAATGCAGTGGTGAACTACACCAGCCACGACGAACCATACACTCGTGTCATCGAGCACAAGCATTTCGAAATGTTCGGGCAGGAAGTTTATGATTGTCCAAAGACTGTGGTTAGTGAGGAATATTCTGCTGAATATAAGGATGGAATGGATCCGTACTATCCGGTTAACGACGATCGTAACAATGCCCTTGCTGAGGAATATAGGAGATTGGCACACCAAAACGGTGTGATATTCACCGACGAATGCCAATCGCCTGCAAGCACCTTACCGATGGCTGAAGGCCGGGAAGGAATTCTCTTCGGCGGACGTTTGGCTGAATACAAATATTATGACATGGCACCAATTATAGAACAAGTTCTGAATCTCAAGGGCATTTAGACTAAGGACAACCAATCGACAGACAAATTAATCGCAGATGAATTCATTTTATTATATATCGATGGATTCGCCCAATGCAGCGAAACGGCATGTGGACGAAATAGCACACAGAGAAGGTTTTCGGGATGTGGCAGTGAAGACGGGAAAAGGCAAGATCGCCACTTTCTTCAGGAAATTGTTCAGTATGGCATCGTTGCTGTTACGGATAGGAAAGGGAGATGTGCTCCTTATTCAGTACCCGTTCAAAAAGTTTTATGTTGTGCAGTGCAAGATTGCCCATCTGAAGGGAGCCAAAAGCATTACTCTGATTCATGACCTGGGAACATTTCGGCGCGGAAAATTGACGGCGGATCAGGAGATTCACCGTCTGTCGTATACAGATGCCATCATAGTACACAACCAACGCATGAACAACTGGCTGACAGAACACGGATGCAAACTGCCGCTCGTGAACTTGGATATCTTCGATTACTTGTCTTCAAACGAACCGAATGACAGTCACCGGGCAGGATCACAACCGTCAATAGTCTTTGCCGGTGGAATCAGTCGTAGGAAGAGCGCATTTATCTATGATCTTGACAGTTGTCTCGACGGTTGCTGCCTGAATCTCTATGGCTCCGGATTGGAACAAGGTGCTGACAAAGAGTGGAAGAACATCAAGTATCATGGTCCGATTGGTTCCGATGAATTCATCCGGACAATCGATTCAGGCTGGGGACTTGTATGGGATGGCGATTCTGTCGATGGCTGTTCGGGAGTGTGGGGCAGTTATCTGAAAATCAACAATCCGCACAAGACATCCTTCTACCTGAGGACAGGCTTGCCCGTCATAGTTTGGAAAGACTCAGCCATGGCTCCGTTCATCCTTGACAACAAATTGGGAATTGCGGTCGATTCACTTCGGGAACTTCCCAAAGTCCTTCACAGCATAACTTCGGATCAGTACGATGAGTTTAAGCAGGCAGCCATGAGAGAGAAAACCCTTCTCAACGACGGACACTACTTCAAGAAAGCATTTGCAGCAGCTCTCGATAGATTGCATTGAAAATCATAATAGAAAAATTGTTCTGACGCATGAATCTTGATACAGAAACCGAATGTAGCTACACAATACCCAGGGAGATGAAACAGGTCTGGGTATTGCAAATGGAAATGACAGAGGTATTGCTTGATGTATGCAAGCGCAATAACCTGCAAATCTTTATGGACAGCGGCACTCTGCTTGGTGCCGTGCGTCATCAGGGATTCATTCCATGGGACGATGACATAGATTTCGCCATGCTGAGAAAAGACTACGACAAACTCGTGGCAATCGCTGACAAGGAATTCCATCACCCATACTTTCTGCAAACCACATACTCAGACAAACGGTTCTACAGTGGTCACGCAAAGCTCCGGTATACGGAGTCTACAGCATTGTGCCAGCATGAGGCGCATTGTGATTATTGCCGTGGAATCGATATTGACATCTTTGTGTTGGATGGTTTCATCGAGAATCCCATCTTGCGCTTCTTGCATCGTACAACCACCATGATAATCAAGAAATCATTGCGAGGCTACTTGTCAGACATAAAAGAAGTAAAGAGTATTGGCAAACGGATTGTAGCGGTTTTATCGAAAGGACTGTATCGATTCGTGGACTACAAGAAAGCATTTGCTTTTTATGAGAGTCTGTTCCGTATGGTGGATGCCGATAAGACAAAAAGAATCTCGGTTCTTTCATATAAATACAGTTCACATCGCCGCATAAGGCAGCGCAGTTCATATAACAGTCAGAAATGGATGAAGTTTGAAGATGCCGAATATCCGGCTCCGGAAGATGTCCATGATGCACTTGTCTGTTATTTCGGAGAGTCGTACATGTCTCCGCAACGTCTTCCCACAGCACATGGCAGGCGCTATTTGGATGCTA
This sequence comes from Bacteroidaceae bacterium, assembly GCA_963640465.1. Lineage (GTDB taxonomy): Bacteria > Bacteroidota > Bacteroidia > Bacteroidales > Bacteroidaceae > Colivivens. Next base: position 629 of record CAVHYP010000045.1, on the reverse strand, counting down.
CGCGTCCGTACCAGGATGTTGCTATAGAATTGCAGCAACACCCGGAACAGTTTGAAGATCGTGTCAGATTGCTGTACACAGATTGACAGTAGGCTTCAGATGAAGTCTATGGCTGTTGTAATTCATATTTGCTTAAAAAAGAAAAGATTTGTTTTCTAACACCGTTTATATTGGCGCTGTAAAACAAAGCGAGCTGTCGCTCGAGCGCACTCACTTTGTGCAAATTTTCTCGCCTGGCATAGTCGGCAACTGTCTTTGTTCAATTTCTCCTCGTGCGAATCCAAAACTTTCACTTATTTCCATCAGAAAAGCCTCGAATCGATTCATTTATGACAGTTGTGACAGTATGACAGTAAAAAAAATAAGGTATCCATATATTGGCTCTCTCCCGGTTTATATAGTTTATATAATTAATAATTAGATAGTTATATAGATAAAAGTAGGAAACGCAAGTTCAACATAGAAGTGCAATTCGGAACCAGGTATAGCCCTTAATAATCTATACCTGAAAACACCGAGGAGTTTGGGGGCGAGCAGCCCCCATGTGACGTGATTTTCATCAAGCAATGCATATAAAAACAAAAAGGGAGACCGCTGTCTCCCAAAGATTAATTAATTTTGCATTGTGA
>CAVHYP010000044.1:0-21063 GCA_963640465.1 Bacteroidaceae bacterium | reverse complement strand
ACGAATTCACCCAGATGCTTACCAAGCAGAATGTGAAGTACGAACTCATTTCGCGTGCCGGCAGCCACGACTGGACATTCTGGAAGGCTGCGCTTGCAACAGCACTTGTCAAAGCAGGGAAGACATTTTAGTGAGGATTTGACACTTGCAGAGGTTACAATCTGTATGTTTTGGGTTAACCATCCGGATGGTATGGCTGAACTGTGCGAGTAGGAGTCAGCTCCCTCCGAGAGCGTCGGCGATGACACTCGAGCAAAGCTCGCCTTGTACTTCCTCTCTACAGGAGAGGCTGGGGGAAAAGCAGCGAAAGGGCTATATTCTTTTGCCTGTGGTCAATGCATCGAGCAGACCTTGGCAACCGTCCTCAATCAGATCGAGTGACAGTTCGAAGTCGGACTTGCCGCCATAGTATGGGTCGGGAACGCATCCTGTGCCTTTATGACGGACGAAATGGTCTGCCATGCGGATCACCTTCCTACGGTCTGCATCGTCGTGGGACTGCGAACAGATGTTACGGTAGTTGTCATCGTCCATCACGATGATGAAGTCAAAACGATTGAAGTCGTGCCAGGCATCAAACTGGCGGGCAACATGGTCGATGCGATAGCCACGGGCTGCCCCGTACTTCCGCATGCGCGAGTCGGGCAACTGACCCACATGCCACGGACCGATTCCGGCTGAATCGATCTCAAACTGTGAAGCCAGTCCAGCTTCGTCCACTATGTGTTGCATGATGGCATTGGCTGCCGGCGACCGGCATATATTGCCAAGGCAAATGAACAAAAGTCTTGTCTTGTCACTCATCTCTCCTTATTATATATGGTTGCACTGTTTATATCGGTACATTGTTTATATTGCTGCACTGTTTTGTACAAATTCGGGTGCAAAGGTAAGGAAAACCCTGGAATATGGCTGTTCTGACAAAAATAATTCATTCATGGAGTGGTGAATTCAAAATGAAATTACTAACTTTGCAGATATCAATTAATAAACGAAGACAGGTATCACAATGAAAAAATTCTTCTTAGGACTGATGCTTCTTGGATCCGCATCGGTTGCAAGCGCCCAGACGGGCAAGCTGCAAGTCAAGGTCAACATCGAGAACTTTGGCGACTCTCTCATAGTTTATTTCCAACAGAAACGCGACACGATTGTCGGCAAGAAAGGCAAATTCGATTTCACGCTCGATGCCAACGGCAGCGGCATGTTCCTCATTGCCAACCCTGCCACTTTCCGTGGCAAAGACAATAAATACATGCAGATGCCAGCGATGCCAAACGAGACTCTGGAAATCACCGGCAAGTTGCCGAAAGTGGAACCGGGCGACTCAACTGCAATGCAGACAAGCCTAAGCGACTTGACGAAATACACCGGCAGCAAATTCTACAAGGACTATTACGATGTAATGGAACAGTATTCTGCCGCAAAGAAGGAGCTTGCGGACTATAACCTGAAGATGTTGGAACGCATACAGGCAGGCGAAAGCCAGGAAACAGTGCTTGCCGAATATCACCAGAATGTAGGTCCGATGAAGGAAAAAGCTGAGAATGGCATCATGGAAGTCATCAAGAACAACTCCGACAAGGAACCGGCTGCATACCTCATCTCTAGCTTCGACACTGAAGAGAAGATGGAGTCTGCCATAGCACTGCTGTCCGACAATGTGAAGAACGGACGCATGAAGGACATTGCCTACCAGTCGATCAACCAGATGAAGGCACAGAAAGAGGCTGAAGCCAAGGCTCAGAAGGTGCAGGGAGAGGGAGTGGAAGCACAGGACTTCACCCTCACCGACATCAACGGCAAGGAGTTCGCCCTCTCAAGTCTGCGCGGCAAATACGTGATTCTCGACTTCTGGGGCTCATGGTGCGGATGGTGCATCAAGGGCATGCCAAAAATGAAGGAATACTACGCAAAATACAAGGACAAACTCGAGATTGTGGGACTGGACTCCGGCGACACTGACGAAAAATGGAAAGAGGCTGTGAAGAAGCACGAATTGCCCTGGCTGCACGTGAAGGATGCCGAGGGCGACGGCAGCGTAGTGAAGAAATACGCTGTGTCGGGCTTCCCAACAAAGATTCTCATTGGTCCTGACGGCAAGATTGTGAAGACAGTAACAGGCGAAGACCCTGAGTTCTACACATTCCTCGACAATACATTCGGAAAATAATCTTTTCAGCAGATTATAGTATTATTATTGGTAAAAATTGCCGGAGTAGCTGAGCGTGATGTTTGGCTACTCCTTTTTTTCATACAGAAATTTGGTTGCATCAATAGAAATGCGTACCTTTGCACAAAAGATAGTTCATTCGACAACCAATAAACAAATAATATTGAAACAACAATGCACAAACTACTTCTATGCAGCGCACTGGCACTTGCAAATATGATGATATTCAGTGCCTGTGACGACGACGATGCCAAAGTGGCAAAAGCCCCGAAACTGGAGAAAATAGAGCTCAGCCCATCCACGTGCAATGCCGGCGACACCATCACTGCCACCGTCACCCTTGCAGAGGAAGGCGACTATTATTATTATTCCTACCAGGACTACAAGATAGGCAACAGTTCCTATCGCCTTGGCAGCAAAAGCTACAACAGGTCGAACCCGACAAAGACCAACGGCAGTGTAAGTTCACTCACCGGAACAGCCACCTTCAAATTCAAGGCACCGTCAAAAGCCGACACCATCTACACTATCACATTCTATGCAATGTGCGCAAGCAGTGCCGACGCCTTCACCTCCGGTTCGCTCTATGCACAGACCAACACCGTGACCACAAAACTGACAATCAATAAATAACCAATAAATCACAACCATGAACAAAAAGAGACTTTTGCTCGCAATGACCATGCTGTGCGGCATCACGCTGAAAGGCATGGCTGCAGCACCCGACTCTGTCTACATCTTCACCTACGCAATTCCACAGGACACCCACAAGGGCATCCACATTGCGTATAGTTCTGACAAAAGCCGCTGGACGGCAATAGGCCAGGACCAGTCGTTCGTGAAAAGCGATTTCGGATCATGGGGCTCGCAGAAGCGGATGTTCCACCCGAGCGTCATCAAAGACGGCGACACATGGTATGCTGTGTGGCAGGTGAACGACAACACCAACCAATTTGCAACCACTCAGACAAAGAAACTCTCCATCTGGAAACCGCAGGACTACCCTTACGTGTCCACCTCAAGCGTGATTGCTCCAGTACTCGAAAAGAAAGGCGGACTCTTCGTGGTGACCTACAAGACCAAAGAAGGCAAGACCTACCAGGTGACAAGCCGCGACTTCAAACAGTGGACACCGGCACGCGAAGGCGGTGACTACAAGAGCCAAGAAGTGAAGGTGACCGTGGGAGGCACAGAACAAGAAGGATGCATCACCCGTGCTCCATGGACACTGGTCGAGGCACTGATAGACAAAGGCAATGCCACTACCCTGCGCAACCAGCGCCACGGCGAATCCATGCGTGACGATGCCACCCGGTTTGCAAACATAAGCAGCGTGGAAGCCACCATCACCCTCAACCCCGCAGACAAGAAAGCCATCAGTCCAAACCTCGTGGGCATCTTCTTCGAGGACATCAGCTATGCAGCCGACGGCGGACTCTATGCAGAGCTCGTACAGAACCGCGACTTCGAGTACAACAATCTCGACCATGGAGGATGGAACTCCAAGTCGTTCTGGACACTCGAAGGCACAGGCAAGACAGATTGGACCATCGAGACAGCCGACCCAATCCACAAGAACAACTCCCACTACTCAGTGCTCAGCACCACTGAAACCGGTTCGTCACTCCAAAACGGAGGCTTCGATGGCATCGTGCTACGCAAGGGCGACAAATACGACCTCTCACTCTTCCTCAAGAACATGGAAGGAGCAGGCAACATGAAAGTGGAACTTATCGACGGCGACAAGGTACTGGCACAAAAGACATTCAAAGCCAACGGACAGTGGAAACAATATGAGGCAGTGATCACAGCCAGCCAGGACTGCGACAATGCACAAATACGCCTCACTCCAATGCAGACAGGAAAGATGGCAATCGATTTCGTAAGCCTCTTCCCGCAAAAGACCTTCAAGAACCGCAAGAACGGACTTCGTCCCGACTTGGCACAGACACTTGCCGACCTCAAACCAAAGTTCGTGCGCTTCCCGGGCGGTTGCGCCAGCCACGGACAAGGACTTGAAGACATGTACCACTGGAACTACACCGTAGGACCGCTGTGGGAGCGCAAAACCCTTGCCAACATCTGGAACTACCATCAGACCATGGGACTCGGATTCTACGAATACTTCCAGTTCTGCGAAGACATAGGTGCAGCACCACTGCCAGTATTGCCGGCAGGAGTATGTTGCCAGAACTCATGGCGCGGAGGACACGGTCAGCAGGGCGGACTGCCATTCGCAGGACAAGAGGCATGCATACCGACATCCGAACCATTGCAGACCATGGAAGAATACCTTCAGGAACTGCTCAACCTCATTGAATGGGCAAACGGCGACCCGAAGACATCCAAGTGGGCAAAGATGCGTGCCGACGCAGGACACCCTAAACCATTCGGGCTCAAATACCTCGGCATAGGCAACGAAGACCTCATCTCCGATGTGTTCACCGAGCGCTTCAACTTCCTCAACAAGGGAATCAAAGCCAAATATCCGGAAATCGAAGTGGTGGGAACTGTCGGTCCGTTCTTCGAAGGAAGTGACTACGAATACGGATGGGAACTGGCACGCAAGGAAAATGTGGACATCGTCGACGAGCACTACTATGTGAGTCCGGGATGGTTCATCCACAACCAGAACTTCTACGACAAGTACGACCGCAACGGCACCAAGGTGTATCTCGGTGAATGGGCAAGTGGAGGCAACCGCATGGAAAATGCCCTTAGCGAAGCTCTCCACATGACCAATCTCGAGCGCAATGCCGACGTGGTAGTCATGGAATCCTACGCACCGCTGCTCTGCAAGGACAAACACTCCAACTGGAACCCCGATCTTATCTACTTCGGCAACACAAGCGTACGTCCTGCCCCAAGCTACTATGTGCAATACCTTTTCGGCAACAACAACGGAGTGGAATACATCCCGACCGACATATCGGTCAAAGGAAACGAGGCAGTGCAACTGAGAGTCAACTCCTCAGTAGTGAAAGCAGAGAACGGTGACCTCATTGTGAAGCTTGTCAACCTGCTGCCAGTCAACACCAAGTCAACCATCAACCTTGGCGACTTGCAAGGCTTCTGCACAACAGCAAGTCTGACTATCCTCAGTGGCAAACCCGATGACAGGGACGTAAAGCCACAGAGTTCCACACTGCAAGTCAGTCCTACACTGAGCTACGACATCCCAGCCTACAGCCTTTCTGTAATAAGGATTCCAGCCAATGCAAAAAAGAAATAATGACTGATTTCCCTTTCATATCATCTGCACTTCACCCTCTCTCATTGGAGGGTGAAGTCGTTTTACCCCGTCAGTTCACCTACCCGTTCTGCTATAAGCCCCACCCTCTTTCGCTCCGTGCAAGCCACATGCTGCAGGAATGCCTTCGCAGCCATTGCGAGTGGCAAGAAGAAATCAGACTAGGCAAGATGTTCGGAGTGCTTGTGGTGATGACTCCCAATGGCATCAGCAGTCTTTGGGCATTCTCGGGACTGCTCGACGGCAAGCGTTGCATCGAAGGTTTTGTACCGCCCGTGTATGATGTCGACCAATGGGAAACTACCTACAGAGAAGAAGACTCCATTATCAGCGCCATGCCCGATGTAGAGGAAAAGAGCGAAAGGTCAAGGGCTCTGCAGATGAAGCTGTTCAACCAGTTCCAGTTTCTCAATGCAAGAGGAGAGACGCGGTCGCTGGTAGACATCTTCGACAAGCAGACCTGTCGCATTCCGCCTTCAGGAGCAGGCGAATGTTGTGCGCCCAAACTCCTGCAGTATGCCTATCGGCAAAAACTGCAACCGCTTTGCATGGCAGAGTTCTGGTTGGGCCGATCACCCAAAGGCGAAGTAAGGTATGAAGGCGAATACTATCCGGCATGCCAGGCAAAGTGCAAGCCGATACTCGAGCACATGATCATCGGTCTCGATGTAGAAGAAAACCCATTGATCGCCACCATGCGCGAAAAGGCACGCGAGATGAAAGTGATCTACGAAGACGATGCCATCATTGCCGTCTACAAACCCGCAGGGATGTTGGCTGTACGAGGCAATGTGGATGCACCGAGCGTGGAGTCAGTCATACAGGCCACCCACCCTTACATCAGCGGACCACTGATTGTCCACCGCCTCGACATGGACACCTCGGGCATCATGATGCTTGCCAAGGACAAAGAAACCCACAAGGCTCTGCAGATAGAGTTCTACAGACACGAAGTGCGCAAACGCTACATAGCCATTCTCGAAGGTACAGTGGAGAGCGAAAGCGGAACCATCACCCTACCCTTGTCACCCAACAAACTCGACCGACCCCGACAGATGGTGAACTATGCCCACGGCAAAGAAGCCGTCACCCACTACGAAGTTTTGGAAAGGAAAGACAACCGCACACGCATCGTCTTCTATCCTCAGACAGGCAGAACCCACCAACTGCGCGTGCATGCAGCCCATTCTGACGGACTCGGTTGTCCAATCGTCGGCGACCGGCTTTATTCAAAGTCAAGCACGTTGAAGAAACAGATTTGCACGGAATCAAGCACACAGAAGGAAGATCTTTTCATAGAATCAGGCACACCGAATGAACAGCCTGATTCACAGTTAAGTCTCAGTCACCGCATGTATCTTCATGCAGAGTCCATCGACTTCATACATCCAGCCACAGGCAAGCACATCCACCTCGAAGTACAGCCCGACTTCTAAGGCAAATTAAGGCAAAGCCAGTAAGCAGTCGTACTTCGTCAAACCGAAAAATGTGAATAAATTTGTTTATTCGCTCATATTGCAGTATCTTTGCACAATGAATTTGAAGCATATCACAATTCTGAACTATAAAAACATCAGGGATGCCGAACTCGATTTCTCTCCAAACATCAACTGCTTCATCGGAAGCAACGGAGAGGGGAAGACCAACATCCTCGATGCCATTTATTTCCTGTCGTTCACCAAGGGTTCAATCAATGCCGTTGACTCTCAGAATATACGACACGGAGAAGAATTCTTCATGCTTCAAGGACTGTACGACCTAAACGGCACACAGGAGGAGATTTCCTGCGGACTGAAACGGGGACAGAAGAAGCAGTTCAAGCGCAACAAGAAGGCATACAAGAAAATGTCGGAACACATCGGACTGCTGCCACTCATACTCGTGTCGCCCAACGATCACGAACTCATAAATGGCATAAGCGACGGACGGAGAAGATTCATGGATGTGGTAATTTCACAGTATGACCCAAGCTACATAAACATGCTCATACGCTACAACAACGCTCTGCAACAGCGCAACTCGATGCTCAAGCAGGAAGCTGAACCCGACTCGGAAATCATGGAAGCATTCGAGGAAGTGATGGCAACAACGGGTGAACAGATCTACAAGCTGAGAAACGAGTTCATCACGCAGTTCATCCCCGTGTTCCAGGAATACTACACCCGGATATCGGGCAACCACGAGGAGGTGGGACTGGAATACAGCAGCCATTGCACACGCGGACCATTGTTGCAGACCATACAGCAAGGACGGGAGAAAGACCGCATCATGGGCTACTCGCTTCACGGCATCCATCGCGACGACCTCACGATGACCATCGACAGCTACCCCATCAAACGCGAGGGTTCGCAAGGACAGAACAAGACCTATCTCATCAGTCTGAAACTGGCTCAGTTCGATTTCCTGCGCAACACGGGCTGCAAGACCACACCGTTGCTTTTGCTGGACGACATATTCGACAAGCTCGACGCACAGCGAGTGGAACAAATCATACACCTGGCATCGGGCGACGACCTCGGACAAATTTTCATCACCGACACCAACCGGGAAAACCTCGACCGTATCCTCGAGATGTCGAAAGGTGACTACAAGATATTCAACGTGAAAGACGGAGAAGTGACAGAATAAAATGATGCAAGACATAGAATAAGTCGAGGTAAAACGAGGAAACGAGAGAATAAAACGAAACAAAACGAGGATGTAACTGAATGAAACGAAGCAAGACGGAGGCACTGACAGACATACTGAACGACTGCCTGCGACAGAACGGACTGGAGACTCCGCTCAACCAGTACCGGCTCATCGAGTCATGGAATACAGTAGTGGGCAATACCATTGCACGCTACACGGGCGACCTCTTCATCAAGAACCAGACTCTCTACGTGAAGGTGAAGTCCTCCACCTTGAAGAGCGACCTCATGATGGGCAGAAGCAGTCTGGTGCGCCAACTCAACGAACAAGTCGGAGCCTATGTGATTTCCGACATCATATTCATCTAGACAACAACGCTATAACATACTAAAGAACGAGAGATGCAAAAAAATGAAAGTCCTATATACCAACGCGACGTACTGGAATTCACCACAGTGGCAGTGCAGTTCTGCGCCTATCTAGAAGACCTGGAAGACAGAGAACGCGAAGAATTCGTGGACACCATGGTGAAACTGCTTCCGCTGCTCTATCTGAAAGGTACACTGATGCCCGAGTACGAGAGCGTCGTGGAAGGCAGCATAGGCGACTACGTGACTGAGGACAACTACAACATCATACGCAACAACGTGGCTTTCTTGATGTCAGACAAAGACGACTACCTCGATGTGTTCGTGAGCGACATGAAATACAGCGACGAACCGATACTGATGACCGTCAGCGAAAACATTGCCGACATCTACCAAGACATCAAGAATTTCGCCTATATATATAAGGTAGGTGTAGACGAGGAAAAGATGATGGCACTGGAAGCCTGCAAACAAAACTTCATGACCGACTGGGGACAGAAACTGGTGAACGTGATGCGTGCGCTCCATGAAGTGAAATACTCTATTGACAACACCGATGAACAAAACTATATACGATAAGATAGACAAGAACCTGATTGGGATGATGCCGAAGGAAACCTTCCCTGGCAGAATCTTCACCATAACCACAAAGGCTGATGCCGACAAAGCAGTGGCATACCTCATGGAACAGCCCCTGCTGGGAATAGACACCGAAACCAGACCCTCGTTCCGCAAACACGTGGTCAACAAAGTGGCACTGCTCCAAGTCTCCACCCACGACACCTGTTTCCTCTTCCGGCTCAACCGGATTGACATGCCCGAGAGCCTCGTCCGTCTGCTCGAAAGCCAGTCGGTGGTGAAAGTGGGACTGTCGCTGAAAGACGACCTCCAAACCCTCGAACGCCGCCACCGCTTCACACCGGGCAAATACATCGAGCTGCAGGACGAAGTGAAACTAGTGGGAATCAAAGACAGCTCCCTGCAGAAAGTCTATGCCAACCTCTTCGGCAAGATGATAAGCAAGCGCCAGCGGCTGAGCAACTGGGAAGCCGACATACTGACCGACGCACAGAAGGCATATGCATCAATCGATGCCTGGGCATGCATCAAGATTCATGAAGAAATCATACGGTTGAAGACAAGCCACGACTATGAACTTATAGAGAACGACGAGGCAGATCAACATGCCGACAACAATATCCAGCAAACGATTGAATATGAACAGAATCTATCTTAGACGGGGAAAGGAAGAATCCCTGCAGCGCTTCCATCCGTGGATCTACTCAGGTGCCATCGCATCAATCGACGGCAAGCCCGAGGAAGGCGATGTGGTGGAAGTATTCACAAGCCAACGCGAGTACATTGCCACCGGACACTATCAGATAGGATCAATCATGGTACGCGTACTCACGTTCGACCATGAGACCATCGATGTCTCATTCTACAAGCAACGGCTTATGACAGCCTACAAGGTGAGGCTCTGCATCGGAGTGGCAGACAATCCACAGAACAACACCTACCGGCTGGTACACGGCGAAGGCGACAACCTGCCTGGACTGGTGATTGACATCTACGGTAACACTGCTGTGATGCAAGCCCACTCGGTCGGCATGCACCAAGACCGCGTGAAAGTGGCACAGGCTCTCCAGGAAGTGATGGAAGGTAAAATCCAGAACATATTCTACAAGTCGGAGACCACACTGCCCTTCAAGGCAGACCTCGGACAGGAAAACGGATTCCTACTGGGAGGCAGTGCAGACGACATCGCCATAGAGAACGGACTGAAATTCCATGTCGACTGGCTGAAAGGACAGAAGACAGGATTCTTCGTTGACCAGCGCGACAACCGCAGCCTGCTCGAGCACTACAGCAAAGACCGCAACGTGCTCAACATGTTCTGCTACACCGGAGGCTTCTCGTTCTACGCCATGCGCGGAGGAGCCAAGTGCGTACATTCAGTCGACTCGTCGCAGAAAGCCATCGACCTCACCAATGCCAACGTGGAACTCAACTTCCCAGGCGACCAGCGCCACAAGGCATATGCCGAAGATGCATTCAAATACCTCGACAACATGGGCGACAACTACGACCTCATCATACTCGACCCTCCAGCCTTTGCCAAGCACAAGGACGCACTGCGCAATGCACTGAAAGGGTACACACGCATCAACCACAAGGCATTCGAGAAGATACAGCACGGCGGAATCCTCTTCACCTTCAGTTGTTCGCAAGTCGTTACCAAAGACAACTTCCGTGCTGCCGTATTCACCGCTGCAGCCCAAGCACACCGTAAGGTACGCATCCTCCATCAGCTCCACCAGCCAGCCGACCATCCAATCAACATCTACCATCCAGAAGGCGAATACCTGAAAGGACTTGTGCTCTACGTGGAATGACAGAAGGCAAAACCACCAGAGGCACAGAGAAAAAATACGGAACAGGCAGTTGTGAAATAAAATATTATGCGTATCTTTGCAACATATTAGTAAAGAGAACAATTATTATGCGTATCTTTGCAAAATATTAGTAGAGAAAACAATTCAACAATTAAATAACCGGAGGCATAGCCTTCACAAAAGACAAAACAACAAATAACCGAAGACAGGGTCTTCAGACCGACAAAACATCCGGAGACCAAGCCTTCACAAAGACATAAAGACAATGACAGAACTAGAGCTTAAATATGGTTGCAACCCAAACCAAAAACCATCGAGAGTGTACATGGAAAACGGAGAACTTCCATTCGAAGTACTGTGCGGACGTCCAGGCTACATCAACCTGCTCGACGCATTCAACAGTTGGCAACTGGTGAGAGAGTTGCGTGCTGCAACAGGACTGCCGGCAGCTGCATCATTCAAGCACGTCAGCCCAGCCGGAGCAGCAGTGGGAGTTCCAATGAGCGACACACTGAAGAAGATTTATTTCGTAGACGACATTCCAGTCCCACTATCCCCCATCGCAACAGCCTATGCACGCGCACGCGGTGCCGACCGTATGTCGAGCTTCGGTGACTTCATTGCACTGAGCGACACCTGTGACGAAGCAACAGCCCTCATCATCAAGCGCGAAGTGAGCGACGGAATCATCGCCCCCGACTACACACCCGAAGCACTCGAAATCCTCAAGGCAAAGCGCAAGGGCACATACTGCATCCTCAAGATGTCGACCGACTACACACCCGCACCAGTTGAGCACAAGCAAGTGTTCGGCATTACTTTCGAGCAAGGCAGAAACAACGTCGACCTAAGCAGCGACACACTGTTCGACAATATACCGACCGACAACAAGAACCTCTCCGAAGCAGCAAAGCGCGACCTGAAGATAGCGCTCATCACCCTGAAGTACACCCAGAGCAACTCCGTTTGCTACGTGAAAGACGGACAGGCAATCGGCATCGGAGCCGGACAGCAGAGCCGAATCCACTGCACACGCCTCGCAGGCAACAAAGCCGACCTCTGGTGGTTGCGCCAATGTCCTAAAGTGATGGCGCTCCCCTTCAAGGAAGGCATACGCCGTGCCGACCGCGACAACACCATCGACCTCTACATGGGCGAGGAATGCGACGATGTGCTGGCAGATGGTGCATGGCAGAACCTCTTCAGCCAGAAACCCGAACCCCTCACCAAGGAAGAGAAACAAGCATGGCTCGCACAAAACACACAAGTGGCACTCGGAAGCGACGCGTTCTTCCCCTTCGGCGACAACATCGAGCGTGCACACCGCAGCGGTGTGGAATACATCGCCCAGGCAGGAGGATCAGTGAGAGACGACCATGTCATCGACACCTGCAACAAATACGGCATCGTGATGGCATTCACCGGAATCAGATTGTTCCACCATTGATTTCAGCCTATGACCTCAGACGAAGAGATAATGTATGCCATGACCAACGGCATCAATTTCAAAGGCAAAACCAACGATAAGTCCGACGGCAACAAAGTCAAGACCAAGGCACGCAGCAAAAGCTACAAGACAGGTGCCCACGGATCCGGAGCAGCCAAATACAAAGCAGAGATCAAACAAAAAGTCAGGGCAAGAAAAACCCAAAGAAAAAAGTAACTCAATAGTCACAACAGGAATATGTTAACATTAAAGTTAATCACAGAACAGACCGACAAAGTAGTCAAGGGACTTGAGAAAAAACACTTTGACGGAGCCAAAGAAGCTATCGACAAGGCAATAGCAATCGACAAGAGCAGACGTGCAGCACAAACACAGCTCGACGCCTGCCTGGCAGAACAGAAAAAACATGCAGCACAAATCGGTGCACTCATGAAACAGGGAAAGCGCGACGAGGCTGAAGCAGTGAAGGCAGAAGTGGCTAAACTCAAGGAAGAGTCGCAAAACCTCCAGACACAAATGAACAAAGCAGAAGAAGACCTGACTACACTCCTCTGTACAATTCCGAACATACCATACGACGAAGTGCCCGAAGGAACCGGTGCCAACGACAACATGGTAGTCAAGTCCAGCCTGCGCGAATGCCACGAAGGCGACACAGTGGGCAACTGGACAACCGTTCCAACAAACGCAAATGCAAAAGTTCCACATTGGGAACTCGCAAAGAAATACAACATCATAGACTTCGACCTCGGAGTGAAAATCACTGGAGCAGGATTCCCTGTCTACATAGGCAAGGGAGCACAACTGCAGCGCGCACTCATCAATTTCTTCCTCGATGAAGCACGCAACGCAGGCTACACCGAAATCATTCCGCCTACAGTGGTCAACGCCGCCTCAGGCTACGGCACCGGACAGCTGCCCGACAAAGAAGGACAGATGTACCATTGTGAAGTCGACGACCTCTACCTCATACCGACAGCCGAAGTGCCAGTGACCAACATCTACCGCGACGTAATCATCGACGAGAAAGACCTTCCGATCAAAAACTGCGCCTACACACAGTGCTTCCGCCGTGAAGCAGGAAGCTACGGCAAAGACGTGCGCGGACTCAACCGCCTGCACGAGTTCAGCAAGATAGAGATCGTGCGCATCGACACACCCGAACACTCACGCCAGAGCCATCAGGAGATGCTCGACCATGTGGAAGGATTGCTCAAGAAACTCCAGCTCCCCTACCGCATCCTCCGACTCTGCGGCGGCGACCAGAGCTTCACCTCTGCCATCTGCTACGACTTCGAAGTCTATTCAGAAGCACAGGGACGCTGGCTCGAAGTAAGTTCAGTCAGCAACTTCGACACCTACCAGGCAAACCGCCTCAAGTGCAGATACCGCAATGCAGACAAGAAAGTGCAGCTCTGCCACACACTCAACGGCTCGGCACTTGCACTGCCACGCATCATGGCATCCATCATCGAGGACAACCAGACCGAGGAAGGCATCCGCGTGCCCGAAGTGCTCCGCAAATACACAGGCTTTGACCTCATAAACTAACAGGCAGCAGAAAAAAAGCAACAGACAGCAGATGAACAAAATCATATCAAAAACCCAGTTCAGCGAGAAAGTCTTCAAGTTCGAAGTCGAAGCACCTCTCATCGCCAAGTCACGCAAAGCCGGACATTTCGTCATCCTGCGCACCGGTGACAAAGGCGAGCGCATCCCCCTCACCATAGCCGACAGCGACCCAGACAAAGGCACCATCACACTCGTAGTGCAGACAGTGGGCTACACCACCACCAAGCTCTGCCAGCTCAATGCAGGCGACTACATCTCCGACGTCGTAGGTCCGCTCGGACAGGCAACCCACATAGACAACTACGGCACCGTAGTGTGTGCCGGAGGAGGAGTAGGCGTGGCACCCATGCTGCCAATCATCAAGGCGCTCAAGGCTGCAGGCAACAAAGTCATCAGCGTGCTTGCCGGACGCACTAAGGAGCTCATCATCCTTGAAGACGAAGTGCGCAAACACTCAGACGAAGTCATCATCATGACCGACGACGGATCCTACGGACAGAAAGGCGTAGTGACCGTGGGAATCGAACAAGTCATCCAGCGCGAGAAAGTGGACAAGTGCTTCGCTATCGGTCCAGCCATCATGATGAAGTTCTGCTGTCTGCTCACCAAGAAATACGGCATCCCCACCGATGTCTCCCTCAACACCATCATGGTCGACGGCACCGGAATGTGCGGAGCCTGCCGCATCACGGTGGGAGGGAAGACACGCTTCGTCTGCGTCGACGGACCGGAATTTGACGGACACCAAGTCGACTTCGATGAGATGTTCAAGCGCATGGGCGCATTCCGTGAAGTGGAAATCGAAGAGATGAAGAAACTCGAGGCACACGTCAACTCCGTCATCGCCACCGCTGACACTACCAACCAATCGTCCCATGCCGATGCCACAGGCATGACCACCGACACACCCCTTGCCGAGCTCCTCGACCGCAATTCAGCATGGCGCAAAGAGCTGCAGGCAGCCATGAAACCCAAAGACCGGTCAGCCATCGAACGCTGCATCATGGGCGAACTCGACCCCGCCTACCGTGCCACCACACGCACCGAAGAAGTCAACACCGGACTCACCGTCCAGCAGGCACTCACAGAAGCCAAGCGCTGCCTCGACTGCCCCAAGCCCAGTTGCATGGAAGGTTGTCCCGTAAGCATCAACATACCGTCGTTCGTCAAGAACATCGAGCGCGGACAATTCCTCGAAGCAGCCAAAGTGCTTAAAGCCACCAGCGCACTGCCAGCCGTATGTGGACGAGTATGCCCACAGGAGAAACAGTGCGAAAGCAAGTGCATCCATTTGAAAATGAGCCACAAGGCAGTGGCAATAGGCAACCTCGAACGCTTCGCGGCCGACTTCGAGCGCAACTCCGGAAAGATGGCACTCCCAGAGTGCAAACCATCAAACGGCATCAAAGTGGCAGTAGTGGGATCCGGACCAGCCGGACTCAGTTTTGCAGGCGACATGGCTAAAAACGGCTACGACGTCACCGTATTCGAAGCACTCCACGAGATAGGCGGAGTACTCAAATACGGAATCCCCGAATTCCGACTTCCCAATGCCATCGTCGACGTTGAAATCCACAATCTCGAGAAGACAGGCGTACACTTCGTAAAAGACTGCATCGTAGGCAAGACTATCACCGTCAGCCAACTCGAAGACGAAGGCTACAAAGGCATCTTCGTGGCATCAGGAGCCGGACTCCCCAACTTCATGAACATCCCCGGCGAAAACAGCATCAACGTGATGTCATCCAACGAATACCTCACACGAGTCAACCTCATGGACGCATCCAATTCCGAGAGCGACACACCAATCAACAAAGCCAGACGCGTAATGGTAGTCGGAGGCGGCAACACTGCCATGGACTCATGCCGCACAGCCAAACGCCTCGGAGCCGAGAAAGTGTTCATCGCCTATCGCCGCAGTGAAGCAGAAATGCCAGCCCGGCTCGAAGAAGTGAAACACGCCAAAGAAGAAGGCATCGAGTTCCTCACACTCCACAACCCCATCGAGTACATCGCCGACGAGAAAGGCAAAGTATGCCAAGTGCGCCTGCAGAAAATGCAGCTGGGCGAACCCGATGCATCCGGACGCCGTAGCCCAGTTCCAGTAGAAGGAGCCATTGAAACCATCGACATTGACATGGCAATCGTAGCAGTCGGAGTATCCCCCAACCCACTTGTGCCAAAGTCAGTGGAAGGACTCCAGCTCGGACGCAAAAACACCATCGCAGTCAACGACCAGATGCAGTCCAACATCCCCACCATCTATGCCGGAGGCGACATCGTGCGCGGCGGAGCAACCGTCATCCTCGCCATGGGCGACGGGCGCAGAGCAGCCAAATACATGCACGAGAACCTGCAGAAGTAAACTCACATACAATTATGGAAAGATATTTCGCACCCTCAGAACTGATCATCAACCCCGACAACAGTTCATTCCATCTCCACATCACCCCCGACCAGCTCGCCGACAAAGTCGTCATGTGTGGCGACCCCGACCGCGTGAACCTCATAGCCTCATTCTTCGACAAGAAAGAATGCGACGTGCAGAGCCGTGAATTCCACACCATCACCGGCACCTACCACGGCAAGCGCATCACAGCCATATCCCACGGAATCGGGTGCGACAATATCGACATCGTAGTAACCGAACTCGATGCACTCAAAAACATCGACTTTGCCACCCGCCGCGAAAAAACCATCATCACCAGCATGGACATGGTGAGAATCGGCACCTGCGGCGGACTCCAGCCCGACACGCCCATCGGCACCTTCGTGTGCAGCGAGAAATCCATCGGCATCGAAGGACTCATCAACTACTATGCCGACCGCGACCACATCTGCGACCTCGAGTTCGAAAAAGCCTTCACTGCACACGTAGGCTGGGACTACCATAACCTGCCATCGCCTTATGTGGTCGACAACAGCCCTTCGCTCATTGCCCAACTGTTCGATGCCGACAAAGGCATGGTGAAAGGCGTCACCATCTCCTGCGGAGGATTCTATGGCCCCCAGGGACGCGAAATCCGCATACCCCTCGCCTACCCCCAACTCAACCAGCGCATCTGCGACTTCGAGTGGCACGGCTACCGCATCACCAACTTCGAGATGGAGAGCGCAGCACTCGCAGGACTCTGCAAACACCTCGGCCACCGCGCCCTCACCGTCTGCATGGTCATCGCCAACCGCCTTGCACACCAGGCAAACACCGGCTACAAAAACAACATCGGTGACCTCATACAGATAGTGCTCGACAAGATTTAGTCCCCACCCCGCACCATGACAAAAGAAGAACGATACCGGCATTTCGTAGCCGACACCGCCCTGCTCATCAGCGGCGAACACGAAGAAGTGAGCGTCCTCGCCAACGTGGCAGCAGCCATCAAGGAAGAACTCCGTTTCTTCTGGGTCGGTTTCTATCTCGTGCACCCCAAAGACAGCACCACCCGTCACCTCATCCTCGGACCCTTCCAAGGCAGTCCCGCCTGCTACCGCATCGGCTACGGCAAAGGCGTGTGCGGCACAGCATGGAAAGACCGCACCACCCAGGTAGTGCCCGATGTCGACCTCTTCCCCGGCCACATCGCCTGCAGCAGCCAATCCCGGTCCGAAATTGTAGTGCCCATATTCAGCAAAGCAGGAGAAGTAGTCGCAGTGCTCGACATCGACAGCGACATCCCCTCCACTTTCGACACCACCGACCAGCACTACCTCGAACAACTGTGCCGACACATCACCCAAGCAATCTACTGATCACAGTTCTTCTCAAACATCAATCATCCTGTAACAGACCGTTAACCAGGCGATGATTCGTTTCCTGAACACCGACTTTTCGTCAGAACATTAATCGGGCAAAGGGCAAATATCGCAATCAACAGCTTCTCCGTGTTTCCGGAAATGGCTCTGATCGCGATCAACGGCATTTTTTTAGTCGTCGGGAAGGCTCTGATCGCGATCAATGGCATTTCCGACTTCCGGGAGAAGGCTTTGCATGCAAACAATACCTATTTTTCAATGCGAAAGTAGACTTTGCATGCAAACAATACCTACTTTTCAATGCGAAAGTAGACTTTGCATGCAAACAATACCTACTTTTCAATGCGAAAGTAGACTTTGCATGCAAACAATACCTACTTTTCAATGCGAAAATAGACTTTGCATGCAAACAATACCTACTTTTCAATGCGAATGAAGGTATTGCATCCACGCAATGGCATATTTCAGAACTAGGAATCAGTTTTTTCCGAAAGCGTAGACGATGACATTCGAACGACAACTCGCCCTGTCTGCCACGCGCTAATTCCCACACTCGCTTTAACGCTCTCGACAAGAGAACTAGCTCCTAGCATTTGTACGCTTGTCAAGCGCTTGTGCTCCTATTGCCACCCGCTTTCTTACCCACCCATTCTGATGGCAAGTCTTTTATTTCAGGAGATGACGAAGAGAGGCTTCCCTGCTTCCGGAGAGAAGTGCAGGGCGAGGAAGAATAAAATTATCCTCATGTCACTGCCACAGAAGTACGCTTGAAGCAAAAAAATGGCTTGCTACAAAAAAAATACAGGCATCAGTGTATGCCAAATGTTTTTTTTCATATATCTTTGCAATCAAAAGAACTCTAAGTGCTGTTTTTGACGTACTATGAAGAATCAAGACATTAGTTTAACCCGATAATAAGAAATGCGTATGAAGAGAACAATTACTTCTTTATTCGTTGCCATTATGCTGCTCATGAGCGGCAGCGTGAAGGCTCAATTCTCTGCAACATTAGTCGACGAACAACGCACAGGATGGTGCGAAGGTCCCGATGTCACTTTCAATCTGTCTGAAGTTGCAGCAGAGATGAACGTAACCGTCACCCAACTGGTGGATGCATTCGACGAATGGACTGCCAATGCCAACGGCAACACCAATGGTTACGAGTTCAATGGTTTTTTCATGTTGGAGAACTCCTCATCAACCCCTACATTCTTCAGCGAGCAGTACGGCGGTTTCGAGATGGACCAAAACGGAAACTTCAGTGCATGGACTACTGGATCTCTTTGGGGTGTCTATATCCACTACATGGACGTAGAAACCAACACCCTGGCAATGACCATCTGCCAAAACCCTTCAAACCCACTTGCTGCGGGCATCGAATGTAAGGGAACCGTTTCGCTCAACCTCAATGGTGGTCAGGCAACATTCGACCTCACCTTCTCGATTGATGCAGGCGAGCAAATAGACAAGACACAGGAAACCGACCTCACCAAACTGACAATCGTAGGCGAGACATCCTTCGACATCGTGCAGGAACAGAACAGCGAGGGCTGGAGCTATGAATACACCGTACCTACCACCGGCATCGGCAACGCACTCGGCATCGACACTACCTACATGGCACGTGTGTTCCGCCAGATGGTGTTCGCAAAAGAATACGACACCAGCAACGAACAGTGGAGCGGACTGACTAGCGACGGCGCCGCACCTCCATCACCAGGATTCTACTTCAGCGGCGGCATCATCCACATCGACCCGGAGACGGAGCAGGAAGTTGAAGAGCAAGAGTGTCGCAATGCTGCATACCAGGACGGCAACCTGTTCTACATAAACAGCATTAAGTATCTGCCGGAATACGACGCAGTTTACTGCACCGCAGGCCAGTACCCCAACGGAATGACTCCAGGCGAGACAAGAAAAGCCGACATCTACATCGTCTATGGCGACAAGGCATACATCATACACTTCACATTCAGTCTGCCCGAACAGACACTCATCACCGACCTCACCAAAGTAGGCGAAGCAACATGGACCATAACCGACCGCGACCCACAACTCACATGGAGCACACTTGAGTACTACACACTCAATGCCGACTCCATCGCTGCCCTCTTCACTGCAAAGGCAGGCAAGGAAATCACCCCAGCCGACTTTAAACTCATTGCAACCAACTCCTACGGAAGCATCAGCGACAGCTACACAGCCGACAACACCGAAGAGGCACAGGGATTCTGGCTCACCGACGAAGGAATCATCGGCAACTACAGCGACAACGGCACAATGTACTACATCGACTACATCCACAACGACTCAGTACAAGCCCTCGGACTTGGCAACAAACCAAGCGTATTCGAAGGCGGTGAGGAAGTAGCAGGATCAGTCTATCTCGTAGTAGGCGACTCGCTCTACTATGCAATCAACATGAAGATGACAATCGTTGCGCCCAAATACACTCTTGAGACCTGCGACGTCTCCGAATACAACCTCACAGTGAAAGTCGTACCTTCCACCTCATCATGGGAAATCGGAACCACCTCAGTTGAAGACATCGAAGAGATAATAGGAATGGCAGATGCCAAACTCTACGGAGTGGCAGCCGACGGCACCCTCACCACAGCATATTCAGTAAGCGAAGCAAGCACCTACGGCGGCGGCGGTTTCTGGATGTCAGCAGCCGACGACAACGGAACAGCTTATGCAGCCAACTACACAGGCAACGGAGCATACGCAATGTGGTACTACGACAGCGAAATCACATGGTTCAACGTACCAGGACTTCCACAGACAGACGATGTGGTCTACAGCACCTTCTATCTTGCCAACCTCTGGGACGGAAAGGCAGTGAAAATCAACCTCACACTCAAGTACGTGGAGACCATCGTTGAAATCAAGCCTGTCGGAACAGAGACAATCTACGTAGAAGCACGCAATGCCGACGGCAACGACTTCGACGAAATCAGCCTCAGCCTTGCAAATGCATGCGAGCAACTCGTCTGCAACGAAGAAGACATTCTCGAAAACGGTGAATGGATAGTAGAGAGCGCAGACAATGAACTCACAGCCGACAACTTCGACGACATGTACGGATTCAGCTTCAATGCCGACGGCGAAGCAGTTCCAGCCGACCAGGCAGTGTTCCAGGTAGGATTCATCGACGGCACAATCCACTCATTCGTGGTTGACGACGCCAACTTGAACACCACCTACACCACTACCCTCTACCTCCAGTACAACAACAAGATCTATGCCTACAACATAGTAATCAATGCCGATGCATCTGGAATCAACACAATCGAAGCAAACACAGACGATGCAGCCTACTACGACCTAGCAGGACGCAAAGTGGCACATCCGTCAAAGGGAATCTACATCAAGGGCGGCAAGAAGATTCTTGTCAAATAAAGAATATCATCCGACCCCAATCGAGTAGGAGGTAAATGCTAATCATAAAAGGCATTTGCCTCCTACTTTCG
>CAVHYP010000043.1:0-21320 GCA_963640465.1 Bacteroidaceae bacterium | reverse complement strand
CCTCCGAAGAGAGGAGTGACGATATTGGCAAATCCTTCACCGATGAGTTCGGTGTTGGAGTCGTGGCGTTTACCGGTTACACCGTCAGTCACCATTGCTGCCAGCAATGATTCGATGGCACAGAGTATGGCAATGGTTACTGCTGGCGACACAAGGTCCATGATTGTTTCGTAATCCATCTTTGGGGCAACAGGCGATGGCATGGGCAGTCCCTGTGCCAGTTCCGGGAACTTGCTTCCGATGGTTGCGAAGTGGATTCCTGCGAATTTATCGAGCAAAACGGAGATGGCTGTACCTGCAATCAATGCTATGAGTGAGCCTGGTATCTTCTTGATAAACTTTCCCCATACGATGATGACCAGCAGGCAGACAACGCTCAAACCGGTCTCTGTCAGATTGATGTTGGGGATATTCATGAAGTAGGCGTGCCATTCGGGAATGAAACCCGATGGTATGTCGGCTGTGATACCGAAGAAATCCTTCATCTGGGTCGAGAAGATGGTGACAGCGATACCACCGGTGAAACCGACGATGATGGGGTAAGGAATGAACTTGAAGATTGCACCCATACGGCACAATCCCATAGCAACGAGAAATACGCCTGCCATGATGGTGGCTATGCTCAATCCTTGGATTCCGTATTCACCGATGATGCCGGCAACGATGACTATGAATGCACCGGTAGGTCCGCCGATGAGGAATCGTGTACCGCCAAGGAAGGAAATCATGAATCCTGCTACGATGGCAGTGATGAGTCCTTGCTGTGGCGACACCCCACTGGCAATACCAAAGGCAATGGCAAGCGGCAGTGCGATTATACCTACTATTATACCCGCAATGACGTCGGAAACGAATTTTTGTTTGTTGTAATACCCTTTGTTGAAGATGTGGAAAAATTTGGGTTGATACACCTCCCTTATGTCAAACTTCATGTGTATGTGTTTTTATAGTTCTGCTTTGTATGTTTTTTATAGTTTCCCTTTGTATGTTTTCTACGGCTCTGCTTTTTGAGACTGCAAAGGTAGTTAAAATTAGCAAACTAAAGGGGCTGTTGGTAATAAAAACAGTTCCTTCGGAGGTTTTTATGCTCCAAAGGAACTGAATACAGCGTTATTTTATGCTTTTATTAATGCGTATGCTATGTTTTATCCGTTGACTTCGTTTGGTGTTGCGAACAATGTTTTAAGTCATGGACTTTGTAAAAGCCTTGAATCTTGTCAAAGCCTTGAATCTTGTCAAAGCCTTGAATCTCGTCAAAGCCTTGAACTTCGTCAAAATTGCGATTCTCATTTGAAGTTGCGAATCCAATTTGGTATCGCTGACTTTTTACTTGAAGTCACGGATGATGGAGTAGACTTTCTTTGGCTTGAGGTCAGCGCCGAATGGCAGTGGATAGTTGTTTGTGCCCAACCATGTGTCTTTGTCGCTCAGATTCCAGAATGTAACGCACTTCACTACATCCTTGTGCTTGCGTAGTGTTGCGAAGAGGTTGGTGTAGGCTTCTTCCTGCATTTTCTTCTGCTGGTCGGTGATTACGTTTCCTTCGCCACGGTCGAACTTCAGTTGTCCTCCCATCTCTCTGTTCACACGGATGTCAAGCTCTGTCATGTGGATGTACTTCACGAGAGTTGAGTATTTCTCGATTGCAGCATCTACATCTTTGGCTGACGGACCATAGATGTTGTAGTGGCCCTGCATTCCGATTCCGGTGATTGGTACACCAGCGTCCTGCATCTTCTTTACCATATTATAAATCTTGTCGCGCTTCTCCGGGTCGGCAGTGTTGTAATCGTTGTAGAAGAGCACAGCCTTCGGGTCTGCCTCGTGTGCATACTGGAATGCTTTTGCGATGAATTCGTCGCCGCAGAGCTTGTAGAGACGTGACTGGCGGTAAGGATTGTCGCCTCCGTCCGACATTGCCTCGTTCACTACGTCCCACGCATGCACAATGTCTTTGTAGCGGTTCACTACTGTGTGGATGTGCTCGCGAAGTCGCTTGTAGAATACTTCCTTGCTTACTTCCTTGCCGTCTTTGTCGGTAAACATCCAGTCGCAGAACTGGGTGTGCCAGCAGAGGTTGTGACCGCGCAGTTTCAGTCCGTTCTTGCGGCAGAAGTCAGCAATACGGTCAGCATTGGTCCAGTTCCATACTCCTTCTGAAGGATGAACAGAGATTGCTTTCATGTCGTTCTCCGCAGTTATGCTGGTGAAGTTGCGCAGAATCATTGCCACCTGGGTTGGATCGTCGAGGTTCCCCATGTTGATTGCCACGCCTATGTCGAAGTAGTTCTTGTATGTGTCCTTGAAGCCATAGCTTTCGTCGATGGCGTTTTCTCTTGTAATGTAGTAGGTCTTTGTCTGTGACTTGTATGTGCAGACCACAGCTGCTGCATAGCCGTCCACTCCGTATTTCACTTCAGTCTTGACATCTGGGTCGGATGCATTGGCTTTTACTATCAATGGTTCGTTGGCATTTACTGTGCACTTGATTTCGTAGTTTGTGGCACTGCAGAATCCGTTCTGCTCAGTTGAGTGGATTGGAGTGGCAGGAATTGCCATGTTCTTTCCGTTCACTTCAATCTTCACGGTTGGAGCGATGAAGCGGTCGATGGCTTTGCTCTTGCTGCTGAATCCGATTCCATGGAGATTGAACAGTGGTTCATTGCCTTGTCCTTCTGCAATGAGATAGATGGCATGCTTGCCCTTCAGACCTTCCACTGCTGATGCCACATCGGCTGTGAATTTGGTGGAAACCTTACTTGAATTGGCTGGAACGCTGATTGTTGCAATCTGCTTTCCGTTCCATGTGCTGTTGGCATACGGACCGTCGATCATCACTTTGATGGTGAATGCCTTGTCGGTGCATGGTGTGAGGAAAAGGTTGATGGCAGTCTGGTTGCCTTTCTTTGCACCTTCGAATGCCTTGATTCCCTTGCTGTTCTTAGCCAAACCGCCGAATCCGAAGTATTTGAATCCGATGATTCCACCGTTGTTCACTCCAGTGAGGTCCATGTTGTTGTCCCACACGTCCCATGTGTCCTGCATCCAGCCCGGGTTTGACATGTAGCAGGCATAGCCGGCTGAATAATAGCGGTTGGGATCGAGTCCGAAGATGTGGAAACCTTCTGATGTAACTTCGGCACCGGTGTATTCGTTGCCGTCACTAGCTTTGGCAGTCCATTTGCCGTCCTTGGCATAAGGGTCGTAGGCGGTGATTCTGACGATTCCTCCGTCTGCCACTTTCTTGTTGTCGCATTCAATGATGACCGGAGCCACTGCAGCTTGGCGTGCATTGCCGAATCCTCTTGGCGGACGGTGGTAGAACACGTACCATTGTCCGTTGATTTCCTGCAGACTTCCGTGTGTATTGTGGGCAGAGTTTGTTGTGATGAGTTTGCTTCCGTCTTCGTTTGGCACTACGCCTCGTGAATCCACGAGCACTCCTCCACTGCGCCAAGGACCGAGCGGCGAGTCGCCGAAGGCATAGCGCAAGGCTGAGTTGGTGCTACCCAGTCCGTAGTCGGGACCTGAGTAACCAGAGAATACCATTACGTATTTGTTGCCGACCTTGCGGATGGATGATGCTTCATAGAAATTGAATTCACCGGGGTTTTGCTCAGCGTAGAGTGCCGGATATTTTGTTCCCTCAGGGTCACGGATTACTCCGTAGCGTGCACTGGCTGGCAGGAAATAGTCGCGCAGCTCTGTGTCCGGGCGCATTGAGTACATGGTGTTTTGGTCGAGCTCCATGGCTGTTGAGCGCTGGTAGCCCCAGAAGGCATAAGCACGGAAACCGATGCTGTAGTCCTTGTCTTTCTTGTCGGTCACCTTGTCTACAAAGACTGATGGGTCGAAGTCGATGATACTGCCGTCGAGCAGTGCAGTGCCGTCTTCGTTGAGGTTGACCGGTGTGAACGGTCCGTCGGGGCGGTCACTCTTGCAGACCATGCCGACACGCTTCCATCCGCGGCTGTGTGGATAGAGATAATAGGTATTCTTGCCGTCCTTGCCTTTCACTTCCACAAGGTCGGGCGCGAACATCACATCCCACTGACCTGAGATATAGTATTTGAAGAGACTTCCTTCGTCTCTCCACTGGCTTAGGTCTTCTGCCGGGGCAGACCATGCATGGATGTCGGGACCGCAATAGCTGTCGAGTCTCACGTCGTGGGATCCGATGATGTAGATTCGGTATTTTCCCGGATTGTCGGGGTCTTCAAAAACTCGTGGTTCACCGTCGGGCAGGTGTTCCCACAAAGGAAGGTAAGGGTTTGCCGTGCTTTCGAACACGAATTTTTCCTGAGACGGAGTTTGTGCAAAAGCATTGCCGGCAGTCATGCTGCCTGCTGCCACAAGAGCCAATGTCAGCCCGAATCGGCTGAATGATCCCATATTTCTTCGTTCTTTTTTCTGTTTCATGTATTTGTTCGATTAATGTTTCTTCGTGTAATACGTCCTAGTTATTGACTTTGCAAAGTTAGACTTTAATTTCAACGTGTAAAAATCATTGTACATTTATGTAAACTTTTGGTTCAAAACTTATATTATCGCCAGACGCTCATCTGACAATTGACCGTAGATAAGGATTTGAGGCTTTCTCAGCCTGGCAAAGACGTTGTCATGTCTGTTTCTTCGATGAATTTGCGTATGTTTCAAATGGGCACGGATTTGTTCCAACGAAATGCCCGTTTTATTTTACTGGTCAGAGAAAATTATTTTGGCGAGGTGGGAAATTTCAGAGAGTATGCAGAATCTCCCCTAAAATTTGATTTCATGCACTTCTGCGAGTGATCATTGTTTGCAATCAACGGCTCCATGCACTTGTGCAAGTAATTAGAAACTGCAGTCAAAAGGCCCATGCACTTGTGCAAATAATTAGAAACCGCAGTCAAAAGGCCCATGCACTTGTGCAAGTAATTAGAAACCGCAGTCAACGACTCCATGCACTTATGCAAGTAATTAGAAACTGCAGTCAACGACTCCATGCACTTGTGCAAGTAATTAGAAACTGCAGTCAACGGCTCCATGCACTTGTGCAAGTAATTAGAAACTGCAGTCAACGACTCCATGCACTTGTGCAAATTATTGGAAACTGCGAACAATGCCTTCATGACCATTCCGACGAAGCCTCATCCATCGTCCCAATTAGGAAATGGCCAAGGCCGCCGGAGAACGCAACGAAATCGAATGCACGTTCGGTACAGGCAAGAGAATATATCGTGCCAACAACATAAGAGCAAAACTTCCTGACACTGCCGGATGCTGGACGGGAATGTGCTGAATAAGAAAAAATAAAATGGGATTGTCTGCATCGGGGCCTAAAAGTATATCGTTGCCGTTTTTTTCCAGTCAGGGAGCAAAAACAGTGTAAGGAGGGCATGGAATAACGTAAGGAGAGGCATGGAATAACGAAGCCAGTTGCACTTGTCTTTGCAACTGGCTTCATCGTAGTTTTTACCAAATCTCGGTCAGGTCTTATCTTACCATATCTCGTCGCTTTCATCACCGCCGATGCGATCTTTTGCGCCCCATTCGGTGTTTTCGTCTCCGTTGCCTGCACTGCTCAAATTTATTGAGAGGTCAAGCAACGGTGCGGAACTTTCCATCTTTATTATGTCCATGACTGGACTCTTGTATGTTTTCTTCATTATTTCAGTCTGTTTTTATTTTCGTTTATTATTTGCCTGCAACTTGCCGTGTCTTCGTTTTTACTTCTTCAGTATTTTGCGTGCCTTGGTTCCTTGTTTCACGATGTAGATGCCTTGATTCAGTCCGTCGAGGGCAGAAGAAATGCTGACACCAGAGCGAAGAAGATCACCGTTGGTGGCATAGACATCACACAGGCTGTCGGCATTCTCTGTTACATCCTCAATGCCAGTGCTGCTGTCTCTGAAGTTTGCCATCAAAATCGTGAGTGTTGTATCTGATGATTTTATGAAGGCGCGGAACGGTGTCATGTTGGCTGTGGAAGCCTTGAGCAGTTCGCCGCTGGTGTTGAATCCGTAGATGTCGCTCACCGAGGTGTCTTCGTAGACTCCCTGCATATAGTAGCCGGCATATGTGCGGCTGGATTCCATGGTGCTTGGAGTTGCCTCCACCTTCACGTTGTTGGCTTCAATCTTTCCGTCTTCCTTGGCAATGTAAACGTAAGGGAAGTTGCACTGTGGATTGGATTCTTCCTCAAAGTAAAGGGTGGCGCTACTGCTTGCACGACGTACAGGGGCAATCAGAGTTTGTATCGTCAGGTTTTCGCTCTCGTCCCTGTCAAGACGATAGAACACTCCTTTTGCTGTGGATGGGGCAAACGGCAGACAGACGGTGGAATAGACGCCTTTGCTGAAGGTGCGGTCGAACACTGCTTCTGTTGCGGTGAAGTCGGATGAGGTCTTGAACGGTTCTTTGTCGGTAATCACCAGTCGCTGGCACACGCCATTCACGATTTTGTTGTCGGTCGAGGCAAACTGACTGGTTGTGGCTGCCGTGATGAGCTGGTTCTTCTCTACAGGATAAACCACCACTCCGGTTGCATTCTTGTATTTGTCGCCGCTGGCATCAAACTCCAGGCTGTTGCGCCCGTTCCAGTAGTAATCCTGACGCAGATATGATGCATCGGTTTCTTCCTCTGCAGTCTCTCCAAGATAGGTGAGCTTGAAGTTCTTCACCTGATAGTAGGCATTGTCGGAGCGTATACCGATGGTCACTGTGCCGTCGGCCACGTCGAAGGCACATGAGTAAGTGTTGAAGTCACCGTTGCCTTTACCGATTTCCTCTGAACGTCCGATGAGATTGTTTGATGCCGCTCCGTAGATGGATAAGTTTGATGACTCGGCATTCTTATCGGTCTTCACGTCTGCCGTCAGACGGTAGGCTCCGTTGGGCAGTTTCAGTGTCTGCGAGAGTTCTGCGCGACTGATGGTGCCAGCCCATGCGTTGAACATTCCGTCGGATACGAATGTGTCATTCCATCCCGAGTAGCCGTACTGGAACGTCCATTCTGCCGGTGTCTCCACCCTGCCTCCGCTACCTTGCACGGTCTTTGTCTCGATGCCTCCAGTGAATGTGGCGTTGTTGATGCATGAAGTCATATCGGTACCTGGAGTTAATGACCCCTCCTCGTATGTAAGAGTGATGTCGTCCACATACACTGCGCTCTCAGTGCTGCCCTGTCCTCCAGTGAAACCGAAACTGAGGGTGACCACCGATGGTTCGGTGAGCGCGAGAGTTATGTTCTCCGACACGAGAGTGGATGATGTAGGCATCGTCAACTGAGTGCGCTTGCCGCCCACCTCCACATAGTTGAGGCTGCTTGCAAGTGTGCCCACGGCTGCACCCTGGTAGCCCAGCTTATAGACTCCGGCTGGCAGTGCTGTCTGCTTCATCACCTGCACTTTGCCTGCACGGTCTTGCCATTTGGCACGAAGGTAGAGGCTGTTGTTGCCAGAAGACTTGAGGTCGGTGTTTTGCTGCAGTTTGATGTATTGTGCATTGGTTGAGTTGCTGAATGATTCCACATATTCGTTCCATCCAGTCTGTGGATATACGTTCGTGAGGCTTGCATCTGCTGTTCCCTGAGCAGTCTCGAACCCAGTGTTGGCGCCGAGCATGGCAGTTACGTCTACATCCTTGCCACCATTATTATTTATGTAGGTATAGAATGCAGATGACATCGCTGAGACGGCATCGCTTACTGAACTTTGGTCGGTTGCTGTTTCAAGGGCCGATGTGGCTGTGCTTATGTCCACGCCCTGTGCCTTGAGTGCCGTCTGAAGGTTCACTGCCACTGCGTTGGCGTCAGCCGGATAGATTGTCTGTTCCTCGTCGGTCACTCCTGCCATCACGTCGGAGTTGAACTGCACTTGCTTCACTTCCACCACACCCTTGCCTGCTTTCATCAGTACGATGTAGGCAGCTCCTGCGGTGTAGCCCGATGCGGCAGTGGTGTAGTCCTTGATACCGTTGTACGTGTTGACGGAGAAAGTGTGGGTGTGTCCGGAGAAATGTACAGGGTTTTGGGTCTTTTTGATTATCTCAGCCAGCTTGTCTTTCTTTTTCGCAGCTATAGTCTTTGCCGTGGCATCGGTATAGATTGCCACATCGTCGCTTGTGCCATAAGCCGAGGAGTCAGAAGTCTTGATGTAGCGGCCCACGTCGCTTTGGTCAAGCCACCAGCGGTCGCAGTCGCTTCCTGCCACGAACGGATAGTGCTGCATCCATACTGATGCTTCACCGGTGTGCTTGCCCACAAAGGTCTCGAGGGCTGAAATCACGCCATCGGGAGCGTAGTAAGCGGCAGAAAAAAACAATTCTGGTTTCTTGTATGGTTTCTGAAACCAATAGGTCTGACCTACATAGAAGCGCACTCCGTTGAATGTGAATGAGAATGGGTTGAACTGAGTGTGGCTTGTGCCGTCAGTGATGGTCTCCACATCGCTTATGCCATAGTTGCTGAGGTTTTTGCGATAAGTCTCTACGGTGGCAAGTGCTACGTCGTTGGCGTATGAGCCACCGTTTTTAATTCCGTAGGTCAGCCCCGCATCTCCATCATCCCCCGTCCAATAGTCAGGCACAAGGTCGTGGTTTCCGCACATAGTGACAAACGGAATGTTGGCATTTGCAAAGCCAGCGTGAGCTGTTTTGAAGTCATCATCGTCGGTCTTTGAATCTGCGTCCATATCGCCAGTTGAGAATGCAATGTCGCACGAAGGTACGTAACCGGGAAGGGCATCAAAACTGAATATTGCCCCCCCTGACTTACCCATTGACACGATTCTCGACACGTAGGTCTGCATATTTGCCACGCTTGTACCGTCGTGATCATTTTGGGCTGTGTGGGGGTCGGACAGGAACACTGCCGTGAAATACTTGCCTTCGGAGAACTTGAATCCGTAGGCTTTGCCTTTGTAGAGGAAGGTCACCTCCTTGCCGTCGGTGAGCGAAAGTGTGGATGGGTTTGGCACAATCTGACTGGCGTCAACGCTAGTGCCATCCACAGTGAACGTGGCTTTCGCCATAACACTTGCCATGTCGGTGCCGACTGGAAGTTCAATCAGTGTGCATCCGCTCGACAGACTCTTGGTGGTCACGCCGTCGATGCCTGTGAATGTCATTGACATCTGGGCAAAGGCAGAACTTGCCATTGCCAACAAGGCTGCAAAAGTAAAAATTTTCTTCATATATTGTGCAGTTTAGTTCTTGATATCTGGTTGTTGGGACGGAAGTGAGACTGGGTCCTTGAGGCTTTCGATGCTTTGCCGGTTGTTGAGGCATTGCTACTGAGCTTTCAATGCTTTGTCAGCGTTGAGGTTTCTCCACTGAGGTTTTCGATGCGGCTAAAGTTTCTTCCCGCAGTCTCCTGTCCTCAATCCTACCCGTTGACGATGCGCAGCAGTTTGTCGTAGCTGAGTCCGGTGAAATCGGGGATGACGTAGTTGCACTTGTCCTTGATTGCTTCGGCTGGATTGCCCGTGGAAAGCCCTACAGTGAATATTCCTGCTGCCATGCCTGCCTGCAGACCGGTGAATGCATCTTCAAACACCACACATTCATTGGTCGATGCGCCAAACACTGCCGCTCCCTTCAGGTAGCAGTCGGGGTTGGGTTTTGATGCGGCGAAGTCCTCGGATGTGAGGATGCGGTCGAAGAGTTCACTGAACTGCGGCATTTGCCGTGCCACGCTCTCCATCTTCTTGATGTTTGAACTGGTGACCACAGCACACTTCACTCCATGAGCTTTCAGGTCGGTGATGAAGTCCAGCGCTCCGGGAACGAACGTGTAGTTCATCTGTTCTTCCCAGCGGTCGAGTCCTTCCGTGATTTCCTTCTGTATCTGGGCATTTGGAAAATAGTTTGCGAATATCTGTACAAGGGTCGTGCCCTTTATCTTGTACTCCAAATCCTTTACGTCGGGTCTGTATTTGCGTGCCGTGCGCCCCCAAAACTGTGTGTATTGCCCTTCAGTATCGAAGAGGGTGCCGTCGAGATCGAACAACGCTACCTTGATATTTTTCGCCATGTGAATTGCTCCGATTCTTGTTCTAATTCTGCTTGTCGACTGCAAAGATACACATTTCCCACCACATAGCATTCATTCTGAAAGGATTAATGAATAAACAGGCTGTTTTTTGACGTTCGAGGAATCTTTGAAGCTCAAGTAATTGCTTCAGTTCGATGAAATCATTGCGGTTCGATAAAATCACTGCAGCTCGTTGAGTTTGCGTCCGATGGCTTGCAGTTCGCTGCTCACGAACTTAAGACGGTCGATGATTTCGAGTTTTTTGTTGGGTTGGCCTTTGTCGCGCTTGATTGCTTCGCGCGCACCGGTCAGAGTCATTCCGCACTCCTTGACGTAGTGGTACACGGTGCGTATGGCGTCAATATCTTCCGCAGTGTACTGGCGTATTCCCCTGCCGGCTTTTCTCGGACGGATGGTGGGGAATTCCTTTTCCCAATAGCGGAGCAGAGTTTCTGACACATTCAGAAGCTCTGCCACTTCGCGTATTGAGTAGTATCGTTTCAAATCTTTATTCTTGTTCAGCATATTGAGGCTGATTGAGTTCAAGATTGTTTATGAGTTCCTTGCCAGTGGATGTTCCGGCAAGGCTTTTCGGAATCAGTACGAGGCTTTGTTATGCCTTGACTGGAATGTTCTTGATCACTTCCACCACATAGTCGTAGGACTTGCCTACTGAAGGGATGTAGCAACGCTCGTTCGGAGTGTGAGGAGAACGGAGTGTAGGACCGATTGACGCCATGTCCATCTCCGGGTATTTAGGACCGATGATGCCGCACTCGAGACCTGCGTGGCATACCAGCACTGTTGGCTTCGTACCATACATCTTCTCATAGACTTCGGACATCTCTTTCACGAACGGACTCTTTGTATTTGGTTGCCATCCGCTGTAACCGCCCTCGAACACCACTTTCATTCCTGCCATTGAGAAGCATGCGCGCAGACTGTTTCCGAGGTAGAGTTTCATGCTGTCCATGCTACCGCGTGCCAGAATCTGGATGTCGACATGTCCGTCGGCAATGGAGATGATGGCAAGGTTGCTTGATGTCTCCACGATTTCGGGTATGGTTGGGATGTAGCGGAGCACTCCGTCGTGGGCTGCAATCACTGCATCGATGATGTTTGACTGGATGTCGGCTGGCATCTGGGCTTTCGGCATGTCGCATGGAGTGGCAGCAACTTGGATTTCCTCTTTCTCGATGTCGTGGAATTCCTGATTGAATGTCTTTGCACACTGGCTGACCATCTGCTTGAATTCTTCCTCCTTGGCTTTAGGTACAATGACCACTGCCTCGCCGTCGCGTGGAATGGCATTGCGCATGTTGCCTCCGTGCCAGCTGCAGAGATGTGCAAGGCCGGTGTTTACGGTTGCAAAGAGCACGCGTGCCATCAATTTGTTGGCATTGGCTCTGCCTTCGTTGATTTCAAGTCCGGAATGGCCTCCCAGCAGTCCCTTGATGGTGATGCAGTAGGCTGCGGTATCGGTGCCCTCCACTGGTTGTTCCTTGTAGTCGAGTGTGCAGACGATGTCGAGTCCTCCGGCACATCCGATGGTGATTTCGCCTTCGGTCTCGCTGTCAATATTGAGGAGATATTTGCCGTGGAGAGTTTCGGGCGAGAGGTCGAACGCTCCGTACATGCCGGTCTCTTCGTCTCGTGTGATGAGTACTTCGATTGGTCCGTGTTCGAGCGATGCATCCTCAACCACTGCCATTGCGATGGCTATGCCCATGCCGTCATCGGCTCCGAGGGTTGTGTCTTTGGCGCGTACCCAGTCGCCATCAATCCAAGTCTGTATCGGGTCAGTCTCAAAATTGTGAGTACTGTCTTTTGTTTTCTGCGGAACCATGTCCATGTGAGCCTGGAGAATAATGGTCTCACGGTTTTCGTAGCCCGGAGTGGCAGATTTGCGCATAACGACGTTGCCTGCATTGTCGATAAATGCTTCATCACAATGTTTCTTTCCGAACTCTACCAGGTAGTTTGCCACAGCCTGGGTGTGTCCTGTAGGACGAGGAATCTGAGTAAGTGCATGGAAACAGCGCCATACATTCTGAGGTTTCAAATCTAATATTTCCATAGTCTTTCTGTATTAATTGGTTATTGATTATGATCCGTTTGTTTGTGTCTGCCTCCTTTTTGCAGGAGAGCAATGGTGGAATAAATTCCGAGAACCGGCATGAGTGCAGTCTGTATGGCATGCACGATAAGTGCGAATGTCTCGGCATTGGCTGCGCTTTTCACTCCGGAGAGCAACAACACGGTCTTTACTGCAAAATGCCATGATCCCATGCCGTTGGGTGTTGGCACAATGACTGCGAAGCTGCCTACGATGAATGCAGCAATGGCAACGTCCATTCCCAGGTCTTTCGTGAACTCGAAGCAGAAGAATGTGGTGTAGAAATGCAGGAAGTAACTGCCCCAAATGCCTATGGTGTAGGCAATGAAGAGCCACTTGTTGCTCACGTCCTTGAGCGAAAACACTCCATCCTTGATGTTGTTGAATATCTTCACCAGTCTGGCAAATATCTCGAAACGCTTGACGAGTATCCAGAACAGCCCGATGAGCACGAGGATGCATACTGCCACGATGATGTAGCCAAGGGTATTCATATGGATGAGCGCATCGCTGAAACTTGTGCCAGTGGCGTCAAGGAAACTCATGAACAGGTCTATCTGGAGGAAGAACACAAGGACTGCCAGGAACAGAAGAAGAATCGAATCGATGGCACGCTCAGCCACAACCGTTCCCAATGACTTGGAGAAGGATGTGCCGTCGTACTTCGAAAGGATTCCGCACCTTACCATCTCGCCCGACCGCGGGATGATGAGGCTCGTGGTGTAGGATATGAAGATGGCATGGATACAGTCTGCCGTACTCGGACGTTCTCCGAGCGGTGCCAGTGTCTGCTTCCAGCGCAGTCCGCGAAACACCTGTGCCGTCACTCCAAACACGAGGGAGAATGCCATCCACCACCAGTTGGTGCCGTGCAGCAGTGTGTCGGCAACGCGGCTGAAGTCAAAGCCCTTGTACATCCACCACAAAATTGCCATTCCAAGCAGTATTGGCAGCAAAATGTTCAGTGTATTTTTAATTATCTTCTTTGAGTTCACTGCGGTGTGATTTTTTTTACGTACCTTTGTCAATGCAAATTTATGAAATAAAAACGAATGTGAGGTAAGGATGGGCGAAGAAATTTCAAAAGTCAGGCCTAAGAAGTTCCTGGGACAGCATTTCCTGACAGATATGGATGTTGCACGAAGAATTGCAGACACGGTAGATATGTGTCCAGACATACCAGTCCTCGAGGTGGGACCGGGAACGGGTGTGCTCACTCAGTTTTTGCTCGGAAAAGGACGGGAACTGAAGGTAGTGGAGATTGATCGTGAGTCAGTGCCCTACCTTCAGACGCATTTTCCGCAACTCGGCAACAATATCATTGAGGCAGATTTCCTGAAGATGAACCTGAATGCGGTGTTCGGCGGCAAACCATTCTTGCTTACAGGCAACTATCCCTACAACATCTCGAGCCAAATCTTCTTCAAGATGCTTGAGTGCAGGAATCTCATCCCCTGTTGCACTGGCATGATACAGAAAGAAGTAGCGGAACGCATGGCGGCAGATCCTGGCAGCAAGACTTACGGTGTGCTAAGTGTGCTTGTACGGGCTTGGTATGATGTGGAATATCTGTTCACTGTCAACGAAAACGTGTTCAATCCGCCTCCGAAGGTGAAAAGCGCAGTCATTTGCCTCAAGCGCAACGGCAAATCGTCATTGGGATGCGACGAGAAGATGTTCCGGCGAATAGTGAAAACTGTGTTCACCATGCGCAGAAAGATGATGCGCAACGGCATGAAGCAGATTGTCGGAAAAGACTCGCCTCTGTTGGCAGACGAAATATTCAACAAGCGTCCGGAGCAATTGTCGGTGGACGACTTTGTGGATCTCACCAACAAGGTCACTGCTTGTCTACGAGCTTCTGCCGAATAAGTTCGTCCTTGATGATGCTCAGTTGATTGATCAGTCCCGAGAAATTGGGATTGCCGATGTTGTTTTCCGTCTGCAGAATCAAGCATTTCACCGTATGCTTGGTATTTTTCACAAGACGTCCGTGACCCATGTCGAGAGGTCCGTCGTAGTCAACGTCCTTGAACCAGTCGTACAGTTCGTGCACTTCATCCGGCTCATATACTCTTTTATATTCCATCGTTGTAGTATTTGTTTGTTCCTTATTATATAGGCTATATAGGCTGTGGCAGATTTATCTGCTCATAGCTGATTTGCATACAGCAGATTCATCTGCTCGTAACCGACCTGTCGTTTCCCTTAGTTTTCTTCAGAAGTTCCAACATTTGGTTTGCCGCCCTTTCTGAAGCGCCTTTCTCGCCCAGTATGGCGATCATCTTGTCGTAGTCGTCAATCATGACCTTTCTTCTGTCGCCGCCTTTGATTATTTCACCGAGCTCCTTGCTGAGGTTCTTTGCATTCATCTGGTCGGCGACCAATTCTGTCACAATTTCCCGATCTGCAACAATGTTGACCAGCGAGATGTATTTTATCTTGAGGATGAGTTTGCGAAGCCATGAACAGAGTTTTCCGCAAGCAATATAGTAGCAAACCACCTGCGGCACCTTCAGTATGGCAGTTTCGAGGGTGGCAGTTCCCGATGTCACCATTGCTGCCTCCGATTGCTGCAGAAGTCGGTAGGTGTTGTTGAAGATGATTTTCACGTCCGTACCTTCGGGAATGAACCTGCGGTAGAACTCCTCACCTATGCTTTGCACTCCGGCAATGACGAACTGATAGTCCTTGTACGCTGCAGCCACGTTGAGCATTATCTTCAGATTGTCCTTGATTTCCTGCCGACGGCTACCCGCCAAGATTGCTATGATGGGCTTGGATGACAAATGGAATTCTGCAGTGAAATCGTTGAATGACTCATGTCCGAAGGCAGATTCCTTGAATTCCGCAACTGCATCCACGCACGGATTTCCCACGTAATGAATGGGATAGTTGTGCTTCTTGTAGAATTCCACTTCAAAGGGAAGGATGGAAAAGAGTTCGTCGATGTCGTGCTTGATGTTCTTTATCCTGTATTCCTTCCATGCCCATATCTTTGGCGAGATATAATAATAGACAGGAATGTCGGTGTGCCGGCGTATGTATTTTGCAATGTCGAGATTGAATCCCGGATAGTCTACCAGGATGAGCACATCGGGCTTCCAGTCGATGATATCTGCCTTACACCTTTGCATGTTCGACAAGATGGTGCCCAGATGCGTAAGTACAGGTACGAAACCCATGTAAGCCAACTCTTTGTAGTGCTTCACGAGAGTTCCGCCAACTCCGCGCATCAAGTCGCCTCCGTAGAATCGGAATTCAGCACCGGCATCGTGTGCCTTCAGAGCTTTCATCAGATTCGATGCATGCAAATCTCCGGATGCCTCACCGACTATCAGATAATATCTCATTCTTGCTCAAGACTTTGTTTCAGTATATCGAACGCTTCGTATGCTGTGATGTCGATTTTCGTGGGAGTGACCGTCACGCAGCCTTTGCGAAGCATGGCATAGTCGGTCTCGGCATCAACTGGATCAGTGCTTGTGTAGTCACCTACAAGCCACCAGTATTCAAAGCCTCGCGGACTGACCCGCTTCTCCCATTCATTTCCCCAAATGCCGTTGCCCATGGCACACACACGGATGCCCTTGTATTCTTTCATGTCGGGGGCATTGACGTTCAGGCAGACATCCTTCGGCAGTCCGTTTTCCAGAACCCTGCCGATGATTTTGCGGATGTATGGAAACATTGGGGTGAAATCGGCATCTGCCAAGTGTGAGCAATAGGAAAAACCTATCGAAGGAATGCCCTTCATGCAGCCTTCAATCACGATGCCCATGGTGCCGGAATAGTGCACATTCACTGCAGAGTTGTCGCCATGGTTGATGCCGCCCAAAACCAAATCGGGTGTTCGCGGACAAAGGTTGGCAATGCCCATCTTGGTACAGTCACCCGGTGTGCCGCTGCAAGAATAAACCGTCAGACCCGGCTCCTGCCTAATAAGGCGCGTGGTGATGATGCTGTTGAAAGTCACGCACAGCGCCGCACCGGAATGTGGCTCGTCGGGTGCTACCACCACCACATCACCGAACTCCCTTGCAATTTGCGCCAGCGTGTTTATGCCTTTTGCCCGGTAACCGTCGTCATTGGAAATGAGGATAAGCGGACGTTGTTTCTCTTGATTCATACTTTTCTTTATCTGTCTTCTTCTGATTCTTTATACCTCTTCTTCTTATACTGGGATGCAAATGTAGAGATTTTTTTTGGTTTGGGCAAGAGATGATGAAAGAATTCGCATGAGCAAGAGTTGGGAAAAGATTTGATGACGGTGCTCTTCCGGACATGCGAACAATACTCAAGTCTCAACGCATATACTTGCATTTGCCAATGCGAATAGTACTCATCGCCACTTGCGAATAGTACTCACCATAAAATGCTTTGTTATCTGTATTGGCTTTTCTTTAGGAAGTTGAGTCCCATGATGAATTTCACCGTACCATAGTTATTGGTCAGGCTGAACTTCTTTTCCCTATATGCATAGGTGTGGATGTCGACCACCAGTCCGCTAAAGTATTTGGTGTTGTTCCAGAAAAGGCTGGTGCGGAAAACCACATCGGTACTGATGTTGCGAAGTATGTCTTTGTCCAGGTCCTGGTTGGTGATGTCGGACTGTCGGTAACCGATTGCAGGTAGGACAGATACTGCCCAAATGCAGTTCTTGCGGAATGCCCAGTTGTAGCCGTAGCCGAAACTGATTGAATAGTCCCTGTAACTCACCTTGTTGAACAGCAGCGTTGTGTCTATCTGCTGTGCAATATAGTCCGGCAACTCATCGCTGTTGAACGTCACGTTCACTTGGTTGTATGAAAATCCGAGTTTCCACGATCCGCAGCTCTTGCGCTGCACTGCGTTTTCTCCGAATGCGGCAGGCCATGAATAGCGTTTGTGGTTGAAGATGTACTGGGCGTCAAATCCGAAACACTTGGAGTTTAGACCCCTGAACCGTCGGTTGTGGTCATCCAGTACCACATTTGATACATTTCTGAATTTTGCCGATTTACCTGAACGGAACGTATAGACTTCTGCAAACAGACGTGCCGTATTGAGGGCCAGTGAGTTCCGGTGTCCAGTACCGTTGGTTTCTCCACGTGGTTTGCCTATATCTCCGAGGTTTATGGAGTGTCCGTAACCGAGGATGCTCCAGTAGACGTAGCCTCCGAGCACAAGCGGATTTCCTGACTCGAGCGACATATAGTTCATTGTTCCTGTCTTACTTGAGGTGATTCGGTAATAGTCGTGCCAATAGGAGAGTTCTGCTTGGGCTGTAAATTCGTATTTCTGTGGCGTAACATAGTTGGTGTCACACCCCATGAAGAATTTCGTTACTGCATCTGCTGCCTTGAATATGGTTTTCAGGAAGTTTCTCTTTGATTTTTCTGCCTTCACGACGGGCACGCCTTCCGTCGGTATGGACATTGCTTCTGTTACGGCAGGTGCACCTTCTTTCAGTATGGGCATGCCTTCTGCCTGGACGTCGACAGAGTCAACATCCATTGCCTGGATAGGCATGGTGAGGGCAAAAAGTGTTGCAATCAGCAGCAGTTTCATTTGATTATAGTTTGCCAAGGATTCTGTCCATTACCCAGTTGGTAGGAGTGGCACTGATGGAAGTGCAGTCGCAGGGCTTGCCCCCAGT
The DNA here is from genome assembly GCA_963640465.1 of Bacteroidaceae bacterium. GTDB lineage: Bacteria > Bacteroidota > Bacteroidia > Bacteroidales > Bacteroidaceae > Colivivens. The sequence continues at coordinate 3,554 of CAVHYP010000043.1, read as the reverse complement.
CAGCCCGTCTACAATCTTCTGAATCAATGGCATCTGCACATATTGAGGATTTGGGATGACGAATTCTTCGCGTCCGCTTTCGGTGTGCAGCGCAATTGGAGTGTAGTCGAACACTGAGAAGCAAATCATTCCTTTTGTGCCTACAATCTCTATGCGGTCGGTACGTGCCGAGTCGTGTGCTGCAAAGCACCACGAACCGCTGCCCATTATGCCGTTGTCGAACTTGAAGCAGGCATTGAACGTATCTTCCACTTTGTAGAGCCCTGCCATATTGGCTGCATAGCCTTCTGCATCAAGAATCACTCCGAAAAGGTACTGGAGCATGTCGAGCTGATGGCTTGCAAGGTCGTAGAAATAGCCGCCTCCGCCTGCAATGTCGGGCTGGAGTCGCCATGGCAGGTCGGTCTTGTTGTAGTCGAGTTCTCTTGGCGGTACTGCAAAACGGATTTGCACGGACATCACCTTGCCTATCATTCCTTGTTTCAGCAGTTCCTTCACTTTCTGGAAATAGGGAAGATAGCGGCGATAGTATGCCACATAGCATGGCGAACCGGTCTGCTCCGAGATGTTGTTCACACGCAGACATTCCTCATAGCTTGCCGCAAGTGGTTTCTCCACATACACAGGCTTTCCTGCCTTCATTGCCATGATGGAGAAGGTGGAGTGTGTGGATGGAGGCGTGGCGATGTAGATGGCATTCACATTCCGGTCGTTTATCAGTTCGATGGCATCGGTGTAGAAGCGGGGGATGCCATGGCGCTGGGCATACGACCTGACTTTGTCTTTGTTGCGGCTCATGACCGCCATGATTGAAGATTTCTCGGCACACTGAAGCGCCGGACCGCTCTTGTGTTCAGTGGCCTCGCCGCACCCTATTACGCCCCAACATACCTGGTTTAAAGTCTTCATGTCCGTCTGTTTTCGCTTTCTGTAGTGCAAAAATACAAAAAAATCTTTAGTCGCAGATGTTTTCTACGGCTAAAAACTATTTTTCATCCATTATCCGTGTCTCTTGTGTGTGGATTCAATTGTTTGTTGGCAATTATTTTTGTAACTTTGCAGCCAATTATCAACAACCATCAATCAATGAGCAGAAACAAAAAAGCACTTCCTGTATTGGAGAATGTGACCATCACTGCCATTGCTGCAGAAGGCAAGGCATTGGCAAGGGTCGACGATAAAGTTGTGTTTGTCCCCTACGTAGTTCCCGGGGATGTGGTCGACTTGCAGGTGAAGAGAAAGAAGCACAGTTTCATGGAGGCTGTGGCAATCCGCTTCCATCAGTATTCGGAGGACAGATCCACTCCGTTCTGCAGCCACTACGGTGTGTGCGGCGGATGCAAGTGGCAGTGTCTCAAGTACGAGGAACAGCTTCGATGGAAGCAGCAGCAGGTTGTTGACAATCTCACACGCATCGGCAAGGTGGAATTGCCGGAGATTTCACCCATTCTCGGCAGCGAGAAAATCCAGTCATACCGCAACAAACTGGAGTTCGGTTTCTCCAACCGCAGGTGGATGACCGAATCGGAGATTGAGGATGACGGCAAAGTCATCACCAACCGCAATGCCCTTGGATTCCACATCACGGGTGCGTTCGACAAGATTCTCGACATCGACAAGTGTTGGCTTATGCCCGACATCATCAATTCCATACGCAATTCCATACGCGACTATGCAGTCGAACATTCGCTCACATTCTACGACCTTCGTCTGAACCAGGGGCTGTTGCGCAACCTCATGTTCCGCGACAGCAACACTGGCGAACTGATGCTTCTCATCCAATTCCGCATTGAGAACGACGATGAACGCAAAGAAGCTCTTGCACTGATGGACTTCATTGCTGGCAAATATCCGCAAATCACCTCGCTTCTTTATGTCGACAACCACAAGTGCAACGACACATTCGGCGACCAGGAGGTGGTTTGTTTCAAGGGAACAGACTTCATCTATGAGGAGATGGAAGGCTTGCGCTTCAAGGTTGGTCCGAAGAGTTTCTATCAGACCAACACCGACCAGGCGTATAATTTATATAAGGTGGCACGCGACTTTGCCGATCTGAAGGGAGACGAACTCGTTTATGACCTTTACACAGGTACCGGCACCATTGCCAACTTCGTAAGCCGCAAGGCACGCAAAGTGATTGGAATTGAGTATGTGCCCGAGGCAATTGAAGATGCAAAGGTGAATTCAGAGATAAACGGGATTGACAACACCCTCTTCTTTGCCGGCGACATGAAGGATATTCTCAATATAGATTTCATCCATCAGTATGGCAAGCCCGATGTGATTATCACCGACCCTCCACGTGCCGGAATGCACCAGGACGTGATCGACACCATCCTCTTTGCCGAACCCGAAAGAGTGGTTTATGTGAGTTGCAATCCCGCCACTCAGGCGCGCGACCTTCAGTTGCTCGACGTGAAATACAAAGTCACGAAGGTGCAGCCGGTGGACATGTTCCCCCACACTCAGCACGTAGAGAACGTGGTGCTGTTAGAGTGCCGCTGATTCGCTTTTGATCACACAGTCGGCAGGCACCTTCTGGTTTCCGTCGATGATGGTCTCCCCTATTTTCCCTCTCACCTCAATACTTCCGCTTGTGGGGTTCTTCACGCTTGTCACATCTCCGTTGATGGTGGCATGGATGGTGCTGTATTCGAAGGCGAGATTGCAGTCTTCACCCATCGTGCAGTCCTCGAGCACAAGGTCCTCACAATAGCAGAGGGGCTGTTCGCCCGTTATGTGACAACGCACAAGCCGCAGACGTTTGCTATACCAGCCGAGATATTCTCCGTTGATTGTACTGTCGTAGATTGTCACATTCTCACATTCCCAAAAGGCATCTTTTGAGTTGAGCACTGCGTTGTGGATTTCCACATTCTTGCTGCATTGGAACGAGTAGTTGCCGTCCTGGCGGTAATTGTTGATGTACACGTTGCTCGTGTGCATCGCCAGATAGTCGGCTCCTTCGATGGTGCAGTCCTCGATGTTCACCTGGTCGCAGTCCCACAGTGTTTCTTGTGCATTTGGAAAAAGGCAGTTTCTCAACCGTATGTCGCTCGCACGGCGGAACATCTTCGGTGCTTCCACGGTGCAGCCTTCCATTTCCAGATGACTGCTGTACCACACCGACGAGCGTGCACTCTCGGCAAACCTGCAGTTCTTCACCTTCAGTCCCCTGCATTCCCAAAACACGTATTTGCCCTCAAACCTGCAGTCTTCAGCTTCTATGTTGTAAGTTTCCTTCACGGATGATTCACCCAAGTGTATCGTCACATTCTCCAGCCGAAGGTCATGTTCGCAGTATAATGGTCGTTCACCTCCAAACTCCTGGTTCTTGATAGTCTTCATAAATGGTCTTCTATTATTCAAATCAGATACAAAGTTAGTTCAAAAGCGTGGGTCACAAGTACTGATTACGTCATTTTTTTTGAAAAAATAGCTTCTGCATGGTTTTAGTTGACAAATATTTTGTAACTTTGCAGTCAATTATGCAGGTCCGGTAGCTCAGCTGGATAGAGCAACAGCCTTCTAAGCTGTGGGTCTTGGGTTCG
>CAVHYP010000042.1:0-21403 GCA_963640465.1 Bacteroidaceae bacterium | reverse complement strand
GACTTCGGCAAAATGGGATATGCATTGCAGTATCTTGAGCAGCCTGCGGAACCAAAGAAAAATGGATGCCTTGGTATGGTGGCTCTCATCATCGCCGTAGGTGTCATCAGTGTCTATATCGCAATGTAAAACTTATTAACTTATATAAACTTTAATTTATGGCAACATTTAATTTAACTGGCAACACTACAGTTGCCGAACTGAAGAAAGCATTTAATGATGCTTTCGGTTCACAAATCAAAGTGTATCAAGGTGGTAGCGAGGCAGGCGACACTACTAATCTTAGCGAACTAGGGCTCAAGGCTGATGGCGTTCTTGAATGCCGCAGCAGTCTTACGGCAGGCAAATTCATTGAGCGTATGGCAGAGCGTGGTCTGAAAGTTGCAATCTGGACCCGTGACTACCATGTCAAGGTTCTCGAAGGACTGACTCTTGAGTCAACTGGCAAAGTAAAGAACATGGCTCGCAAGAGAGACATGGAGGATATGATTGCTTATCAGCGTAAAGAGGATGCTGCAGAAGCACCAGCTGGTAGCGGGGCAACTTCTGGAAAGAAAGAGATGAAGACGTATACTGTAGAGCTTACTGACAAGGTCATGATGAAAATACATTGGTCAAAGTTAGATGCTGAAGGTCTTAAGGAGTTAAAATCCATGATGGGTACATATGATGATCTATTTGAATTCGAAGATATTATAGACCGTCTAGATGACAATTGGGATTTAGTAATGAATGAAGACCAATTTAGAGACGGTGATCGCTTTAACTTAAAAGTGACTGATGAAGCTGGCAATGTCGTTTACGAAACCAAAGACCCTGATTCGATAATTCATCCAGATGATAATGATGATGATAAATGGCCACAACCGAAAACTCCCAAAAGAGAGTATGGTACATATCTTGCAGTTGTTGAAGATCTGAAATGGTTCACACTGACAGGCGAGTTTAAGACGGATAACTTTAATCCTTCAAAGTTCTATTTGTGTAGCAACCAAGAGATAGCAGCAATTTTCGGTGAGGATATGGTAGACATTAATCAATTCTACTACGGCAATCAATGCCTGCAAATGGAAGAGCCGGAAGATTACGACGATTATGGCCGTAATTTGTATAAGGTAAAATATGATAAGTTCGGTAGTGATTTAGAGGAAATAGAAGCTGAATAGGGTTAATCCATTGCTAATCTATCGAAAAAATTGCAATGCTTATGATTAAAGTAAAAACATTCATCATGAAGGGTTCTACCAATCCGCTTCATCACGAGAGGTTGGATAATGCGATAAACAACTTCATTGCTGAAAATAATATAGAGGTTGTAGACATTAAATATTCGACATCCTTATCGGACCAACACAGCTGGATACCTTCTGCGATGCTTATTTACAAAGAGCAAGGTTGAATATAAAACAGCGAACATTTCAGTCTTTACTGTGGCTTCAGGTCACGGTGAAGACTGAAATATAAATAATATGGAACCAATTGACGAATTGAAAAGCGGCATTGTAGACAAGATTGCCTCGCTCCTTCAGCAGAAGTACGGATTCCGCAGGGTGAAGTGCATAGATTTGGCGGTGTCAGCCTCGTGGTGGAGCAAGGATTACTCTGCAGAAGAGCTCGCAAATATGAGCATCGACGAATTGTTTTCTTCTGTTTGCAAAGAGATTGACAATGACGAAATTCTGTAGGATTACAAACGTCCCCCAAAATGAATATCAATAAAGCATACAACACATTTGTGTCGGAGTTGGCAAAGCGCAAGGGGTTCCTCTCTGAGGACAATATCCGCTTTTATTGGTTTGCCTCGATGCTGAAACAAGATAATGATCTTGACCACTACTCGCTTGAAGAACCTTATGGAAGCAGTGTACCAGGAAACAAAGAACTAGACCTTATGTATGAGGACAGCATCGAGCGTTGGTGCATTGAAATCAAGTTCCATAGAAATCCGCAACTGCAGGCCTTTACCCATCCTCAGTCGGCCGGCGAAATGTTTAATGATGTGCGAAGACTGACATTCTGGGAAAGCACAGATGCAGCCCCAAAACCTACGCGTTATTTCTTCCTCTACGTTACGGATGACGAAATGCACCAATATCTATCCAATTCGGCGAAGCGCAAAAGCTACTACAGAATGAATTTGAAAGAGTTTTATGAACTGGAAACTGGAAGAAAATTTGTGGGCACGTTTAACCTTGCTCCTAATGGCGATACCCCGAAAACCTTTATGTATTGTGCATACCAATCATCATCTTCCATACAGAACAATCCTCCCGCCAAACTTCACGTTTCAAATATCTTCATGGTAGACAAAAGCGACATCCTTTGCCCCAGCCCCAGTTTGAAGAAGACCCAAGGCGACAACTGCCACATTAGGCTTTACGAAATAAAGTAGTTAAACAAATATAATCTACTGCCAAATCGGTTCATTTCTCCAATCTGCAGGAAAACCCATGGCTGCGACATCAACCATTGGGTATTGATGAAGCAAACTTTTGAAATCAGAAACGATGGTATTCTGTCCATCTATTGCATTAGCCCAATATATCAGACAACAAAGCAACTCCCATTTTGTGAAGCCTATGTTGGGCATTCGGAACGGGAGTTTTTTGAGTCCTATGATAGAGTTTCTCTATTCCAGTATCTCTGCAAGTTCTCCTTTATGCACTGCATAACAACGGGGAAGTCTATCTGTTCCTTCCAACGTATCTTCTTCAGAAAAGCCTTCCACCAAATGTTGCGAGTTGGATTTGTGGCGAAATCGTCGGTAAAGAGTTTGAGTCCGTCATGGTGTGCAGTGTTTCTGTTTTTGAAGGTGCCGATTATCGCCTCCTGCAGCAAATCCCGGTCGATGTCGTGGCAAGTGAAAAGTTGGTAAACGTCGAAAAAGTCCTTCATGCGACTGTTACTTTCGTCACGGTCAACCATCGTGTGGAATTTCTCGGCTATCAATGTTTCCAAAGAATAGGCATAAAGCTCTACAGACGGCACATTCTCAAAAAGCAAAGGATAATCAACCGACAATGGATAAGGCGTTACCACGTCACCGAAACCGATGTCTATTGAAATCTGCTGTACGATAGAGTCCAAGTGGGCTGTCATCTTCACGCATGTGCCGGGATATTTCTTTTCCACGGCAATTGGTTCCAATGTGAGCGAGTTTGCATCAAAGGTTACTCCATCTTCTTCGCAGGCAATTGAGCATATCTCGCGAAAAGCCTTGCGCAGATTTTCTTGGTCGTTGCTTATCCGTTCGCCAAGCAAGTCTATATCTATGGTAGGACGAGCTTTGAAACCGTCCAAGGCAAATAGCAGCGAACTCCCCTTCAGCAGGAAGTGACTTTTATATGTGCTGACTGATATTCTGTAGAGCAATCGCTCGTGCAGGTATCTCACCAACACCTTCATATATTCCTGCTTCTCATCATGTGCGAGGTTAAGCAGACGTGTCTTGATAGATTTGCCGATATTCTTTGTCATAGTCTTGTCTCCAGATACATGGTCAGTATTTTGTTCACTCTTAGCTTCTCCGCATATTCGTGGAGAAGCGAAATGTTTCGCTCAGGGCGTTTCAGATAACTGTCTATCACTTCACCGCAAACGTCCAAACCAATCTTATTGCGATACTTCACCGCGTCGCACACCGTGCGCTCGAGGTCTGTGATAGAAAGCATGAAACCTGACACATCCTTTTTGATAATGCCAAATTCAAGGTTCTCTTTTTTCCAATAATAAAGGTCGATGACAGGATACTCTGGCAACCGCACCTTTCGCTTTGCATCAATCGCCACGCATACCGCAGCTGGCACCTGCGTAGACAAATCATAATGAGCGAAAGCACTGTACATGCACAACACTCCGCGCGGAACGATGCGCTCCACATCAACCATATTGTTAGCCAACGCATCAGTTTGCACGTAGACCCCCGAACGGATACGCATCAACGTTCCGTCGGCAGTTGCCCGTCGCAGTTGTTCATATTCACCACGACTTCGCATTTCACTAGCGGTGATGTAACCGCCCTGTCGCTCAAGTGTACCTATTATTCCTGTCATAAGCATACTCCTTTTCGAGTGCAAAGGTACAATTAAAGATTGAGATAAACGAAGATTGCGTGTAAAATATTACGGAGAATGTTTGTTTTGCCCGTAATTTCTCCACCAACCACATCAGACACTATTCTATCATTGGCATTTATCAATCCAAGTACACCAATGGAATAACAAATGAACTTCGCATGCCTCAGTCAGTAAAAGTCCACAAAAGGAAAAGATAAGCATCCAAGAGAGACAATAAAAACGCCTTTGTCTTTTGTTGTTGTAGCGTGACTTTGTGATTAGAATACATCATCTATGTTATTGTATTATAGTATGTTATATAAAACACGAATAGTATTATTCTAATACATCTGCAAGGGTTGAAATGACTCGTACCAAGCTTCAAGTGGTAAATGTAACCACAAATTACACTTCTGATGGCAGCAAGATTATCAACGGCCATAAGTTCATAGACCTCGGTTTGCCAAGTGGTCTGCTATGGGCAGAGACTAATATCGGTGCTGAGACAGCTTATGATGATGGTAATTATTATGCTTGGGGAGAAACTGTTCCACAGTCTGGCAATACCAATACCTACAATGTGACATTCTATAAATATTGCAGTTGTTCCGACAACAATGAATACTGTTCTGATGGTAGACATTATACTAAATATAATGCTACCGACAACAAGACCGTCCTTGACAAGGAAGATAATGTCGCTTATGTAAATTGGGGTTCTTTCTGTCGTATTCCGACTTATAGTGAATTCTTAGAATTAGCCAATAGGGAAAACTGCACATGGACTTGGATGAGCAGAAGAAATTCCGCGGGTGAAACTGTGAAGTATTATAAGGTGGTCAGCAAAAAGAATTACAACATCATATACCTTCCGGCTTCGGGCGAGCGCACAGATCGTCTCTACGATCATGGCTTGTGGGGCTACTACTGGTCGAGTACGCTCAGCGACAAGTCTGCAAGCGATGCGCGCTGCCTCTACTTCGGCGGTAACGACTACAGCTGTTCTGGCCAAGCCAGCCGCTTTCAATGCCGCTCCGTCCGCCCCGTCGCAGAACCTTAGCCGAGCGTAATGCCAACCTATAAAAGTGATACATGCCGCTTTTTATCGTAAGTGCCATTTCTTACAAACCTAGAATCCGGCACATTTGAGGGGGACGATAATTTATTTAGCATCCTGGGCAGCAAAAAGTTGCCCGGGATTTTATGTATTCTATACACTTTATCCGCAATAAATTTGTTAGTTTGATTTTCTTGCTTTACCTTTGTGGTGAAATTCAAAGCCAAAGGAACAATGACTAAACTAACAATTTTTCTAGCTTCAATACTTTTCTCTGCAACAAGTCTGCTTAATGCCCAGGACAAATCGAGGATGGAAGGGCTCAGAGACGTGGACGGTGTGCGCGACCTCACTGCCGACAGCCTTGCGAAAGCCAACACAGCACGCCCCGTAAGCGGTTCGTCGCGCCGGGGAAACAATCCCGTACTCTTTCTCGTTGGCAACTCCACAATGCGCAACGGCACGCTTGGCAACGGCAGCAACGGACAATGGGGCTGGGGTTATTTCGAGCACGAGTTCTTCGACGAGAACAAGATAACGGTGGAAAACCATGCACTGGGCGGAACAAGTCCACGCACCTTCTACCGTGACCTGTGGCAGCCCGTACTGAAAGGCATACAACCGGGCGACTACGTGATTCTGGAACTGGGACACAACGACAACGGACCGTTGGACTCAGGTAGGGCAAGAGCAAGTCTCAAGGGCGGACTCTCGCACGACTCGCTGATGGTGACCGTGAAAGAGACCGGCAGAGAGGAGATGGTCTACACCTTCGGTGGCTACATCCGCAAGTTCGTGAACGACATCCGAAGCCATCATGCAATACCAATCTTGCTCACGCTCACCCCACGCAATGACTACGAGCCAGATGACCCGACCAAGATACAGCGCAAGCTCACAACCTTCACCCCGTGGATAAAGGCTCTGGCAGAGCAACTCAACACCCCGTTCATCGACTTTAACGACATCTCCGCACTCAAACTGGAGAAGTACGGGAAATGGAAGACCAACTATCATTTCTTCGGCGACAAAATCCATTCAAGCGAGTTTGGCGCAAAGATGAACGCATCGTCATGTGCCGAAGGCATCGAAGCCTGCACTCATCCCGATGTGGCTAAGTTGAGGACTTATCTTAAGACGGAAATAATTCATCCACAGCGAATTGACCAAGGACGGCAGAAAGGCAAGCCTGTGGTGTTCACCACTGGCGACTCCACGATGAAAAACACCGACAGGGATGAAGATGGCATGTGGGGCTGGGGTGCAGTTGCCGGCACTGTGTTCAACGAGAAGAAATGTACCGTGGTAAATGCTGGAAGGGCAGGTAGGAGCACACGCACCTTCCTCTACGAAGGGCTGTGGAACAAGGTCTACAACTCGCTCGAGCCAGGAGATTATGTGCTTATCCAGTTCGGACACAACGATATAGGAGGCATTGACCGCGACAAAGAACGCGGAGTGATTGCTTCAGCCGACGACACTTGTCACGTCTACAAAATGAAATCAAATGGCAAGTACCAGGTAATTTATTCTTTTGGCTGGTATCTGAAGAAATTCATCCAGGACGTGCGCGAGAAGGGCGCAACACCAATCCTGCTTTCGCTCACTCCACGCAACGAGTGGCAAAACGGCAAGATTGAACGTCGCAATGATTCCTACGGCAAATGGTACAGGCAAGTGGCTGAAGAAACTGGAGTGGAATTCATTGATGTCCACAATATTACAGCAGATGCACTCGACAAGAAGGGACAGGAGAAAGCAAAGGCTTACTACAATCACGACCACACCCACACATCGAAAGCCGGTGCGATGCTGAATGCAAAGAGCGTGGCAAAAGGACTGAAGAAAGCCAAGAGTCCACTCGCAAAATACTTGAAATGAAGGCCATCTCAATGAAAGTTCTCTCAATGAAAGCCCTGTCTTCCATCATGCTTGCTCTCTTTATCCTGCAGGCAACCTCTCTTACGGCTCAAACCGGCAAACAGCTGAAGGTTAGACGGATGGCGCAGGGATTCAGCGTAAGCAAGGAGATAGAAGGACAAGATGTGCTGATGGCTTATTCCGATGAAGGTACTTATGCCAATGCGCTTCGTGTGCCAGCTTTCCGCAAGGCAATTGCACAATTCGAGGGGCAAGAGACACTGAAGATGCCAGTGCTCGTGAAATCCGGTTTGCCAGATGAAGTACAGCCACTCTGCACCGACCTCTGGGAACAATCCCAACCATTCTATGCCATGACTCCAATGATTGACAGTACTCACTGCTATGTGGGTTGCGTGGCACTCAATATGGCACAGGCTATGTACTTCTACAAATATCCGGCGCAAGGAAAGGGCGGTCACACTTATACTGATTCGTTGGGATGTGGGCAAACGCTCTCGGTTGATTTCTCAAGCCACAAGTACGAGTGGAACTACATGATTGACAAGTACAAAGGCATGGAATATTCCGATCGCCAGGTGAATGCTGTTGCACAACTGCTGAGCGACTGTGGAATTGCTGTCGACATGAAGTACGGCATCAGTGCAAGTGCTGCCAGCATTTTCCGTCAGCCACAGGCACTTGTCGATTACTTCGGCTACGATAAAGCCATACGCGTCATCTATCGTGACCTCTTCAGTCATAGTGAACTTCACAATCTCATCCGCAGTGAACTTGCTGCCAATCGCCCTGTGCTATGCTCAGGTTACGGCATTGATGGTGGAGGGCATGCTTTCGTTATCGACGGCTACGATTCCAACGGACTTTACCACATCAATTGGGGCTGGGGAGGATGGTGCAATGGTTACTACAACATCGACTACATGACTCCCAACCAACCCGAGTACGGCAAACTTCCCGACAGTCAAGAGAACGGAGCAAATATTCTGCAGGCTTTCACCCTTGGAGTGCAACCCCAAACCATGGCTGTAGATACGAAGGAAAGCCACGAAATGGCAGTAGCAAGCATAAGCATTATAGAGGAAAAAGATAGTGAATCGGTGAGTGAACTTGAAACCTCTTGCAGTCATAACCTGACAGTCGTAGTAAGCGACCTTTGTAATATTGGTTGGAACGATTTCACCGGACGGGTTTCTCTTGCTTTGAAGGAAGTGGGTAAGGAAAGCCCGGTGGCTTTTGTTCATGAATTCAATCACGATTTCACCGTTGAAATCGACACTGCCTATACCGATACTCTTAACCTTGTTCTTCCTTCCAATCTTGCGGACGGCACTTACCAACTGCTACCAATGTACGAAGATGAGGATGGATGGACGGAGGCGAGGACTTCGAGAGGAACACCGAACTATCTGACGGTCAAGATCGATGACGGAAATGTTTGTTGCCAAATTCCGGAATCGGCTGCTGCAAGCCTTGTGCTTACCGACTTTCAGTTTCCCGATACGGTGACGAGAGGCGAGACTGCGGAGTTCAGTCTGACGGTGACCAACGAGGGCGAGAATGAGTTCTGTGGCCGTTTCTATGTGGTGTATGAGAATACAGAGAAAGCAAGCGGACTCTCGGTGCTGGCTGGTATCGGGCAATATCTGCAAGCAGGCGAGCAGCATACGATAGATTTCCGATTTGCCAAGATGAACATAAAAGGTGACGAAGCCTGCATCCGTGTGGCTTGTGAGCCTGACCTTTTCACTGACTCTCTCATTGTGTTCGACCAGTTGAAGACAGTGACAGTGATAGATGCAACAACTGGTATCGATGAAATCATGGCAGAAGACAACGGTTCGCAAGTCGGGCGCAATGGATCGTCAGTCTTAAATGAAGAAATCCCTCTTTACGATTTGTCGGGCAGAAGAATGAAGTCCATTCCAGCCAAGCAAATTTTCATTTCTGAAAGCAAGAAAAAGATCACTCACTGATGAACCAAGGGCAATGCTGAGGTATCAGCAAAACTCCCACAACACTCAATAAACGTCTTGTTGAAGTACTCAGATTCACCTCAGTACTTTTATCACTGTCTCTGCAAGATACACGGCTCCGGTGTCGTTGGGATGGAGCAAGTCTCCAGTTTCGCGTGTGGGGATGTTGTAGAGGAACGGAGTAGATTCAGTGCCGTTGCCTGCGCCTTTGGAGTTGTTGAATACGAAGGAAAGACGTCCTTCACGATCCCAGTCGATGGTCGGTACTCCAATCATCTGCGCTGCAAGCCGCATCTGATTGGCTTTGACGATGAATTCAAATGGTTTGTCGGTGTGGCCATAGTAGAGTCCGCTGGGAGTGACAACGTATATACGTGCTTTGGGATATTGCTTGCGCAGATTCCTTATTATATATGCCAATGCTCCGGCAAAGGTGCCACGCTTCTCGGAGGCAATGCATGATGCGTAGTTGTCCACAAATCTTTGTTGGTCTGCCTCATCGTTTGTTCCGCCCTCAATGAGGATGATGTCGGGCTTGCAACCCTGCGGAATACGCTTCAGCTGATTGCCTATGGTATTGTCGTTGCCGCGTTCTTTCAATGTGGCACTGGTCTTGCCAAGATTGACAAAATTGACTTCTGATCGCAGTTCCATCTGGTGAGTCCATCGACGGAGTTCACTGTAGCTGTCGCCCAAAATCAGTACGTCTCCTACATGGGGCTTCGTCGCTTTCCATATAAAGTCGTAGCCGGTAACCATCCGGAAATCCTCGACAAACGGGATGCAGAACATATTGGCAACAGTCCGTACCTGTGCAATTTTGGTAGAATCGTGGGCTGTCTTCTCTTTGCCGTAGGCTATGGGAGCAAGCATGAAGATGCGTGCGTCGGGCACTTCCTTTCGGATGAATGACACGATGCGGTAGAGCGAACCAGCAAAGTTATCATTTGTTACTTTAGCCTCGTCTTTCGACACTGCAATGGCCTTGGTACGTGGATTGGCGCCTTTGGTGTTACACACCTTGCCAGACGGATAATCGAACAGGGATTTCTCGTATGATTCGAACTGCTGTTCGCTATCTGGACTGTCGTTGCAACCGAGTTGGAGGAATACGACATCGGGTTTCAGCACTGACAGGTTTCGATCGGAGAGTATTCTCTGCACATCTGCTGACATTCCATGATCTGCCGTGAGCAGACAGTCGTAGCAAGCCGTAAAGCGGTGGATGTCGAGATCGAGGTCGTCGGTAAAGCACCAGCTCCATGAGCGTTCCACGTGTTTGCTGTCGGATATGAGCAGTGCTTTGCCCTTGGCAATGGCTGCAGTCGAAGTGCATGCAAGTGCCAAAAGTATGAATAAAAGTTTATGTTTCATCTATTCAGTTTTGATTTTCTTTTTCCATCGTCCACTCAACCATGGCGCACGCTCCACATAGGGCACAAGCCATGTGCAGGTAATGAAGAGGAATATCACCAGCATTATGCACATGCCCCAATTGTACTTGTAGGTTGCCGAGAATGCCTTTTGCATATAGATATAGAAAAGCATCAGGGGATAGTGGGCAACAAAATAGACCATGCTGTGCTGTCCTATGAAGTTGATTACCGGCACCCGTCGCTGTGGCAACAGATGGAGGAATCCTGAGAGTCCGCACAGTATGAGTGTCATGTTGAGCATTATGCCCACTGGGCTTCCATCCCATTTGTTGGTGCTCATCGTGTATTCGCCATGCTGATAGATGTTGCCCACAATGAAAGCTGCTATCATCAGCAGCGACACTGTCAGCGCCAGTTTGCGCCCCATCTTTCGCATTGCCACTTTCCACACTCGTCCGAGGAAAAAGAAGAAGATACCCATGAATATGTTATCAAGGCTAAGCCAAAGGGGATTGCCTTTCAGATAAAGCCAATAGGACACAAAGGGAAAAACTATGATTATCCAGTGTAGATAGCGCACTTTCTCCATGAAATGCACTATGAGATAGCTCACGTAAAACGACATGAGGAACCAACACGGACCGTTTCCGTAGCTATTGCTCGTTTCCCAGAGGTGCGACCACTTGAAACTGCCCATCGTCTTGGGGTCGAAAATCTGTGGGAACAAGGCAATCATTCCGAAATAGACTATTGCTCCGACTATGCTCCATGTGATATATGGCACGAGAAGCCTCTTCGTACGGTCGAGGACATACTGCAGCGAGTTTCCGCTCACTGTCTTGTTGAAATATCCAGCTTTGAAAAAGAAAAAGCACATGAAGAAATATGTCCAACCCATCAGGTCGTACCACGACACTCCTCCTACCTCATACCATCTCAATCCACACATGGCAATGGCATGGTTGCCTATCATGCGGATGATGCACAATCCACACAGAAAATCAAACGTATGATCTCTCTCCATCAATGTCTCTTTTTTGCTATAAAACTTATGTACTCTTTCATTGTATTGCGATCGACCACCAACATCAGCAAGATATACAGGATGACTGCCAACGCGATGCGGCTAACCAGCAACAGGATGTTGCCTTCTATTACCGACGTAAGATGCCAGGTTGCCACCATCACGATTACTGAAGTTGCAAGATAGGGCAAGATGTCCATGAAGGCATGGACGAACGACAACCGGATTTCTTTCCACACGAAGTAATGCCACACCAACAGCCAACCTGCAAGAATCATGACATAGAAGAAAATCATGAGTCGGAATCCGCTTATTCCGAACAGCTCCAGCTTGAAGTACTGCACTGCAAAAACGTTGGCAATGATAAGTACACTCTGACAAATGGTATTCCACATGTATGTTCCCGACTTTCCTCGGCTGATGACAAAGTTGGAATACAATGCTGTCAACGGCAGGAATGCTCCGCCAATGCAAAGCATGCGGAGGAACGGAACTGCAGGTTGCCATTTGTCGGGAAACAGAGCCATGAACTCTTCTGACACCATGCTCAAGCCAAACATCAACGGAAAGGCAATGAACGATGTGAAGCACAGCATCTTGCGAAAAGCGCGCTTCAACCGTTCTTCGTCGTCACCCATCTGCACAAACATAGGCTGTGCCACCCTCTGCACCATCTCGGAGATTACTGAACTTCCCATGAGGTTCCATTTGTTTGCCTGAGAATAATATCCGATTTCCTGTTTCTGGTAGTAGCGTCCGAGAATGGCTTCGAGTGCATATTTATTTACATTGTTGAAGATGTTGGTCACCAGTAGCTTGCAACTGAAACTGAACATCTCGCGTACGGGCTGGAAACTCACGTTGAGCGAAGGTTTCCACCGTGCGAAATGCCAACTCAACACAGAAACAAGTCCCACAAATACTATCGGTTGGGTGGCGATGCTCCAGTAGCGGAAACCACACAGAGCCATGACTATGCCGACTATGCCCGACACGAGCAATGCAACAGAACCGCAGATGGTTTGTTCCCTCACTTTCAGTTGCTTGAAAAGTATTGCCCTTGGAGCAATGGAGAAACTGGCAAGGAAGAAACCAAGGAAGGCATAGCGCGAGAGCCAAATGAGTCGCTCGTCATTGTTGTATTCAGCAATCATCGGGGCACAGAACCACAGAACGATGTAAATGGCTGCACTGGTGAGGATGTTGAACCAAAATACGGAGTTGTAGTCTCGGTGAGTGGGATTCTTCTTGTTTGTCAGTGCTGACACGAAACCGCTGTCCTGCAGTTGGGCAGCAATAGTGGAATAGATGGCAAGCACTGCTGTCATGCCATAATCCTTCGGTTCGAGCACAGTCATCAGCACAATTCCAAACACCGCATTGAGCAACTGCATGAAGCCGCTGTTCAGGGCTGCCCATAGCAGTCCTTTGGCTGTCCGCTCCTTCAACGTGGGTGTATTCTCCGATTCCTGTTCCGCCATATTTTATGTTTTATCAGCCCAATCCTCTGTTCCTATTATACGTTTAGTGCTTCATTAATCAATGATTGTTGACATTGATTGCCATGCCATTGTACACAACCCTATATCTATATAAGGACCTATACTCTTTTGAGTCGTCGTTGACTGAAATTATCCATCCATAATTGTTGAGGTCGTAGGAATTGCCGCAATGGGAGCACAGTGCCGTGCCATCAGTATTCACACTCAAACGATAGCTCTGTCGGTCGCAGTTGGGACAAGCCAAATCATAAGCCACTATATCGTAGCCGTTCGACATGTTGGGAGTGGAGCTGGTGCCGACAATTAGTCCGCCCAATCCGAACTCAAACTCCGAGTAACCAATTTGCGACAGCGAATAGTCATGGCTGCCCAGTGAATTCCCTATGCGTATCTTGCCGTTGACGGAGCGGATGGTCACGAACTGTCCCGGATTTCCCATGGCGTTATACAGTTCGGTACTTCCTGCTACTTCATAATAGAAACGGACTGGATATTTGGTGGAATATGTGCTGCTGACTTCGTCTTTACATGACATCAGACACACAATGCCCAGCAATACGGCTGCTATCTTCTTCATTGCATCAATGCTTTTTCTTTTCATCAAGTCAAATACCATTTGCCATCATCAAACCGACGTTTCTTTTTCTCTAGACGAACAACTGTTTCTATTCTTTCATCAAACCAATGTTTCTTCTTTCTGCATCAGAATGACAAAACAGGATCTTTTATTATCTCATCAATCAGCGTTAGTTCATCATCGGTGAAATCGTTGGCATCCAATGCTGCAAGATTCGACTTCAGTTGTGCAACAGACGATGTGCCGATGATGACGCTGGTCACTCTCCGGTCGTTCAGAATCCACGACAATGCCATCTGTGCCAATGTCTGGTGACGTGCTTTTGCCACTTCTGCCAATTGCTTTGCTGCCTCAACACGCTCGGTCGTCACCTGCGTCACTTTCAGAAAGCCGGATTCTTTGGCTGCCCTGCTGTCTGCTGGAATTCCGTTGCTGTATTTACCGGTAAGCAGTCCCTGTGCCAGCGGTGAGAAGCAGATGATGCCCGACCCTTCGGCAACTGCATTGTCGAAATTGTCGCGCTTTGCCTTCAGGTCGAACAAAGAACAACGATACTGGCTCAGCAGACAAGGTACATGTGCCTCTCTCAATATTTGGTAGGCTTCCTTTTGTTTGTCTGCCGGATACTTGGATATTCCGACATAAAGGGCTTTGCCTTGATGGACCAAGTCAATCAGCGCCTGCATCGTCTCTTCAATGGGTGTTTCCGCATCGTAGCGGTGGCTGTAGAACACATCGAAGTAATCGAGTCCTGTGCGTCGGAGGCTTTGGTCGCATGAAGCGATTATGTTCTTTCGCGAAGAACCGGTACCATAAACTCCCTGCCACATGTCGTGACCTGCCTTGCTGGAGATGAACAGTTCATCGCGGTGCGACTTCAGGTCTTCAGCAAGCACTCGTCCGAAAGTCTGCTCTGCACTGCCCGGAGGCGGTCCGTAGTTGTTGGCGAGGTCAAAATAGCACACACCGGCATCGAACGCAGCAAGAATCATACCTCTGGCACAACCGAAGTCATCGATTGCGCCAAAGTTGTGCCACAAACCCAGTGAGAGGGCGGGCAACTTGATTCCGCTATTTCCGCAACGCCTGTATTGCACTGTCTACGCGATTAAAGTCAAACTCCTCGATGGTTTTGTGCATCAGAGCCTCAATCTTGTCGTTGCACAGATTGCCGATGCTTCCTTCGTGGGTGTGGTGTATATTCTTGTTTGGAGTGAACTTGCCAGCTTCAATGTCGAGTCCCACCTTCTTATAGGCATCACGGAACGGCATTCCGGCACTTGCCAGACGGTTAACTTCCTCCACACTGAACATGTTGTTATAAATCGGGTTGTCGAGTATATGCTCGTTCACCTTCATCTTGTTGATTATGTAAGCTGCCATCTTCAGGCAATCTTCCAATTCATCGAATGCCGGCAGGAACGCTTCCTTGATGATTTGCAAGTCGCGGAAATAACCGCACGGCAGGTTGTTCATTATCATCATGACGGTCTGCGGCAGTGCTTGAATCTTGTTGCACTTGGCTCTCGTGAGTTCAAACACATCCGGATTCTTCTTGTGCGGCATGATGCTTGAGCCTGTGGTGCAGTCGTCGGGCAGTTTCACGAAGCTGAAATTCTGGCTGTTGAACATGCAGGCATCAAAAGCCAGCTTGGAGAGTGTGCCTGCTACGCTTGCCATTGAGAAGGCAACGTTGCGTTCCACCTTTCCACGTCCCATCTGTGCGTACACCACGTTGTAGTCCATGGAGTCGAATCCCAGCAGGTCGGTTGTCATCTGGCGGTTCAATGGGAATGAACTTCCGTAGCCGGCAGCCGAACCCAGCGGATTGCGGTTGGTGATTCTCCATGCAGCAAGCATGTATTGCATGTCGTCAACAAGGCTCTCTGCATAGGCTCCGAACCAAAGACCGAAGGATGACGGCATTGCCACCTGCAAGTGGGTGTAGCCTGGCATCAGCACATCTTTGTATTCATTGCTTTTTGCGATGAGTTCGTTGAAGAGGACTTCGATGAGTTCGACCAGTTCTTGCAGTTTGTCGCGTATGAACAGCTTGAGGTCTACCAGCACCTGGTCGTTGCGTGATCGTCCTGAATGTATTTTCTTGCCTATGTCGCCCAGTTTGCGGGTGAGGAGCAGTTCCACTTGTGAGTGTACGTCCTCCACTCCCTCTTCAATCACGAACTTACCAGCTTCTGCTTCCTTGTAGATTTCCTTGAGCTCTTTCAGCAGCAACTGCAGTTCGTCTTTCTGTAGAAGTCCGATGGATTCGAGCATTGTGATGTGTGCCATCGAACCCAAGACATCGTATTTGGCGAGGTAGAGGTCCATCTCACGGTCTCTTCCCACCGTGAATTTCTCTATCTCTTCAGTCATTTGGACATTCTTCGTCCACAGTTTATCTTTACTCATAAGGCAATTTGGACAACATGTCTGCCAGTTTCTCCGCACCTTCCTTCAGGGGCTTTTCTATCATTGCTCCTACAAAAGGGTTGACGCTGGCATCCACCGTTATTTTCATTTTACATGTATCGTCGGTCACTGGGAGCAACTGTACCCACATCTTGAAGCCTACAGGCGACTGAGTGGAGGAGAACTTGATGAGTTTCGGCTGCTCGCGCTCGATGATGGAGATGGAGATTCTGCCAACCGGTTTCACGTCCATGCTCACTGAATCGGTGTTGAATTCCAGTGTTTCCAGTGTTTTCCCGATTTGCTCAATCTTCTCGTCGGAGGTTTCTGCTCTCATTTTCTCCTGCAATTCCGGATTGTTGAACTTCTCTTTGATGGACTTCAGGTTCGTCAAGTCCGAAATCTTTGCATATACAGTTCCCTGTGGATAATTTACTGTCTTTACTCCAGTTTCAATCTTCATTTCTTTGTCTTAATTAAGGGCTGGCTCTATGGATTCAGCGTTTACGCTTGGATACATAAAATCCGTGTTTACAATTGGTTCTATGAATCCTGCGCTTACGATTTTTCCTAAAATCTTCCTAAGATTATTTCATCCAGTTGGCAGGGTCTTTTCTCCATTCGTGCAACACTGGAATTTGGCTTTCCTGGATATATCCGGTCTGCAGTGCCACTTCCAACACAGCCTCATAGTTGGTCAGTGTGATGAGTTTCACGCCTGTTTCCTCGAAGGCTTTCTTGGCAACATCAAAGCCGTAGGTGTAGGATGCAACCATGCCTACCACTTCAAAACCGGCTGCCCTCAATGCCTCAACTGCCTTGAGACTGCTGCCGCCAGTGGAAATCAAGTCTTCCACAACCACTACCTTTGCGCCTTTCTCCAGTTCGCCTTCAATGAGGTTCTCCATTCCGTGGTCTTTTGGTTTCGATCTTACGTATGCAAACGGAAGGTTCAATGCATCGGCTACGAGCGCTCCCTGTGCGATGGCACCAGTGGCAACTCCTGCCACGGCTTCTGCCTCCGGGAAATTGCCCATTATCAGATGAGTGAGCTCTGACTTTACAAATCCTCTGAGGTCTGGATAAGACAAAGTCTTGCGGTTGTCGCAATAGAACGGTGACTTCCAGCCTGATGCCCATGTGAATGGATTGTCTGGCTGCAACTTTATTGCTTTTACTTTTAGTAGCTTAGCTGCCAACAATTTTTCTACAGTATTCATGATTGATTTGTTTTTAATATTATTTGTTTGCAAAGTTAATGCAATTCTGCCGAATGACAAAATAAATAGTTGTCAATTAGCATATAATAGTTTGTATTTCATCAAGGATGGAGAACAACTCGTCCTTTGTTTCTGCTCTCAGCATCTTTATGCGCGTCTGCCGGAAATCGGGAATACCCTTGAACAGCGGCGAAGATGCCAGGTGTCGACGCACATGCAGAATGCCGCTCAGTTCGCCTTTCTCACTGCTCCTGACGCTGTCTTCAATTTCCCTCCGCAGAACATCGAGTTTCCACTGGTTCGACAGTTCTGGTTTTTCGCTTGTGTCCAGATAGTGGCGTATCTCCTTGAAAATCCATGGAGCACCGAATGTGGCACGTCCCACCATCACTGCGTCAACTCCGAATTCATCGAAACATTCCTTTGCCCGCTCCGGAGTCTTGATGTCGCCGTTGCCTATGACTGGGATGGTCATTCGCGGATTCTTTTTCACTTCGCCAATCAATGTCCAGTCTGCCTCGCCAGTGTACATCTGGCTGCGTGTACGCCCGTGGATGGTGATGGCACGGATGCCGCAGTCCTGCAGCTGTTCTGCAAGGTCAACTATCACTTTGTTGTCGTTGTCCCATCCGAGCCGTGTTTTCACCGTGACTGGCAACTTGACGGCATCCACCACTGATCTGGTGATTTCCAGCATGAGCGGAATGTTCTTCAGCATTCCGGCACCTGCGCCCTTTCCTGCCACTTTCTTCACGGGACAACCGAAATTCAAGTCGATCACATCTGGTTTTGACTCTTCCTCGATTATCTTTGCAGCCTCCACCATGCTTGCCACGTCGCGTCCGTAAATCTGTATTGCCACTGGACGCTCGGCTTTGCACACCTTTGCCTTCTGCAGCGAACGGTTGACCGAACGGATTAGAGCATCGGCGCTCACAAACTCCGAATAGACCATCGATGCGCCAAATTCCTTGCAAAGCAGCCGGAATGCCTGGTCGGTCACGTCCTCCATCGGGGCAAGAAACACTGGTCGGTCGCCTAATTCTATATTACCTATATTCATATCTACTCCATCTTTCTTTTCTGTTTTCATCTCCGCAAGCCTATTCCATGGTTCAGTTTCTCATGTCTGTTTAGCCCAACGTTCCATCTCCTACTGTCTGTCCCACGTTCCGTCTCCGTCGTTTTCTTCTTCTGCCTTCTTCTGCTGTGGGCATACCAGGAATTTCTGTCCTGCATATCCAAGGCTGATGACCGAAATCTTCACGCCTTTTGCTTCAGCCAGCACCTCACCGCAGGAAATGGCAGTTGAACCTGTGGTTATCACGTCGTCCACCAGCAGCACGTGCTTGCCCTCAATCTTTTCCGCATTCTTCAGCCTGAAGATGTTTTCCACATTCTCCTTGCGGTCGCTTATCAGTTGGCGTGTCTGCGTCTTGTTGTTCACCGTGCGCTCCACCACGTCTTTGGCTACTGGAATTCCCGTGACCTTGCTTATTCCGCGCGCAACGTAGTCGCACTGGTTATATCCGCGTTTCAACTTGCGTTTCCAGTGCAGCGGCATCGGAATTAGGAGGTCAATGCCTTCGAAGAATCCTGCCTCTTGCAGTTCTTCAGCCATGATGCTCGCCAGTTCTTCTCCCACCCTCGGGTTGCTGTAGTACTTCAGCTGATGGATTGACCTTTGCGATTCCATCGAATCGTAGAAAAAATACGATGTGGCTCGCTCGATGGGCATGAAGGTCCAGAACAGCTTCTCAATCGGGTTTTCCTCCATCAGGTGTGCATTGGTCTTGGGCAGGTCACACAGACAGTCGAGACAGATCTCCGGTTCAGTCCGCGTCAGCCTTCTCCTGCAGACGGGACAATAGCGCGGAAGCAGAAAATCCATCACGTCGCCCATGTATTCCTTGACTCGCTGCATCATGTTCAATCTCCAAAGTCTGAGTGCAACACCTTGTTTATATCATTCATGCTGAATCCTCTCGACATGGCAAACCTGCAGAGCTTCGCATTTATCTCATACTCAGTCTTTCCCTTCACCGACTTGCGCTTGGCCTCGATTATCCGGCGCAACGAATCCATCGATGCATCGTCGTCCACTTCTTTCTTCGCCTCGTCGATGATGATCTGGTCAATTCTCTTCAGCCTCAACTGCTGCACAATCTTGACAAGTCCCCATTTGTTGTACTTGAACTTGTCGCGTACAAACGCACGGGCATATCTCCGCTCGTCGATGTATTTTTCTTTCTGCAGACGTGCGATGATGCGGTCCTTCGCCTCATCTGTCAAGTCCCACTTCTGCATCATCCGCCGGATGTCGGCACAGCAATGCTCCGTGGCAGCACATTTGGCAGACAGGCGGACAATGGCCTCATTCTCCGTTATTTGCTTCTTTGTTTCCATCCCGTCACCATTCTGTCGTTGTCAAACATATCCTTGTGCACCGTCACCCCGGCAAATCCGCAACTCTTCATCTGTTCAGCCACGTCTGCACCGTAGATCCGGTTTATCTCAAACGCAAGCAGTCCGCCATCCTTCAGTGCACACTGTGCATACCTTATTATTATATTATAGAAAAGCAGTGGATTGTCGTCGGGTACAAACAGCGCAATCTGAGGTTCGTAGTCCAGCACATTGGCATCCATCTCCGCTTTTTCCCTCGTACAGATATAGGGAGGATTAGACACGATGGCATCGTATGCGGCCGACGGAGGAATTGCCGAGAGAATGTCCTCATGCCGGAATGTCACGTCCAGCTGCAGCCTCCTGGCATTGTCTCTTGCTACATCCAGTGCTTCGTCGGAAACGTCCAGTCCCGTCACCTCAGCCATGCACAATCTCTGCTTCAGCGCAAGGGCGATGCATCCACTTCCGGTGCCGATGTCGAGCAAGCGCACTCTGTCGCCGTGTCCATTCAAAAGCCTCACCACGCTGTCCACCAGTTCTTCGGTCTCTGGCCGTGGAATCAAGACGCCCGGTTTCACCGCCAGCGTCATGCCACAGAAATCCGCCTTGCCTGTCACATATTGTATTGGTTCACACGCAAGAAGTCTCTCTACAAGCGGTTGCAGCGCATCCTTCCTCGCTTCGGGCAACTCATCGTCCCTGCCCATCAGCACATCTGCACTGGACAGACCCTCGGTCCTCTCCAGTAGCAGCAAACTGATTGCCCTCGCCTCATCCTTGCCATACAGGCCGGTGAGTCTTGCATTTATGTCGCGAAACAGCTTTCCCATAATTCCAACCACAAAATTACAAAATTCTCCTGAGGTGGGACTTATAAATACTTACTTAAAATGCCTTTTTTATTTCTCTGACTGGGAAAAATATAACGAGGGGTTTAGGATTTTACGTTTTTGGGGTTGTGCTCGACAATTGCATAGCGCTTGATTCGTCAACGATCGCTAGGATCTTGCCCTTTCCGAGAGCGCGCTGATCCGTCCTGTGCAATCACGCTTCATGTTTCTTGTGCTGCTATGCTTGCATCTCCATCTGTATGACAAAACACCTTTGATTTAACATTTCCCGATTCTTCTCCTTTTCAACCTCTTCCATCTCTTCCATCGTCAAATACAATCACAATTCCGCCTCAATCATTGCATTTACCACGCTGTTTACCCCTCAATTCACATAGTTTCCAGCCAAAATTCACGAAAAACTTATGAAATCCACGAGTGTTAAAATGACGAGAACTGGCGTTGAAATCCATGAAATTCGTGCTCAAATCTGCGAAAATAGGGTATTTTTAAGGGACGAACTGTCGGAAAATCGCTGTTTGTCGCACTTAACCGTCGTAATGTTTTATTCTATTAACATTTACATATTGTTACCACTCAGTGTATTACGAATTCTATTAAGATATTTTGTGTGACAATGACAGTTGTGACAGTTATTTTTAAGGTACCCTTACTTTTGCGTTTTTCTTCCATTTTCTATGCAACCATCTAATTATTAGTAATATAATCGATACAAGCAGCGAAAGAGTAAATATATAGGTACCTTATTTTTTTACTGTCTTACTGTCATAGCTGTCATGAATGAAGCAATTCGAGCCTTTTTGAATGGAAATAAGTGAAAGTTTTGTACTATACAAGGCGATATTGAATAAAGGCAGTTTCTGACTAAGTATGGCGAGAAAATTTGCATGCAATGAAATCCACTAATCTTACTAATGCCGTCCGGATGGGAGCGAGGAATTGAGCGCGGAATAGGAGTCAGCTCTCTCTGAGAGCGTAGACGATGACGCTCAAGCTTAGCTCGCTATTAGGCATTCGAGCATCGCTCGCTATGTAGGAGTCAGCTCTCTCCGAGAGCGTAGAC
>CAVHYP010000041.1:18430-22244 GCA_963640465.1 Bacteroidaceae bacterium | reverse complement strand
ATATTAATACCATGTAAATATTAATGAAATAGAATACCATGACAGTTGAGTGCGGCAAACAGCGATTTTCCGACAGTTTACCCCTTAAAAATGCCCTGTTTTCGTGGGCTTGAGCACGAATTTCATGGGTTGTAACGCTGGTTCTCGCCATTTTAACATTCGAAGTTTTCATGGGTATCTCGTGGTTTTTGAATGGAAACTGCGTGAATGGAGGGGTGAATAATGGAAAAACCATAATGATTGAGGCTGAAATCTGATTAAATTCAGGGATGAAGGAAGCTGGGGAAACAAAAAATCGGGAAATGTTAAATCCAAGTTGCTTTGCCATGCTAATGATCGAGCAAGCATCGCAGCGTAAGAAATATGAAGCGTGGTTGTGTTGGCTGGTTCAGCGAGCAGGGATAGGAGCTAGCCCTCTCCGAGGGCGTTAAAGCGTGCGTGGGAATTAGTGCGTGGCAGGCGAATGCGAGCTATGCTCGAATGTTACCATCTACGCTCTCGGAGAGAGCTGACTCCTAGCCTAAAGCGAACTTGCGTTCGAACGAGCAGACGAATGCGAGCTGCGCTCGAATGTTATCGTCTACGCTCTCGGAGAGAATTGATTCCTACATAGCGAGCTTAAAATGCACGGGGTTTTAACGCAGGTTTGCCATGAATAAAAATCTCTACGCATTTGAGCATCGTTGAGAGGCCTGGTGTGAACTGGCAATGTGAGGATATAAAGAATGTCCGAATTGGCAAACCATTCTTGAAGAAAATGAATGTATGGTACCAAAAGGTCGAAGATTTTGCGCGGATTTTAAATCTTGATGCATAAAATCATAGCAAAAAATGAAAAAAATTGACAAAGGAATACAACTCCACCAAGAAATATAGTATCTTTGCGGTGTCTACCCTTGCCGGAACCCCCAAATGGGCTGAGGTTGGGCAGACATACATTACGATTAAAGTGTTTTTGTACGCTTTCAGCGTTGCCCGTTTCGACAGGCTGGGCAATACTAGACCTTTACACGGTGAGACGAGTTACAGAATGGCTCTACGCTTTTTCGTATGTATAGAACTGCACATTTAATAAAAATCGCCAACAATGGGGCCTGTTGGTATGCTTTATAAACAAGTTCATTTATGAAACATTCCGCATTTATGAAGGCCGTCACAATGATGGTGTTGGCATTCGTGGGGGGGTATCTGCGTATTCCCAATCAGATATTTCCCTGAGAAAGATTAAAGCCGTGAAGCCTGGTGTAGAGGTAAACATGCTCGACAGCGTGGTGGGAGAAAATTATCGCAAGATCTATCAGTACAACGAGTATGGTTACATCACTTCAGTGATGGTGTACCACAAAGACACCGACTGGTCGCTGGACACAGGTGCTTCCTACCTGCAGGACTATACGTTCAATGCTGACGGACAATGTACCGAACGCACGCAGTACCGTGTGGACGAGAACGGGAAAAGAACCGTCATCGAGGACCAAGGCAAACTCGAAGTGAAGGACGGATTGACTTGGGAATACACTTACAGCCACAATGATGACGGAAAACTGCATCCGGAAATTGCCAAGGCATACGACAAATGGGGCAACCTTACAATCTACATCGAGTATGAGACCGACTGGTATGACTACGAGGACTACATAAGCAGCTACGAGGAAAGACGCTATTCCGGTCCCACTCTGACAGAAGATCACTTCATGCACAACACATTTGAAGATGCCTACCTCGTATATCATGTAAAATCCATGTCTTCTGACGCGACAAGGACTATGGATGTAAATCAGTTGAGTGTGGGTACGTTCTTCAAAAAAGAATGGACGCAAGAAGGCGGAAAACTGTATTGCCGATACTATAATGATTATGATTTCCGCGGCACTATAGGCGAAATAAGCCAGCAAAAATTTGAGCCAACACAAGAGTACGTGTACGAACTCAACGCTGACGGCACTCGCCCTGTGAGCAAGAAAGAAATTTCCAGCGACAGTTATAGTGACAGATGTTATGCATACGAATGGGATGCGCAGAATCGTTTGACATGCGAAACTGAAAGTGACACGCTTGGCAATGTAAAACACAAATACACTTATACCTATGCCGACGATTATGCTAAAAGCATGTCGCTCATTGATGCGGTATATGCATTGGAGTACAACCTTATGCAATATCCCGAGGATGAATTCTGCATCTTTGGCAGACTTGCGACCAAATGTTCTGAACACAGCGAGTACGGGGATAATAGCAGAGAAGAAAACGTCTATACATGGAACGCCAATCACCAGATGGTTTCCGACAAATGGAAAGAGACTGGCACTGAATACGACTATGACTATGACAATGACACTCTAATAGCTAAACCATATGAGGATACAGGAGAGGTTTCTTATTTCTACAATGCAGGCGGACATATAGCATATATGATAGATGCAATTAATCATGACGGTGAGGATAATGAATACTATAAGGAAGAGTTCGTTTATGATGCTTCTGGCAATTGGACCGGCGAAAAAGAATATTCAGGCGACTCATTTGACGGCCCTTGGACAGATGAAAGCTATGACTATAAGGCCCGTACAAGAAGGGGTGCCCTCAAATCAGCTTCACTCTTTGATGATATGAGTGACGGCTATCACGACATTTACGACAATGACGGAGTGTTCGAGACTGAAGGATACTATCATGTAGAAGACGGCAAAATAGTCGGTGGACGGTATCAGCAATACATCATCAACACCGCTTCCATCCCAGAAAATCCAGAATTTAACTATACCGAACCGGAAGTGCCTTTCGAGATTGCGGACGAATGGTGTATAGATGGCATGATTAGCATATGGCGCTATGATTGGAATGATGAATCCGAAAAATGGGAATGTGAATGGGCGCCCGACCATGCCGAACGCATCCACTATAATGGCGACGACATCGTATGCGACACCTACAACCAGGACCAGCAGATTACAAACACAACCACTTACAGTTTTGATGAGGAAGGACGATTTGCAAAGCAGTCAAGTGAGAACCTCGAAATTGTCTATAACTATCTTTCTGACGGTTCCGACTATCTGCTTGAGACGATTACTACACAGAATGGAACTAGCAGCGTTCTGCACTATTACTACAGTCAACACAACTACGTACATCCTGCGTCCGATATAGAGGAGGTAAAAATCAAAACAGGTGAAACGATCATCTATGATTTGCAAGGCAGACGTGTAAACAACCTTTCTTCACACGGTATATACATTGTCAATGGTAAGAAAATAATGAAATAAGACAATCTGATGGTGTGTTGTCAGTGATACAACACCACCAAACAAGGACATAGGCTCTCTTCACCGGAATGGTGAGGAGGGCCTTGCTGTTTTAGCATTGTAAAATCCTCATTCTACTATCATCGAGAATTTCTCAGTAGATGCTTCACGTTTCCGCTCAACTTATGATGTCACCAGCACATCTGCATTCTGGTTGGCAACAAGCGAGCCTTGGCCCTGGATTTGTTCACGGCTCAAACAGCACATCGCTCTTGGGATTGTGCTCCAGAATCTTTCTGGGCCATTCATTACTTGCCGGGTCGGGCGCAATTATTTTTCCAGTCAGAAAAAACTTTTTTCCTGGTCAGAGAAAAAAATTTCTCCAGTCAGGGAAATAATTGGCTCTGCTGAAACTTCTCCGAGTTTTGCCTCTTAATAAAATATAAAAAAACATTTTTCCCTCCTTATTATATATGGCTTAAGAATCTTTTTTAATACATTTGCAGCCCGAAAATAGTAATAAGACGAAAAGAAGATGCAAAAGAATCTGGTGATTGTGGAGTCTCCTG
>CAVHYP010000041.1:0-18420 GCA_963640465.1 Bacteroidaceae bacterium | reverse complement strand
CTCCTGGCAAGACCAAGACTCTGGAAAAGTTTCTCGGAAATGACTATAAGGTGGTGTCAAGCTACGGGCACATACGCGACCTGAAGAGGAATGGTTTCAGTATCGACATGAAAACTCTCGAGCCTGAATACGAAATACCCGAAGAGAAAGAAGAACTGGTGAAGTCGCTGAAGAAGAATGCCAATGAAGCAGAAACAGTGTGGCTCGCATCCGATGAGGACCGCGAAGGAGAAGCCATCTCATGGCACTTGGCTCAGGTTCTGAGACTGGACGTCGACAGCACGAGACGAATCGTGTTTCACGAAATAACCAAGGATGCAATCCTTGAAGCTATACAGCATCCACGCACCATCAACGTTAATTTCGTGAATGCGCAACAGGCGCGAAGAGTGCTCGACCGTATTGTGGGATTCAAGTTGTCGCCCGTGCTCTGGAAGAAACTCAAACCGGCTTTGTCTGCAGGACGAGTGCAGTCGGTGGCAGTGAGGCTGATTGTAGAACGTGAGCGCGAGATTGAGCAGTTCAAGCCCAAATCATCATATAAGGTGGATGCCATCTTCACCCTCGACAATGGAAACGGACAGGCCACAGACGTACGTGCCAGCCTCAACACACGATTTAGCACCGAGGCAGAAGCAAGGGCTTTCCTCGAATCGTTCAAGGACAAGACGTGTACCATTGCCGAGATAACGAAGAAACCGATGAAGCGGACGCCAGCGCCTCCGTTCACCACTTCCACGCTGCAGCAGGAAGCCGCAGGCAAGTTGGGTTTCACCGTGTCGCAAACCATGATGGTTGCACAGCGCCTCTATGAGTCAGGATTAATCACCTACATGCGTACCGACTCTGTCAATCTCTCATCACTCTGTCTGAATACAAGCAAGGAAGAAATCATCAAGCAGTGGGGCGAGCAGTACAGCAAACCACGCAACTACCACACCAATTCCAAAGGTGCACAGGAAGCTCACGAGGCAATACGTCCAACTTACGTGTCAAACCACGAAATCACGGGCAGCGCACAGGAACGACACCTCTACGAACTTATCTGGAAACGTACGCTTGCTTCACAGATGGCTGACGCAGAGATTGAGCGTACGGTAATCAAGATACGCATCGACGGAATGGAATATGAATTTGTAGCAACGGGAAGCGTAGTCACTTTCGATGGATTCCAGAAACTCTATCATGAGTCGACTGACGACGACGAGCAGCAGGAAGAGGAAACACGATTGCCGTCGGGCCTGAAGGAAGGAATGGGCATGAAGTGCACTGAGGCGCATGCTACAGAGCGGTTTACACAGGCGCCAACGAGATACGCCGAAAAAAATCTTGTGAACAAGCTCGAGGAACTGGGAATCGGCCGTCCTTCCACTTATGCCACAACCATCTCTACGGTACAGCACAGAGAGTATGTGGTGAAAGACAACAAGCCGGGAGTGAAACGCCAGTACAAGGTTCTCACCTTGGCTGACTCAGAGATAAAGGAGAGTGAGAAGACCGAAGTGGTGGGCCAGGAAAAATCCAAACTGTTCCCTACCGACATAGGAGTCGTGGTGAACGACTTCCTGATGCAGTACTTCCCCGACATCATGGACTACAACTTCACAGCCAATGTGGAGAAAGAACTCGACGATATTGCAGATGGTAAGGTCGACTGGAAGGCAGTCATCAAGCAGTTTGACGACAACTTCGAGCCGTTGGTGGAAAAGACCATGAACGACAAGACCGAGCACAAGACCGGCGAGCGCATACTGGGCACCGACCCGGCAAGCGGCAAACAGGTTTCGGTAAAGATCGGACGTTTCGGACCTGTGGCACAGATAGGAAGTGTCACCGACAAGGACAAGCCGCGCTTTGCACAACTGAAAAAGGGGCAGAGCATACAGACCATCACCTTTGAAGAAGCAATGGAACTGTTCAAGTTGCCACGCACACTGGGACAGTTCGAAGGTTCTGCAGTCGTAATCGGTTCGGGACGTTTCGGACCATACGTGCTTAACAACAAGAAATACGTGTCGCTCCCAGCTTCACACGATCCGATGACGATAACCCTGAACGAGGCAATCCTCGTCATCAAGGCAAACCGTGTGTCCGAAGAGCAGAAACACTTGAAGACCTTCGAGGAAGAACCCGAACTCGAAGTGCGCAACGGACGCTACGGCCCATACCTCTTTTATAAAGGAAAGAACTACAAGTTGCCGAAGGACATTGAAAACCCGACCAGCCTCACTTCCGAGAAATGCCTGGAACTGATAAAGGCTCAGGAGGCAAGAAGTGCTGGAGGCAAGGGACGCAAGAAGAAAACAACAACAGAAGGCTGATGCAGGAAAAGATTGTCATATTGATAGGATACATGGGGGCAGGCAAGACTACCCTCGGTAAGGCTCTGGCAAAGAAACTGGGACGTACGTTCAACGACCTCGACTGGCTGATTGAAGATCGCACCGGCAAGACCATTTCGCAGATTTTCGCCGAGCAAGGCGAGGATGGATTCAGGGAGATTGAGCGCCGGACACTCCTCGATGCTGTGAAGAATGAGGGGGCGGTGTTGGCAGTGGGAGGCGGAACACCCTGCTTCTTCGACAATATCGACATCATGAACCGAAATGCCCAGACCATCTACCTGCAGGCATCGCCAAGCACACTGATGGCACACGTAAAGATGGGCGGCACAGACCGCCCATTGCTGAAAGGTAAGAACGACGATCAGTTGCTTGACTATATCAAGAGTTCACTGCAAGTGCGCGAACCATTCTACAGCCGTGCCAACCACAAAGTAACAATAGAAACAATCACAACCGCCGAACAAATCGACGCATACGTGGACTTGATTAAAAACATAATAACGAAATGACACAACTGACGATAGTTAAAGTCGGAGGCAAAATCGTTGAGGAGCCAGAATCGCTGGAACAGCTTCTCAACGATTTCGCAGCTATAAAAGGCCACAAACTCCTAGTACACGGAGGAGGACGCAGTGCCACAAAGGTGGCATCACAACTCGGGATAGAGACAAAAATGGTGGACGGCAGACGCGTGACCGATGCCGAGATGCTGAAAGTAGTGACCATGGTCTATGGAGGATTGGTGAACAAGAATATCGTTGCCAAACTCCAGGCACGCAATATCAATGCACTGGGACTTACCGGTGCTGACATGAATGTGATTCAGTCACACAAGAGAAGTCCGGAGCCAGTAGATTTCGGTTTCGTGGGCGATGTGGACAAAGTTGACGGAAAGCAACTCTCCATGCTTATTGATGCAGGCGCGGTGCCCATCATGGCGCCGCTCACCCACAACAAAGAAGGAGAACTGCTGAACACCAATGCCGACACCATTGCCGGTGAAGTGGCAAAAGCCATGACTGCCTACTATGATGTGACCCTCATGTTCTGCTTCGAGAAAGATGGGGTGCTTGCCGATGAAAACGACGACAGCAGTGTAATTCCACACATCAATGAAGACGACTTCCAGCGACTGGTGAACGACAAGGTAATCACTGGCGGTATGATACCAAAGATAAAGAATGCAGTCGATGCGGTAAAAGCAGGTGTGAAGAGTGTGATTATCACCAAAGCATCCGCCATCGACGGGTTGCACGGAACCAAGATTACAAAGGAGTAGTTCGCGAAAGAATAAGCGAAGATTACGAAGGAATGACCGGAGATTACGAGGGAGTGCGAGTACTATATTATATTAAGGAATAATCAACCGGGAAAAGCGGAGGAATAATTGCTCGGCAAAAGAAAATAAGAAAAAAAGTTCGTATGGGCTGTAACTTTATCTCAGCTCGTCCGTCTTAGTTATAGAGAGATGAAAGAAATCAGTTTCAAGAACGATGTATATCCACTGAAAGACAAGTTGTTCAGACTTGCTCTGAGGATAACTCTCAACAAAGAAGAAGCAGAGGACATTGTTCAAGATACACTGATAAAAGTCTGGAACATGCGAGGCGAATGGCAGAACATTCAGAACATAGAGACGTTCACAATGAAAATCTGCCGCAACCTGTCGCTCGACAGAATAGAAAAGAAAGAGAGGCAGAACATATCGCTCGATGAAACGGTACACGACCAGCCGGACAACTCTCAGGCTCAGGACAGCCAGTTGATAAGACAGCAACAGTTTGAGTCAGTCAGCAGGATTATTCAGTCACTCCCAGAGAAACAGCGGGCAGCAGTGCAGCTTCGCGATATGGAAGGAAAGAATTATCAGGAAATCGCCGACATATTGGATATCACTGTGGCAGACGTCAAAGTCAACATCTTCAGAGCCAGACAGACAATAAAAAGCAAGTTTCTCAAACAAGACAAGAATTAGAAGACGATGGATTATCGATATATAGAACAATTGTTGGACCGCTACTGGGAATGCCAGACAACGCTTGAGGAAGAGCAGATACTCCGCTCATTCTTCAGCCAGCCTGATATCCCGGAAAACATGAGGCAATACACTCCGCTGTTTCAGTACGAGACAGTCGAGAAGGAGATACGTCTCAGCGACGACTTTGACGCACGCGTGGCGGACATCATTGATAGCGAGACATCTGTCAAGGCAAAGAGAATCAAGTTGTCCACGAGGATTGCCCCGTTGCTCAAGGCAGCGGCAGTGGTAGCGGTAGCCATCACTATTGGCAACATCTCCGAGAGGACAATGCAGACCAACTCAGCAAGCGATGCTGCCACCACCGGTGACACATACATCCGGAAGGGTGACATCACAGCAAAGATAAAGGTAATCGACAAGAACAAGTCGGACGCGATGGCAAAGACGGATTCACTCAATCGCCAGTCATCAGTGATAAGACAAGGCGATGCCTTCTGCGAGTAGCCTGCAAATAAAAGAGCAATTAACAATCATTTCTTTATATGCTTTAACTAAAACCTAAGATGATAGATGAAACTGGGAAGTTTCAATTCTCTCAAACTTAAAAGTAAACAAATACTTTTGGAATAAGGACTTCAGTCTTCCGGCTGAAGCCCTTTTTCTATCAATAAGGTTTGCCCGAATGCCAACCTTGCTCGAGCCATATGCTTGATTGGCAATGGGCCATACGCTCGAAATATTCGACGGAATGATGCATGTCTTGTTTTCGTCAATATGTCCTTTGACAACAGTCGACAGATGAAATCATGATGCAAGACCTATTCATTTGTTAAGTCCAAATCATCGGGCATCTCGAGGCTTGTACAAGAGCAAAGCAATGGCAGTCGACTTTGTTTTATGAATAGTTTGGGATAATTTTCAACGTCTTATTCTCTTTTCCTGCAAAAATTGTTTGGCTATAAGATGAACTTTTTCTAATTTTGCAATGTATATGCAGATTATATGCATTGAGCCAGCAATGGCTTTTACAATTAAGTGCTAAAGTTATAATGAACTATACTCAGTTATTATGTCAGACGAATTGGAAATAAAGGAATTGGATAGCGTGGTTGTCCGATTCTCAGGCGATTCAGGCGATGGCATGCAACTCGCCGGAAACATCTTTTCTACAGTATCAGCCACTGTAGGCAATAGTATCAGCACATTCCCTGATTATCCAGCAGATATCCGTGCCCCGCAAGGCTCGCTCACTGGTGTGTCAGGTTTCCAGGTTCACATCGGTGCAGGAAAGGTCTATACCCCTGGCGACAAGTGCGATGTGCTCGTTGCAATGAATGCAGCAGCACTGAAGACCCAGTACCGCTATGCGAAGCCAGGTGCCGCAATCATCATCGACACCGATGCATTCGGTCAGCGCGACCTTGAGAAGGCAGCATTCAAGACCAGCGACTATCTTGGAGAGATGGGCATCGACCCCGACAGAGTCATCGCTTGTCCTATTACTCAGATGGTGAAAGATTGCCTTGCTGACTCCGGAATGGATGCCAAGGCAATGCTCAAGTGCCGCAACATGTTTGCACTTGGACTCGTATGCTGGTTGTTCAACCGTGACTTGGATATCGCATTCAACTTCCTCAAGGAGAAGTTTGCAAAGAAACCAGGCGTTGCCGAGGCAAACATCAAGGTGATTCAGGCAGGCTATGACTATGGACACAACACACACAGTTCAGTAGCCAACGTCTATAGGATAGAGACCAAGGAAAAGACTCCAGGACGATATATGGACATCACAGGAAACAAAGCCACTGCATACGGACTGATTGCAGCAGCAGAGAAAGCAGGTCTGAAACTCTATTTGGGTTCATATCCTATCACTCCTGCTACAGATGTCCTGCATGAGTTGTCAAAGCACAAATCACTGGGAGTAACTACAGTGCAGTGTGAGGATGAAATTGCCGGTTGTGCATCAGCCGTAGGCGCTTCCTTTGCAGGAGCATTGGCAGCCACTTCCACATCAGGTCCTGGCGTATGCCTCAAGAGCGAAGCAATGAACCTCGCAGTCATCATGGAACTTCCATTGGTAGTCATCGATGTGCAGCGTGGTGGTCCAGCAACCGGTCTTCCTACCAAGTCAGAGCAGACCGACCTTCTGCAGTGCCTCTTCGGAAGAAACGGCGAAAGCCCGATGCCGGTGATTGCATCCACAAGTCCTACCGACTGCTTCGATGCAGCGTATGCCGCATGTAAGATGGCACTGGAACACATGACACCAGTCATCCTCATGACTGATGCTTACGTAGCCAATGGTTCAGGTGCATTCAAGTTGCCTAACCTCGCTGATTATCCAGCCATCAATCCGCCATACGTGCCTGAAGAAATGAAGGGAACATGGACTCCATATATGCGCGACGAGAAGACAAAGGTGCGCTACTGGGCTGTACCAGGACGCGAAGGCTTCGAACATATCCTCGGAGGACTGGAGAAAGACAGCAAGACCGGTGCCATATCAACTGATCCTGAGAACCACGACCTCATGACACATCTGCGTCAGGAGAAGATCAACAATATAGAGGTGCCCGACCTCGATGTGGCAGGCGACAAAGACGATGCCGACCTGCTTATCGTCGGATTCGGCGGCACTTACGGTCATCTCCATGCAGCAATGGACGAGATGCGCAAGGCAGGCAAAAAAGTTGCACTCGCACACTTCAAGTTCATCAATCCGCTGCCAGCCAACACTGCAGAGGTAATGAAGAAATACAAAAAGGTGGTTGTTGCCGAACAGAACATGGGACAACTGGCAGGATGGCTCCGCATGAAGGTGGACAACTTCGTGCCTTACCAGTTCAATCAGGTGAAGGGACAGCCGTTTGTAGTGGCAGAACTCGTGGATGCATTCAATAAAATCATTGACAAATAATAGAAAGGACAATCATTATGGCATATACAGCAGCAAACTATAAGAAAGGACAGCCAAGATGGTGTCCTGGATGTGGTGACCACTTCTTCCTTGCATCGCTTCACAAAGCAATGGCAGAGATTGGGGTTGCACCAAATGATATAGCTGTCATCTCCGGTATCGGTTGCTCAAGCCGTCTGCCTCACTACATGGCAACATACGGCATGAACACCATCCACGGACGTGCAGCTGCCATCGCTACAGGATGTAAGGTGGCAAATCCCAACCTCACAGTATGGCAGGTGAGCGGCGACGGTGACGGTCTCGCCATTGGCGGTAACCATTTCATACATGCCAACCGCCGCAACATCAACCTGAACATGATATTGCTCAACAACCGTATCTATGGTCTGACCAAAGGACAGTACAGCCCGACGAGTCCACGTGGATTCGTGAGCAAGTCAAGTCCTTACGGTACAGTGGAAGACCCATTCCGTCCAGCAGAGCTTTGCTTCGGCGCACGCGGACATTTCTTCGCACGTGCAGTGGCTACAGATGCAGCAGGCACAGTAGAAATTCTCAAGGCAGCCTACAACCATCAGGGTGCAAGCGTGTGTGAAATCCTTCAGAACTGTGTCATCTTCAACAACGGAACCCACGACTCAGTGTACACCAAAGAATCTCGTGCAAAGAACGCAATCTATGTGGAGCACGGCAAACCGCTGGTGTTTGGCGAGAACAACGAATACGGACTGGTGCAGGATGGTTTCGGACTGAAGATTGTGGAGATTGGCAAGGACGGAGTCACAATGGACGACATCCTTGTGCACGATGCACATTGCGAGGACAATACACTCCAGCTCAAACTTGCGCTCATGGGCAACAACGACGGTTTCCCTGTAGCACTTGGCGTGATTCGTGATGTGGAAGCTCCAACATACGACGACTGTGTAAGCAAGCAGATTGAAGAGGTGAAGGCAGCAAAGAAATACCACAACTTTGCCGAACTGCTCGAAACCAACGATATTTGGGAAGTGAAATAAGCATCAGAAAAGAGAAGCTTTGCCTGCTTTGAGAGTCAGTACAGCCTGCTTTGGAAGTCAGCGCTGCCATCATTGAAAGTCAGCGCCACCCATATCAAAAGTTGGTACTACTTCTCTGAAAAAACACATAATGAACCCAGGGTACGCCCTGGGTTTGTTGTTTATAGACCAATGATTTTGCCGATTCAATTATTCTGAGTAAATTTGCAACTCAAACGAACTAAACATAGAACCCAATCAACTAAAAGAACATTTACATGAACACAAAAGCATTGTTTATATTGGGATTGCTGTTGGTGGCGACTGCAGGAAACCAGATTGTGGCACAAACCAAAGCAAAGAACAGTGACAACTGCAAGATCATACCGACCGTATCAAAACCAAGCGCGTATCTTTTCACCTATTTCGAAGGGCACGGCAAGAACCAGGAAGCGCTTCGCTTTGCAGTCAGTGAGGATGCCGTCAACTGGCATGCGCTCAACGGCAACCAACCGGTTCTCAGCAGTGCAGAAATTTCCAACACCGGAGGCATCAGAGACCCGCATATATTGAGAGGAGCACACAACGACGGCTACTATATCGTGGCTACCGACATGCATACGCTGAAGGACGGATGGGGATTCAATCCTGGACTCGTTCTGTTGCATTCCGATGACCTCGTCCACTGGACACACTCTGCCATCGATTTCACCAAACAATACCCTGACAAATTCAGTAACGTGAAGTGGGTATGGGCACCACAGACTGTATATGACCCTCAGGCAGACAAGTACCTTGTTTACTTCACCATACACTATAAGGGGGCGCAGGAAGCAGATTCGATTAATCCGAAGCGTTCCACGCTTGACTTCTACTGTGCCTATGCAAATAAAGATTTCACCGGATTCGAGAGTGAGCCACAGTTGATGTGGAGTCCCACATACGGTGCAATCGACGGCGACATAATCCCCGATGAAAACGGACTGCTCCATTTCTTCTTCAAGGGAAACGTGAAAGACGCCAAAGGCAGGGAGTACAAGAATGGAATTGCCCAAGCCACATCCAACTCTTTGAATGGTCCATGGCATGAAGACGGGCTGTTTGTGGATGCCTATCGGGACACCAAGACGGGAGTCGAAGGTTCGGGAGTGTTCAAGCTCAATCCAAAGGACTGCAAGAGCGGAAAGACTGAATACATACTGATGTACGACCTATACGGAAGCGGAAGATACGAGTTCCAACGGACCAACAACCTCTTCCATTTCACCGAGAAACCCGAATCGTTCACCAAGGACTTCTTTCCTCGTCACGGCACAGTCATGCCCATCACGAAGAAAGAGCTCAAAACCCTTGAGAAGGCTTTCGGAACAAAATAAACCTATTGAATTCAACGGAATAGTTTGACGAAATGAACGGAGACGAAACATACATGCGCCGATGCATTCAGCTTGCCAGAAACGGCAGGCAGAATGCCCGACCCAATCCGATGGTGGGAGCAGTCATTGTGCACGACGGGCGTATCATTGGTGAGGGCTATCATGTGCGATGCGGAGAAGGACATGCAGAGGTGAATGCGTTCGCCTCAGTAAAGCCCGAGGACGAGAAGTATCTTCCCGAGGCAACCATCTATGTGAGCCTTGAACCATGCAGCCACTATGGGAAAACCCCTCCGTGTGCTGACCTCATCATACGCAAGGGCGTAAAAAGGGTAGTCGTCGGATGCATGGACCCCTTTGCCAAGGTGCACGGACGCGGAGTGCAGAAACTGCGGGATGCAGGGATAGAGGTGAAGGTCGGTGTGTGCGAGTCGGAATGCAAGGAGCTCAACAAGGTGTTCATGACATTCCATCGGTTGCAACGCCCGTACATTACATTGAAATGGGCACAGACAGCCGATGGTTTCATCGGAAAAACTGACGCTGATGGCAAGCAACACCCCATTGCAATATCAGACGAGTTCAGTAAGCTGCATTCACACAAACTGAGGGCGGAGAACCAGGCGATTCTCGTGGGCAGACATACGCTCGATTGCGACCATCCTGCTCTAACTACACGTCATTGGTATGGTCCCAATCCCAAACGGATATTGCTTACCCATAGTAAGGATACATTCGGGAGTTTTGATGGTTGTGTAGACAACGGTGAAATCCTGGTTTTGGGCGGAAACATCAGCGAAGTGGTGAAAGAGCTGCACGAACGGGGCATCCAGTCATTGCTCGTGGAGGGCGGCGTTTGCGTTCACCAGCAGTTTATCGATGCAGGACTATGGGACGAAGCATATGTGGAGCAGGGACTCATGAATATAGGCAACGGCACCAAAGCACCGCTCCTGCCAATCGACGAATCCGTTAGTGTCGCTCCTAAAGACGTGTTTGGACACACGATAATGCACTATACGCACACCCTGCACATTCTGTAGTAGTTGACTCCTTAAAGAGAGTAGTTGAATACTGGAAAGGGCGTCATCAAGTGATACAATTGGACGTATCGATTTATACAACCGGACGCATCGGCTCACACAACCGGACGTATCGGTTTATACGACCGGACGCATGAATTCAAACAATGCATCGCTGCTTTCCCTACAAGGAATCAAATCCAATCTACCCACTGTTTTTGATTTCGTCTACCAACCATCATTTTAGACCGTATGACACTAACTGCGGCATATTGTTATATCAAACATTTGACTTTGGAATGATGAAAAAGATACTGGATAACAACAAAAACATACATAAAAATAATTAAATCAAACCCATGAGCGTCTGCATAGCGAAAATAGTCGTACCTTTGTGTTCTAATCATTATTAGTTAACATGAGGAAATACGCTTCATACATATTGATGACGCTAGTAGCGAGTGTAGTTTCATGTCTGACTGCCTGTCTGTCAGACGAAGAAACGGAATCTACTCCACAATGTGTCATCACATCATTTTCTGTCGGTGACATCACCACAACATTGACGACATTGGCTTCTGACGGCACTGACAGCGCCTACACAAGAACTATAAGCGGAAGCAGCATCAAATTCAACATCGACCAAGTGAACGGCAGGATTTACTCTGTTGACTCACTGCCCAGTTGGACCAACCTCACAAGGGTTGTGCCGAGCTTCTCATGCAGTGGGACAGCTTATGCCCGATTGAATGCAGACGAGAATTTCTATGAGGTGACAAGCGGGTCGGACTCCATCGACCTTTCCACTCCAATGGACTTCCGTGTCGTAGCTTCCGACGGAGTGTCGTACAAGCATTACACAGCCGTCATCTATAGATATTCAGCCAATGCAGATTCTCTGCTGTGGAGCGAACTGGACGCTGACCTCAAGATTGAGGACGCACAGAAAGCCGTGGTCAATGGCAATATGGTTTATGTGTTCGGACAATACGAGGGCAACGTCGCAGTGAGCATGTCGAACGACGGAAAGCAATGGACTGCACCTGCTGACATCCAGTCGGCAAGCGACATTGACTTCGCTTCAATCTTGGCATACAACGGCAAACTCTATGCGAAAGGCAGCAACAACGGTTTGTATGGTTCGGAAGACGGCATTGTTTGGACATTGGCAACCGACAAGCAGATTCAGTCATTGCTGGCATGCGATGCCAACTATCTCTATGCCTACGATGGCGAGAAGATCATTGCAACTGCCGACCTCAATGACTGGACCGCTAACGGCACCAGAAACCTCTCAATGTTGCCACAGACCAATCTGTCGTATGCTTCCTACGCCACCCGTACCAACAGTACGCTTTCAGTATGCGTGATGGCAGGACTGAATGCAGGCAATGCAGAGAACGCAGTGGTGTGGTACAAGGTTTCTGCAGCCGACGATGAGAGCAACCAGACATGGGACTACATAGAAGTGACAGAGGAAAACCCTTATCCGCTGGCCGCGCTGGGCAACCTCAGCATGTTCCACTACAACGATGCACTTTATGCCTTCGGAGGCAGCAACGATGTGTTCTACAAGTCTGAAGACAACGGAATCACATGGAGAGAAGTGGATCAATACCAGTTCCCGCCATCCGCGCTCGTTGCAGACAAGAGAGTGGCTGCAGCAGTCATGGACCAACAGATATTCATGATTCAGACAGACAACGACGGACACGCAAGAGTGTGGCGTGGAATACTCAATAAGTTCCAGTAAACAACAAATTCCCGTAAACTCAGAAGAACGATCCATTAAACGCAGGATAAAGAGCCATGAAGATAAAAGCATTGATATTGTTATGCTTTCTACCGTTTGCCACAATGTCGGCACAGGAGCTCGAATACAAACTTGAGCTTGGAGGGATGATGGGTGGAGGCTTCTACTTGGGAGATGCCAACTATTCGTCGCTCTACAAGAACACCAACCTTGCAGGAGGACTGATTGCACGATACAACCTCAACCCGAGGATGGCAATGAAGTTCGACCTTGCAGTGGGAAAGGTCTCAGGCAATGCACTGGAACTTGCAAACAAATACCCCGACATTCCCGGGCAGGAATGGGAGTTCAGCAACACAGTCGTCGACCTCGGCTGCCAATACGAACT
This sequence comes from Bacteroidaceae bacterium, assembly GCA_963640465.1. Lineage (GTDB taxonomy): Bacteria > Bacteroidota > Bacteroidia > Bacteroidales > Bacteroidaceae > Colivivens. The sequence goes on along the minus strand of CAVHYP010000041.1, from coordinate 5,634 downwards.
ATGCTTCTGGGGCTATGGTACAGGACGCAGCTACAAAGGAACGAAACGCCTTGCACCTTACATACAACTGGGACTGGGATTCACGTATGGCAACAAGAACCTTACCATGAACATCCCCATAGGATTCGGAGTAAGATACAAACTTAAGGACAGAGTCAACGTAGGAATCGATTGGTCGATGCATTTCAGCATGAGCGACGAACTCGACGGTATCAGCGACCCCTACTCCATGAAGAGCGGATTCCTCAAGAACAAGGACTCGTATTCATTCACGATGTTCTACATCACGTATGACCTGTGTCCCAAGTACAGACAATGCAACAACGACTAAAAACAAGAGAGATATATGTCAACCCAATTGGATATGAATAGAATCCCGCGTCACATTGCAATCATCATGGACGGCAATGGCAGATGGGCAAAGGCTCGCGGCATGGAACGGGCAATGGGACACCAGCAAGGTGCACAGCAGGTACATGAAATCATGGAAGAGGCTGTCAGGCTGGGGGTTGATTACCTCACCCTTTACACCTTCTCGACAGAGAACTGGAATCGGCCGGTGGAAGAGGTGGCAGCACTGATGAACCTGCTTCTGCAACACCTGGAAGAAGAGGTGTTCATGAAGAACAACGCACGCTTTGATGTCATTGGCGACATAGGCAGACTGCCGCAAGTGGTGCAGGATGCTGTGAACCATCTGATTGAACTGACCAAGAACAACACCAATACATGCATGGTGCTTGCACTGAGCTACTCGTCAAAATGGGAAATAACCAAGGCAGTGCAGGACATAGCAAAGGACGTGCAGGAAGGCAGGCTGACAAGCGGGGAAATCAACGAACAGGTGATAAGCCAGCATCTTGAAACCCGTCGTATGCCCGACCCCGAACTCATGATACGCACTGGAGGCGAAGAACGCCTCAGCAACTTCCTGCTGTGGCAGTGCGCTTACTCGGAGTTCTACTTCACCGATGTCTACTGGCCCGACTTCACCATAGAGGAGTTTCACAAGGCGATAGCCAACTTCCAACAACGCCAGAGAAGATACGGAAAGACTGGCGACCAAATTATTCAAGAATCACAAAAGTAGTATGATGAAACTGTCAACACACATAAAACTCTCAGTACTTACCGGCTTGATCTCATTTGCCAATGTCACAAGCTTGTCTGCGCAGGAAAAACCCACCATCATTTACGGTCAGCCCCACAACTATGTCATCGGCGGCATAACAGTGGAACCGGCAAACGAAGGGGCGCGCAACTATGAGGACGCCATCCTCGTCAGCATCTCCGGACTGTCGGTGGGCGACTTCGTGAAAGTGCCGGGCGACGACATAAGCAACGCAGTGAAACGCTATTGGAAACACGGACTCTTCTCGAGCGTGAAGATAGAGGCAAGCGAAATCAGAGGCGACAGCATCTTCCTGAATATAGTGCTCGGTGTGCGGCCAAGAGTTTCACAGGTCAATATCAACGGAGTGAAGAAGAATGAGCGCGACGACCTGGCTGAGAAGATAGGCATCGTCAAGGGCAACCAGATTACTCCGAACATGGTGGACCGTGCAAAGACAATCATCAAGAACTACTTCGACGACAAAGGGTTCAAGAATGCCGAGATAGAGATTGTGCAGAAAGACGACATCTCCCACAAAGACCAGCTGATTGTTGACGTCAACATCAACAAGAACGAGAAAGTCAAGGTGAACAAGATCTATATCACAGGCAACAACAACTTGTCACGCAAGAAGTTCGTCGGCGGATTCTTTACCACCGGTTTGCTGAAGAAAACCAACGAGAAAGGCTTCAAGAGCCTGTTCAAAGCCAAGAAGTTCATCGACGAGAAGTATGCAGCCGACAAGGAGAGAGTCATCGAAAAATACAACGAACTCGGATTCCGTGATGCCATCATCGCATCCGACAGTGTGGTGGATATAGGCAACAACCTTGTTGACGTCTACATCAACATAGAGGAAGGTCAGAAATACTACATCAGAAACATCAACTGGGTGGGCAACACCATCTACAACTCCGAAGCCCTCTCTCAGTCACTTCAGATGAAGAAAGGCGATGTATACAACCAGACCAAACTCAATGAACGCCTTTCAATGGACGAGAACTCCATCGGCAACGAGTATTACAACCATGGATATGTGTTCAATCGCATAACCCCACAGGAAGTGGATGTCGACGGTGACTCCATCGACCTTGACATCGTCATCACCGAGGGAAAGCAAGCCACCATCAACAAGGTGCAGATCTACGGCAACGACAAAGTGTATGAAGAAGTGGTGCGCCGCGAACTCAAGATGAAGCCGGGTGACCTCTTCACCATGGATGCCTTCAAGCAGACAGCACAGGAGATTAGCCAGATGGGACATTTCGACCCCGAAGCACTTGCTCCAAACGAGTGGATAAAGGCAGATAACGTGAACGGAACCGTAGACCTCAACATCGGACTGACCCCGAAAGCAAGCGACCAGATTGAGTTCTCCCTTGGATGGGGACAGACCGGTATCATTGGTAAGATTGGATTGAAGTTCACCAACTTCTCCATACAGAACCTGTTTGGCAAGAACAAGAATCGCCGTGGAATCCTTCCGCAAGGACACGGACAGCAGTTCGAGATAAGCGGTTCCACAAACGGTAGCTACTACCAGTCCTACAGCCTTTCATTCTACGACCCGTGGTGCGGAGGCAAGCGTCCGAACTCGCTGTCGGTATCAGCCTTCTATTCACGGCAGACAGACGTAAGCAGCAGCTATTACAACAGCAACTACTACAACTCCTACTACTCAATGCTGTATGGTTACGGAAACTACAACAGTTCATACTACAACAACTATTCTTCCTACTACGACCCCGACAAATACATCCAGTTGTTCGGTCTGACGGTAGGATGGGGAAAGCGTCTGAACTGGCCTGACAACAACTTCTACTTCAGGTCATCACTCTCATACACACGCTATATGTTGAAGGACTGGGAATACTTCCTCATATCCAACGGAAACTGCAACAACATCAACCTCACCCTCCAGCTGTCGCGTATGTCCATCGACAACCAGATATATCCGCGTAGAGGTTCCGAGATCTCGTTCTCAGTCAGTGCCACACCACCTTATTCATTGTGGGACAACATCGATTACGGAAGTCTGGCTACATCTTCAAGCGACGCCAACTATCAGAGAGATTTGCAGAAGAAATACCGCTGGATTGAGTACCACAAGTGGAAGTTCAACTCAAAGCTCTATACTCCGCTTTCGGGTGCACAGAAGTGTTTCGTGCTCGTCACCCGTTTCGATGCCGGATTCCTCGGACACTACAACAAGAACAAGCGTTCGCCGTTCGAGACCTTCTATGTGGGCGGTGACGGAATGTCGGGATATTCCACAAGCTACTACACCGAGACCATTGCCCTCCGTGGTTATGAGAACGGTTCGTTGACCCCGAGCGTAGGTTCTGAAGGTTATGCCTACTCACGCATGGCACTCGAGTTGCGCTACCCGTTGCTCCTCCAGGGATCAACCAACATCTATGCACTGGCATTCGTGGAAGGCGGAAATGCATGGAACGAGATACGCAAGTTCAATCCCTTCGACATGAAGCGTTCAGCCGGAGTCGGTGTTCGCCTCTTCCTCCCGATGGTGGGAATGATGGGAATTGACTATGCATACGGATTCGATAAAGTATTCGGTTCAACCAGTTATGGAGGCAGCCACTTCCATTTCGTACTTGGACAGGAATTTTAAGCAATAACAATTAAAAACGATACAACATGAAACGATTAGTATTGTCATTGATGGTTTGCGTATGCTGCCTGGCAGCAAGCGCACAGAAGTTCGCTCTTGTCGACATGGAATACATCCTGAAGAATGTGCCAGCCTATGAGCGTGCAAACGAACAGTTGAACCAAATCTCCAAGAAGTGGGAGGGCGAAGTGGAAAGCATCCTGCAGGAAGTGGAGACTATGTACAAGAAGTATCAGTCGGAAGTGGTATTCCTCTCCGATGCACAGAAGCAGAAGACCGAAGAATCCATAATGGCCAAGGAAAAGGAAGCAAGCGACTTGAAGAAGAAATACTTCGGAAGCGAAGGCGAGCTCTACAAGAAGCGCCAGAGCCTCATGGCACCAATCCAGGACGAGATCTACAATGCAGTGAAGGACATCTGCGACCAGAAAGGCTACCAGCTTGTGCTCGACCGTGCATCCGGCGGCAGCATCATCTATGCCTCACCCAAGATTGACATCAGTGACGAGGTGCTTCTGAAACTCGGATACTCAAATTAAACCCGGACATTCATACAAAACCCGAACAAGGATATTCCAACCACATTCGGGTATGCAAAACCAAACAAGGATACTCCAGGTACATATGGATATCCAAACCAAACAAGGATATAGCAATAACAAAAAACATAGGAAATGAAAAAACTGATTTTAATCGCACTCGTGGTATTTCCAATGAGTGTATTCGCGCAACAGAAGTTTGCGCATGTCAACTCAACTCTCATCGTTCAGGCAATGCCTGAGTACACAACCGCACAGAACGAAATCCAGACACTTGCAAAGCAGTATGAGGATGAACTGAAGCGTATGCAGGACGAACTGCAGAAGAAACTGAAAGACTACCAGGACAACGGTGCCACTCTGCCCGATGCCACCAAGCAGCGCCGTGAGCAGGAACTCACCGACCTCAACCAGCGCCTTGAGCAGTACTACCAGACAAGCCAGCAGGATTTGCAGAAGACTCAGCAAACCAAGTTGAGCGAGATTTCCGACAAGGTTGGTGCAGCCATCAAGGAAGTGGGCACAGCCGGCGGTTACGTTTATGTGATGGACGTATCATCAGGCATACCATTCATCAACGAGTCAATCAGCACAGATGTGACAGCGCAGGTGAAAGCCAAACTCGGAATCAAATAAACAATTGCAGTCTTATAACTATTGGGCAGCCTTCATTGTCTGAGGGCTGCTCATTCTTTTTTTGTATGCTAGGGAAACGGGCGATGGATGCCATAGGGTTTCGATCGAATATTTTCCCTTCTTACGACATTTCCCCATCGTCATCATCCGGAGAGGGGGTGGATTCTGATGAAGTATTGACACCGCTTGAAGCCGAATCCCTATCATTTGAGGAATGATTGACGCTGCTTGAGGACGTGCCTTCATTGTCTGGTGACATGCCTCCATCGTCTGGCGATGTATCGCTGCCCGAGGATGAATCGTCGTTTGATGATGGGTTGTTGTCTGCCTGTGTGCCGTTGCTTTCCGAATCCGTCGCAGGGGTGACAGTTGTCCGGTTGGTTGCAGCCGCTGTCTTTTGACTGAGCACCTCACGCTTGTAGTGGGCAATTTCCGCATTCACATAGTCGATGAATGAAGCATAGTCGTTCTCGCCATAGATGAGGGCAAGGGCATTCACTATCTTCACCAATGCGCGGTAGGCGTCGTCGGTCGCCGCGCGCGCTTTCTTCATGTATGCTCGGCATGAGCATTGTCTAACGGGTGCAAGTCCCGAGTAAGCCCTAATAGCGGGAATTACATAGCCAAGAGCAAGGGTGTCCGTCGCGAGGTGGAATCTGAAAGAAGCTGGCGGCAAACATCTGGTCTAACGAACAGAAACTTCATATAAGGCA
>CAVHYP010000040.1:0-23927 GCA_963640465.1 Bacteroidaceae bacterium | reverse complement strand
ACACTCTCGTCGGGCACGAACATGAAGAGATGCTCTCCGTCGTACATTGCCATGCCGCTGAGCTGACGATGGATGTTGGTTGGTAAACTCTGTGAATTATCACTTGTGCTCTTCTTGGAGCGTGTTGCAGCAGTAGCTGCGTTTTTCTTTGTTGCTGTCATAGTTTATTGAAGTTTTGTGAGTCGAACATCGGATTGTTGTGCGCTTTACCATGGAATATACTCCTCTGCTCCAACTCTTGTTTCTAAACTGTTTACTTGCGCCAAGGCGCTTTTTTGTGGTTTGATTTGTGCGAATAGGAGTCAGCTCTCTCCGAGAGCGTAGACGATAGCGTTCGAGCGTCAGTTCGCTATGTCTGCCACGCACTGATTCCCATGCTCGCTTTAACGCTCTCGGAGAGAACTAGCTCCTAGCGCTTGACGCTTGTCGAGCGCTTGTGCCCTTGTTTCTGTTCGCAGAGCCTACCCGCGCAATAAAACTTCGTATTCCGAACTTGTGTGAATGAAAATATGACGATTTGAAGGAATTTGGATGTTTTTTTGCTTTATCGTGGTTCGGTCTCGAATATTTTGTCTAAATTTGCGAGTGTTCAATTATTAACCAGGCTCGACGCCCACTCCAACGAAACATGAGAAGGCGGAAAGCCACTATATTCTATTCACGCGACATGAAGTCTGACATCGAAATTGCAAGAGAAACGAAGCTGGAGCGCATCGACCAAATAGCGCGCAAGACAGGCATCAACCCCGAGGACATTCTGCCCTACGGACACTATATCGGCAAAGTGCCCCTCGCCTATATCGACGAGGAGAAGGCAAAGAAGAGCAACTTAATTCTTGTTACCAGCATCTCGGCGACTAAAGCCGGTATCGGCAAGACGACTGTATCCATCGGACTTGACCTCGGACTGAACAAAATCGGGAAGAAAGCCATCGTGGTGCTACGCGAGCCGTCGCTCGGTCCTTGCTTCGGACTGAAGGGCGGTGCAGCAGGAGGCGGACATGCCCAGGTGCTGCCAATGGAGAAAATCAACCTTCATTTCACTGGCGATTTCCATGCAGTGACTTCTGCACACAACACGATATGTGCCTTGATGGATAACTATTTCTACCAGCGGCGCAAGGAAATTCCGCCACTCAAGCAAGTGCTTTGGAAGCGTGTGCTCGACGTGAACGACCGCGCACTGCGCCACATTATCCAGGGGCTGGGCGGACAGAGCAACGGCATTCCACAGGAATCGGGCTTCGACATCACTCCGGCTTCGGAAATCATGGCCATCCTGTGTCTTGCAACTTCTCGTCAGGACCTACGGCGCCGCATTGAGAATATTCTGTTGGGATACAGGTACGACGGCACGCCGTTTACAGTGAAAGACCTCGGTTGTGCCGGTGCCATCTGCGTCCTCCTCGAGGATACGCTGATGCCCAACCTCGTGCAGACCACCGAAAACACGCCAGCCATTGTGCATGGCGGACCATTTGCAAACATTGCGCATGGCTGCAACACTATTCTCGCTACGAAATTGGGCATGTCGCTTGCCGACTACACGGTGACGGAAGCCGGATTCGGTGCAGACCTAGGCGCGGAGAAATTCTTTGACATAAAGTGTAGAAAGGCTGGATTGTGCCCGAAACTGACTGTGGTGGTTGCCACTTGCAACGGGCTGAAACTGCATGGTGGTGCGGACGACAACCACATCAAGGAGCCGAACATGGATGCACTGCGCAAGGGATTTGCCAATCTCGACCGTCATGTGCGCAATATGCAAGGGTTCGGACAGACGGTGGTAGTGGCGTTCAACCGCTTTGCCAACGATACCGACGAGGAGATACAATGCCTCATCGACCACTGTCAAAAGGATCTCGGTGTGAGATGCGTAATCAACAACGGCTTTCTCGAGGGCGGCAAGGGAGCAATGGAACTTGCCAAGGTTGCAGTGGACGAGATTGAGCACCATCCATCGAAACCTCTCCACTTCACATTCGAAGACAACGAGACTCCGGCTCAGAAGGTTGAAGCTGTGGCAAAGAAAATATATGGTGCGAAAACCGTCACTTTCAGCGAGAAAGCGCAACGTATGCTGGCACTCGTGCACAGTAGCGGACTCAACAGCTTCCCGGTATGCATTGCCAAGACGCAGTATAGTTTCACATCAGATCCCCAAAAAGTGGGTGCACCGACCGATTTCAACTTCGACATTGAAGACATAGTGATAAACCAGGGCGCTGAGTTCATCGTAGCCATTGCAGGACAGATGATGCGAATGCCGGGACTGCCCAAAGTGCCTGCCGCCGAACACATCGACATCGATGACAACGGAGTGATTTCAGGACTGAGTTAGACACAGAATATGCACTTGTGTATGGCTGATTTCATTGCCAAACAACAAACAAGACATTGTTTTTGCAAAAATATGGCATGAATCGGTGTGCACCTCAAAAAAAATAAGTAACTTTGCACCGCTTTTTTTGGGCAACACTCTAAATCGGAGGCTTCATCGCCGCTTCAAGGCATATATAGTGCGTCCGACACGTGTGATGGCGAATTAAGCAGGAAACTTAATTTATAGTAACACAAAAACATTAAAAGGAAAATGAAAGAAATCGCAATCTCAGGACAAGCTCGCACTGAGCTTGGAAAGAAGGCAAGCACCATCATCCGCCGCCAGGGCTTGGTGCCATGTGTAATTTACGGAGTAGAAAAGGACGAGAACGGATGTCCAAAGGCTCAGGCTTTCACAGTCACAATGAAGGAGCTCGCAAAGCTGCTCTACACTCCAAACGTGTACATCGTGAACCTCAATATCGACGGCAAGGAAATGAAGGCAATCCTCAAGGACCTTCAGACCGACTTTGTGTCAGACCGTCCAATCCACGTTGACTTCTACCAGATTACAGAGGAGAAGCCAATTGCAATGGAAATTCCAATCAAGCTCAACGGACTTGCAGCAGGTGTGAAAGCCGGAGGTAAGTTGCAGTCAAGCGTACGCAAGCTGAAAGTCAAGGCTATCTACACTAACTTCCCAGACGTGCTCGACATCGACGTAACCGACCTCGGTCTTGGCAAGTCAATCAAGGTGGGACAACTCCACTTCGAGAACCTCGAAATCGTAACTTCAAAGGAAGTGGTTGTATGTAACGTCCGCACAACTCGTGCTGCTCGTTCTGCTGCTGTAGATACAGCTGAATAATACGTTTCAGCCTATATACGAATAAATAAGGTGTGGCTAACCGGAAACGGGGAGCTGACTTAAACAGACTGAAATGAAATATTTGATTGTAGGACTGGGCAACATCGGAGACGAATACGATGGCACCCGCCACAACATAGGATTCAGAGTGTTGGATGCTTTTGCCAAGGCATCCAACATTTCGTTTGAAGACAAGCGCTACGGATTTGTCGGCAAGGGAAGAGTGAAGAATGCAGAAGTGGTACTGCTCAAACCATCGACCTACATGAACCTGAGCGGCAATGCAGTGCGCTATTGGATGAATAAGGAAAACATCGAGCAGGAGAATCTGCTGGTGATATGCGATGACCTTTCGCTGCCACTGGGAAAGCTGCGTTTGCGCCCAAGCGGAAGCGATGGCGGACACAACGGGCTGAAGAACATTGCCTCAGTGCTCAACTCGCAGCAATGGGCACGAATACGATTTGGTGTGGGCAACGACTTTCCGAAAGGAACGCAGGTAGACTTTGTGTTGGGACAGTTTCCACCCGAGGAAGCAGAGAAAGTGGACGAACGTGCCACTGTGGCATGCGAGATGATAAAGGCATTCTGTCTGTCGGGACTGACATTTGCAATGAACAATTTCAACAACAAATAGGACCTGAAGGCAAGAAAAAAACAACGGCAAGAAAGACTAAGGATGGAAGCAAGACTTGACAAATGGCTGTGGGCATCACGCATATTCAAGACAAGGTCGATTGCCATCGACGCGTGCAAGAACGGACGCGTGATGATGAACGGAACGAAACTGAAGGCATCGCGCATGATAAAGGAAGGCGACGAGATTCAGGTGAGAAAACCGCCCGTGACCTACACATTCAAGGTGAAGCAGGCAATAGAAAAACGCGTGGGAGCCAAACTCGTGCCAGAAGTGCTTGAGAACCTTACCACTCCCGACCAGATGGAACTGCTCGAGATGAACCGCATAAGCGGTTTCGTGAACCGAGCAAGAGGAACAGGACGTCCGACAAAGAAAGACCGCCGAAGCCTCGACGAATTTACCCAACCTGCTTTTTTCGGCGATTTCGACTTTGACGATGATGAAGAAGAAAACGAAGATTGATTGGATGAGGAATTTGGAATGAAATGACTTATTGGAAAAGAAAGTCTACATCCAATTAGCAGAGAGGCTCTTCAACCTACTGGAACTGAGTGAACTAAAATTATCTATAAGGAGTGAAAACCACCCGAAACGAGAATGGAATTCATTCCTTATTTTGTACCTCCGCTCACACGATTTGCATTCTTCTTCACAAAATCAGCCCATGACGACTTGCCTCCAGTACTTTCGGGTCGTCCCATTTGAATGAAATGGCAATAGGCAGCAGCAAGAGCATCAGTAGCATCAAGCTGGATGTTCATTATCTCATCGCTGATGTTGAGCATGCGCTGAAGCATGCCTGCCACCTGCTGCTTTGAGGCAGAACCATTGCCCGTGATTGCCATCTTTATCTTCTTCGGCTCGTATTCAGTGATGGGAATGTCGCGCTGAATGGCAGCACACATGGCAACGCCCTGTGCCCTACCCAACTTCAGCATGCTCTGCACATTCTTCCCGTAGAATGGAGCTTCAATCGCCAATTCGTCGGGATGGTAGGAGTCGATGATACTGAGTACACGTTCGAATATCTTGCCCAACTTGAGGTAATGACTGGCATAGCGCTTGAGCTCAATCACTCCAAACGCCATCATGCTCGCCTTGTTTCCCTGAACCCGGAGAATGGCATAACCCATGACGTTCGTACCCGGGTCAATCCCCATCACAATCTTCTCCACCTTTGCAATTTTGTTCGCCATCTGTGCTTTTTTTTGTGCAAAGATAGCGCTTTAGCCGCAGAAGAAATGAGTTTAGGCGCAAAAAACATGCAAATAATCTTTTGCGTCGGATTTTTTACACTATCTTTGTATGATTATAACTACCAAGTGAGAATGGCATCAAAACAAGACGTGCTTTTCAACGAACAGAAGGAAATGGGCAGGACATCAACATTTGTTTGCCATCAGACATATAAATGAAGAATATGAAGACAGAACAGGAACTGGGACAGAAGACCGGCAGTGTAGCTAAAGGAGTAATGCTGGTATGGATTTTCGTATTGTGTATTATACTGGCAGGAGTTGGATTCACGTACTCCATATCCCAAGGCTGGCTCGGAAACATACCCGACATTGAGGAACTGCAAAATCCAATCAACAAATATGCATCACGTGTCTATTCCGACGACGGCGTGTTGCTTGGCACATGGAGCTACGCAAGCCAAAACCGCGTGATGGTTCCCTATGACTCAATACCGGAGAACATGATCAAAGCACTCGTTGCCACCGAAGACGAACGCTACTATGAACATTCGGGAATAGACATCCGTGCACTGGGACGTGCAGTGGTGAAGCGACTCATCATGGGCGACAAGTCCGCCGGAGGAGGAAGCACCATCACCCAACAACTGGCAAAGCAACTGTACACCGACGTGGCGCAGACTGCCAGCGGACGACTCTTGCAAAAGCCTATCGAGTGGTACATCGCAGTGCAACTGGAAAAATACTACACCAAAGAGGAAATCATCACAATGTATCTCAACCAGTTCGACTTCCTCTACAATGCGGTGGGAATCAAGAATGCAGCGATGACATATTTCAGCAAGTCGCCTCACAACCTCGACCTCAACGAATGTGCCACACTTGTGGGCATGTGCAAGAACCCGTCGTACTTCAACCCCATCCGTGCCAACGAACAATGCCGCGACAGGCGCAACGTGGTGCTGCAGCAGATGTACAAGGTGGGATACATATCCAAGGAAACCCTCGACGAGACATCGGCACTGCCAATCGACGTGACACGTTTCAAGATACAGAACCAGACTGAAGGAAAAGTACCATACATCCGCGAATACCTGCGCCGCATCATGATGGCAAAAAAGCCTGAGCGAAGCGAATATGCATCGTGGAACTATCAGGGATATTACGACGACTCGCTGGCATGGGAGACCGACCCGCTGTTTGGATGGTGCAACAAGAACAAGAAAAACAACGGAGAGAACTACAACATCTACACCGACGGGTTGAAAATCTACACAACCATCGATACCCGCATGCAGGAATATGCCGAGCAGGCAGCACGCGACCATGTGGCAAAATATCTGCAGCCGGCGTTCAACAATCTCAAACATCGTTACTCCACCTTCCCATACATCGGCATAAACCAGTCGAAGATGAACACACTCGTCAAGCGTGCCATACGTCAGAGCGAACGCTACCGTGTGATGAAAGAATCGGGAGCAACCGATGCAGAGATTGAAAAAGCATTCAACACCAAGGTGAACATGACTGTGGTGAAGTTTGAGAAAGACGGAACATGTACCGAAGTGGAAACCGAAATGACTCCACGCGATTCAATCCTCTACTACAAGGCGTTCCTGCGTACAGCCATGATGGCAATGGACCCGCAGACCGGTTATGTGAAGGCATATGTGGGCGGACTCAACTTCAAATATTTCCAATACGACAACGTGATGGGAGGAGGACGACGTCAGGTGGGTTCAACCATCAAGCCCTACCTCTATTCGCTTGCAGTGCTCAACGGATGGACACCATGTGACGTAATCAACACATCACAGTTCTCGGCAGGCGGATGGGCTCCACGCGGAGGAGTGGGCGGTTATCGCACACTGGCAGCAGCCCTGGCAGCATCAAGTAACCAGGCAAGTGCACGACTCATCGACCAGTTGCGTCCACAGAACTTCATCAACATGCTGCGCCAGTTTGGAATCCGCACACAGAACATCGACCCCACCCTCTCACTCTGCCTCGGCACATGTGACATCAGCGTAGGCGAGATGGTCAGCGGTTACACGGCATTTGCCAACCAGGGACTGCGTACAGCACCGCTGCTGGTGTCAAAGATTGAAGATGCAGAAGGAAACGTGGTAGCAACATTCACTCCTCGCACCAACGAAGTGCTATCGCCCGAGAATGCCTACCAGATGGTCATCATGCTACGCGGAGTAATCAACAGCGGAACAGGACGTTCACTGCGCTCCACCATCCATGCCGACATGGGCGGAAAAACAGGTACAACCAACTCACATGCCGACTCATGGTTCATGGGATTCACTCCAAAACTCGTGGTCGGAGTATGGGTAGGAGGTGACGACCGCGACATCCACTTCGACTCCATGGGCTACGGACAAGGAGCAAGAGCTGCCATGCCTGTCTACCAGAAGTTCATGAACAAAGTCTATCGCGACGGAAGATTCGGAATCAACCAGGAACAGAAATTCGAGGAACCCGAAAACTTTGACCCATGCTTCGACGAACTCAACGACCTGCGATCGCTGGAAAGCCAAGATATAGACGAGATGGTGGACGAATCCGAGAACCAAATAGACGAAGCATTCCAATAAACGGGACATTCAACAAGGCAGAGACATTCAACAAGGCAGGGACATTCCAATAAGCGAGACCTACTTCATTAAGCACTTCTCCATTAGAGTGTTTCTGTACATTATAAACAAGGCGTATAAATAAAAACATACAACGATGAAATTCATAGGGATTATTCCGGCACGCTATGCTTCCACACGTTTTCCAGCCAAGCCACTGGCAATGCTGGGAGGCAAGAGGGTTGTGGAGCGTGTCTACAAGCAAGTGGAAGGCGTGCTCGACGATGTGATGGTGGCAACCGACGATGATCGCATCGAGACTGCCGTACATTCATTCGGAGGCAACGTGGTCATGACCAGCACCGCACATCGCAGCGGAACAGACAGAGTGCACGAAGCTCTCGAGAAATGGTTGGATGCGAATGGATCAACCGACACGAAGAATATTGTAGTAGTAAACATCCAGAGCGATGAGCCGTTCATTCAGCAAGAGCAACTGGAAACCATCAGGCAATGCTTCGACGATGCTACAGTAGACATTGCAACTCTCGTAAAGCCATTCACTACATCCGATGGACTGACTGCACTGGAAAATCCCAACTCACCAAAGGTAGTGGTCAACCAAAAGATGGAAGCCATGTATTTCTCGCGTAGCGTCATTCCGTTCCTGCGTGGAGTGGAGAAAAGCCAATGGCTTGAGCACCACACCTTCTACAAGCACATCGGACTCTATGCCTACCGTGCAGAGGTGTTGCGCCAGATAACAGCTCTACCCCAATCACCGCTTGAATTGTCTGAATCGCTTGAACAACTGCGTTGGCTCGAGAACGGCTATAAAATAAAAGTAGGAATTTCCAATATCGAGACAATAGGAATTGATACACCCGAAGACTTGCTGCGTGCCGAAGATTTTCTGAAGCAGCACTAAAACATTTGGGTTTAGGTTAAATATTTTGTATTAGTAGTCAGCTTTCTCCGGAAATGTCAACAGTGACGATCGAGCACCAACTTGCTTATATTACAGCACAAAACTACCACTCGCTTTTTAAGAAGCCGCATATAAGATTAATCGGGTCACAAAAAAGTCGGGTGGAGCAGTTTTTAGTGCATGTCTTTATAAAAAAGAGGAGTAGGTGGGACGTAGTTGAGGGAAAATGACTAACTTTGTAAATGAAAACAATAACGGATTCTTTAATGAAAAAATTAATCAGTCTGGTCTTCGTTGCATTGATGGGGACTGGAATCAGTAAAAATGCTTATGCACAAACATGGATAGACGTGACCGACATTTACGTCACCAATCCAAGATTCGACAACAACGATGTCTACACCGGCTGGCAGGGAACAAGTCTGAGTCAAGCCCAACAGCATGAAAACGCAGAACACTACAGCAAGAACTACAAGACATACCAGACGCTGAAGGATTTGCCAACCGGACGCTACCGTCTGTCACTCAACGCATTCTACCGTTCGGGCTCGTCTGCCGACGACTACAATCATGTCAAGAGCTCAGATCCGTCTGAATATCAGTATGCATACCTCTATGCAGAAACAGCGAGCACCACTGCTAAGCAAGCCCTTGTCCTACTCTGCACCGACACCTTGAGTACAAGCCTCGGAGGCGGTACTACCGCTGTAGGAGGCACCAATTCCCCATTCGGAGGCTGGTGGCAGACAGGAGGCAAATATGTGCCCAATGATATGGAATCGGCTGGAAAATGGTTTGATGCCGGCTATTATCAGAATTCGCTGCTGATCAACCTGAAGGAAGGGGAAAGCGAAATGACCATCGGTATTTACAAGGAACAGCAGCTCAACTATGACTGGACTTGTCTCGACAACTGGAAACTGGAGTATTACGGCACAGTGACAAATGTGACAGCCATAACCCTCAACCAAACCGAAGCACGAATCAACATCGACGAGAACGTTCAGTTGAGTGCCACCTTCTCACCGAGCAAAGCCACATACAAAAAAGTGATCTGGAGCAGTATGGACGAAAGCATTGCCACAGTTGATGCCAACGGACTTGTGACCGGAGTAGGCAAAGGCGAGGTGGAAATCATTGCCACAGCAGTCGACGGAAGCGGAGTGGAAGCCGTTTGCACAGTCAATGTCACCAGCAACTATGCCACTGCATCATCGCTCATCATTAACGAAATCATGGCAGCCAACACCGACATGTTTGTCGACCCCTCATGGAACTACGGAGGATGGGTGGAACTCTACAACCCTACTGACGCCTCTGCCAACATCGGTGGGTTCTGGATAAGCAACGACCCCGACAATCTCAAGCAAACCATGCTGCAGGCACACATCGGAAGCATTCCTGCCCACGGATTCTTTACCCTCTGGTTCGACCATGCCGACACACAGAAGGATATAAACGAAAACTGGGTCAACACTAATGTCAATTCCAAACTGAATGCCGACGGAGGAACCATATACATTTCTGACATCGACGGCAACCTCATTGCACAGCAGACCTATCCTGCAGCCATAATGCGCACATCATACGCACGTACCACCGACGGAGGCGACACTTGGAGATTCACTGCATCCCCCACGCCGTCTGCAACCAACGCTAACAGCACATTTGCCGACGAGCAGTTGGAAGCACCAGTGGTTGACAAAAACGGACAGCTGTTCGAAGGTTCGCTGCAGATTTGCGTCAACATACCCGAAGGCGCACAACTGAGATACACAACCGACGGCACAGCACCAACCGAGACATCAGACGAGAGCACCGACGGAATGTTCAACATCATCAGCACCACCGTCTACCGTTTCCGCCTTTTCAAGGACGGCTATTTGCCAAGCAACGTCGTGACCCGCTCATATATATATAAGGAGAAGGAGTACTACCTGCCTGTCGTTTCACTCGTCACCGACCCCGACAACCTCTACGACAACGAAATCGGAATCTACGTAACGGGAACCAACGGAAAGACAGCCAACCAAGACGGTACCAAGCGCAACTTCAACATGGAGTGGGACCGTCCTGCCAACTTCGAGTTCATGGAGACCGATGAAGTGTCGTTCTGTCAGGAAGTCGACATATCAATGGCTGGCGGATGGAGCCGCAAGTACGAGCCGAAATCGTTCAAGATAAAGAGCGCCAAGGAATACGGAGTCAACGAACTGGCATATCCATTCTTCCAGGACAAGCCATTCACAAAGAACAAGTCGCTCCTGCTGCGCAACGGAGGAAACGACAACTACAATAAATACAGACTGAAAGATGCTGCCCTGCAGGGGATTGCACGCCTGTCAGAATTCCGGCTCAACCTGCAGTCCTACCGTCCAGTTCACGTATTCCTCAACGGTTCATATTTTGCCATGCTCAACATGCGCGAACCAAGCAGCAAGCACTACGGCTATTCAAACTACGGCATCGACATGGACGAAATAGATGCGTTCGAGATGAGTGTTGACTCAGGTTATGTGCAGAAAGAAGGCACGAAAGATGCGTTCAACCAGTGGTACTCGCTCTCAGCCAATGCCAGCGACCCAATGGCTTACGAAGAGATATGCGACATTGTCGACGTCGACGACTATGTCAACTACATGGCATTCAAGTTCTACCTCAACGACTGGGACTGGCCACACAACAATGCAAAGGCATTCAAAGACCGTGTGAGCGGCAAGTTCCACTTTGTGGTGTTCGACCTCGACAACTGTGTTGACTGGAGCAACGGAGCAACCAACAGCAATATCTTCTCATCATTCGCATCAAAGAAGACCCACACATTCTACTCACGTCCCGAATACAACTGGACCAGCGTAACCAAAGAAGTGGAACTCGTGACAATATTCCTCAATATGCTCCAGAACGAAGACTTCAAGAAGAAGTTTATCGACACTTACTGCATTGTAGGCGGTTCAGTGTTTGGCGACGAGACAGAAATCACCAACCTTGTCACCGAAATGGCAGAGAACATCAAGACTGCCCTTTCATGGGAAGGCAACGACCCGACAGGAAGCAACAAGGAACAGGCACAGGGCATCATCAGTGCAGTGACAGGCAACTACCGCACACGAATGACCAGTGCAATAAAGAACTACTCTACATTCGGACTCTCCAACACCAACACTCAGGCACTCCAGCTGAGCGCCAATGTTACGGGAGGCGAAATTACATACAACGGCATGGAAATACCACGCTCAAAATTCAACGGCTATGCTTTTGCCCCAGTCACACTGAAGGCATCCGCACCTGCAGGCTACAAGTTCGAGGGATGGAAAGCTCTGTCAAGCACAGGCGGAGAACAGACCACCACACTCATCGACAACGGATCGCAATGGGCATACTACATGTTGTCACTCGATGACACCGACTGGAAAGCAACAAGCTACAACGACAACAGCTGGACAACAGCGAGTGCGCCATTCGGCTATTCCAATGCAGGCAAATACATGGGAACCAATGCAGCCACCACCATCTCGCGCACCAGCACACTCTACGTGAGAAAAAACGTAACACTTGACAAGACACCAACCGATGACCAGACATTCAAGTTCAACTATAGTGTCGACGACGGTTTCCTCCTTTATGTCAACGGACAGGAAGTGGGCGGTTACCACCTCAATTCCGGTTCAACATACAGCGACCTCACCCAGTCGCAGAACAACAGCTGGTATGAAGCCGACAATCCAGCAACCGGCACCATAACTATCAGCAGCAGCCTGCTCAAGAAGGGAAAGAACACCATTGCAGTGGAAATCCACAACTGCACTTCAACCTCTTCCGACATGTGGTTTGATGCGTCGCTCACAATGTCAGAGCCGGTCGAAACCGACGAGACCATCGGATATGTAAGCACCGATGAAGAATTTGTACTTCCCGAAAGTGGAGACTACAACCTTCAGGCTGTCTACACCAAAATCAGCGACGACCAGATCCTTGCACAAGGCATCACTCCAGTACGCGTCAACGAAGTAAGCGCAGCCAACAGCATCTACGTGAACGACCTCTACAAGAAGAAAGACTGGGTGGAACTCTACAACACCACCGACAGTCCAGTCGACGTTGCTGGCATGTATCTGAGCGACAATGCCAATAAACCGCAGAAATACCAGATATCGGCATCCAGTGACATCAACACCGTCATCCCGGCATTCGGACACCTCATCATTTGGTGCGACAAGGTCGACCCAGTAAGCCAGCTCCATGCATCATTCAAGCTCGATGCAGAAGGCGGACTGGTGATGCTCACATCAGCCGACGGCACATGGGCAGACACCCTTCGGTATGATGCACACGACGGCACACAGTCATTCGGACGCTATCCCGACGGTAGCAACCGCATTTACTCCATGAACATCCCGACCATCGGCACTGCAAACCGTCTGTCAAGCTACGACAACATCTACATCGAGAAAACCGACGACACAGATCCTGAAGGCATCAACACCCTCATCGCACGAAATGGTGACATGAGCATCACAGCCGACAACGGATATGTAAGCGTTACAACAGAAAGCGCAACCACTGCAACCCTCACTGTCTACAGTGCCACAGGCATGGAGTGCACATCTACAGGTCTCGACATCAGCAGTTGCCATGCATCCGTCTTTGTAGGCAACCTCCCTGCCGGGGTCTATGTGGCACGCGTGAAGAATGCCGACGGTGAAGCATGCTCATGCAAGTTCATGATTAAATAGTTCATGAAAAAGTAACACATGTCAAACCAATAAAAACAGATTGAAATATGAAAAAGTATTTAGCAGAAATGGTGGGTACAATGGTACTCGTACTCATGGGATGTGGAGTGGCAACCAGTGTAGGATGCGGTGAACCCGCAGGCGTTCTGGCAACAGCCGTTGCCTTCGGACTTGCAGTCGTAGCTATGGCATACACCATCGGCGGCATTAGCGGCTGCCACATCAATCCAGCCATCACCCTCGGCTGTCTGCTTGCCAAGCGCATAAGCGGCAAAGACGCCATCATGTACATCGTGTTCCAAGTCATCGGAGCATTCATCGGTTCAGCCATTCTCTTTGCACTCACCTCCACCACCGAAGTTGAAGGCACCGGTGCCAACATGTGCCAGACAGGAGTCACCCAGATAGGCGGACTTATTGCAGAAGTGGTGTTCACATGCGTGTTCGTGCTCATAGTACTCGGCACCACCGACTCCAAGAAAGGAGCTGGAAACTTTGCAGGTCTTGCCATTGGACTGTCGCTCATCCTCGTCCATCTCGTATGCATCCGCTACACCGGAACATCCGTCAATCCCGCACGATCTATAGCCCCTGCAATCTTCGAAGGCGGACAAGCCCTCACCGACCTCTGGATATTCATCGTAGGTCCGTTCGTGGGCGCAGCACTTGCCGCATGCATCTGGAAACTCGTAGGAGAAGAAAAGTAATACCGGCACACTCAGTCTATGCTGGTTGAACAAAGACTGGTTCTAAAATTCCCTTTGCCGAATTTTTGATAAGCACACAAACCTCCCTGTTCCACTTTGCATAAATGCGGCAGGGAGGTTTTCTTTGTCTCCATAAAAAGAAAAATAAACAGCAATGAATAGTGATATCTGAAAAAGAATTACTATCTTTGCACTCAAATACATGATTACAACTTAATATTCAATTAACAAAAGAGATTTATTATGGTTTATTCAAAAGAAGTACAAGAGATGTGCTGCGTAGCCAAAGGACCGAACCACGGTCCAGCTCCTATACCAGAAGAAGGCAAATGGGTGCAGGCAAAAGAGATCAAGGACATCTCAGGCATGACACACGGAATCGGCTGGTGCGCACCTCAGCAGGGATGCTGCAAGCTTTCACTCAACGTAAAGGACGGAATTATCGAAGAGTGTCTTGTTGAGACCATCGGATGTTCAGGCATGACCCACTCAGCAGCAATGGCTTCAGAGATTCTGCCAGGCAAGACAATTCTCGAAGCGCTCAACACCGACCTTGTTTGCGATGCCATCAACACAGCAATGCGCGAACTCTTCCTCCAGATTGTTTACGGACGCACACAGTCAGCGTTCTCAGAAGGCGGACTCGTCGTCGGAGCAGGACTCGAAGACCTCGGCAAGGGACTCGTTTCACAGTGCGGTACACTCTACGGCACAAAAGCCAAGGGAACACGTTACCTCCAGCTCACCGAAGGGTACATCACCAAGATGTATCTCGACAGCGACAACCAGGTATGCGGATATGAGTTCGTACACATGGGCAAGTTCATGGATGCCATCAAGAAAGGCGTACCTGCAGACGAAGCTCTCAAGA
Source organism: Bacteroidaceae bacterium (assembly GCA_963640465.1). Taxonomy (GTDB): domain Bacteria; phylum Bacteroidota; class Bacteroidia; order Bacteroidales; family Bacteroidaceae; genus Colivivens. The sequence goes on along the minus strand of CAVHYP010000040.1, from coordinate 9,077 downwards.
GCGTAACCGGCACCTACGGACGTACAAAACCAGAGCAGGGAGCAGTGAAATCAATCGACCCACGTAAAGAATAATAAGGAGGAAGCGAACTATGATAAGAGAAGTAAAATTTGAATCACAAGACCGTCGAATGAAGCAGATACTTGCTGCTCTCAACGAAAACGGCATCGCTTCAATAGAAGAAGCAAACGAGATATGTGACAAGGCAGGTCTCGACCCTTACAAGACCTGTGAAGACACACAGATGATTTGTTTTGAAAACGCAAAGTGGGCATACGTATGCGGTTGCGCCATCGCAATCAAGAAAGGATGCAAGAATGCAGCTGATGCAGCCGAAGCCATCGGAATCGGACTCCAGTCATTCTGCATTCCAGGTTCAGTAGCCGACGACCGTAAGGTTGGACTCGGACACGGAAACCTCGCAGCACGTCTTCTCCGCGAAGAAACCCAGTGCTTCGCGTTCCTTGCAGGTCACGAGTCATTCGCAGCAGCAGAAGGTGCAATCAAGATTGCTGAAATGGCAAACAAAGTGCGCAAGAACCCTCTTCGTGTCATCCTCAACGGACTCGGCAAAGACGCAGCTATGATCATCAGCCGTATCAACGGATTTACATACTGCCAGACTAAGTTCGACTACTACACAGGTAAGGTAGAAGTAGTGAAGCGCATAGCCTACAGTGACGGACCACGTGCAAAAGTCAACTGCTACGGAGCCGACGACGTACGCGAAGGCGTAGCAATCATGTGGATGGAAGATGTCGATGTGTCAATCACCGGTAACTCAACCAACCCGACACGTTTCCAGCACCCAGTAGCCGGAACCTACAAGAAAGAGCGCATCCTCGCAGGCAAACCATATTTCTCAGTAGCATCAGGCGGTGGTACAGGACGTACACTCCACCCAGACAACATGGCAGCCGGACCAGCATCCTACGGAATGACCGACACCATGGGTCGTATGCACTCCGACGCACAGTTCGCAGGATCATCATCAGTACCTGCACACGTAGAGATGATGGGATTCCTCGGCATCGGCAACAACCCGATGGTAGGTTGCACCGTAGCATGTGCTGTAAACGTTGCATTGGCATTGAACAAATAATGACAACTTCATAATTATTTTAATTAGAAATTTTCCCATATGCAAATATGGGTAAGCAGGTCTGCACTCCTTCAGTGCAGACCTGCATTATTTATAGAGAGAGAAATCAAAAACGTTTTTGGTTCTGTATTTACTATCCGAACGTTGTGAGCTGAACTGCGGACAGAATTTATAAGCCAGCTTTCTCTGATATTTGCAGTGTACAAAATCTGTCCATTCAAAATCAATCAACTGTATCTGATATTTTGATGATGTTTTCAATACAGCCTTTCAATCCCTCATTTCATGCCCAATTACTAAGTTTTTTTTCTCTGACTGGAAAACAAAATTCCTCTGACTAGGAAAATAAAACGACCTGTTTTAGGGGTGTTATCTCCCTCGTTGCGATGTATGAAAAATCTCTAGAATTTAACATTTCAACTTTTTTCTTTTCTCAACACTTCTAATCTCCAAATTCAAGCGTTTCAAGTCCTGTATTACGGCAGTTGTCCCATCGCTTACCTCAAAATTCATTCAGCTTCCAATCAAAAACCACGAGAAACCTATAAAAATTTCAAGTGTTAAAATGGCAAGAATTAGCGTTGTGGCCCACGAAATTCGTGCACAATCCCACGAAAACAGGGCATTTTCGAGGGGTAAACTATCGAAAAATCGGTGTTTGTCACACTTAGTTGCAACAACGTTTTATTATATTAATACCTATATATCATTATCACCCAGTATGTTACTTATTTCTATTAACATATCTTGTGTAACAGTGACAGTTGTGACAGTTATTTTTAAAGCATACATCATTTACGTTGCTTCTTTCTTAAAACCAATTAACCGCCTAATTATTAATTATATATATAACAAAAACGAATAAAATAGCTAAAGTGTGGGTACCCTATTTTTTTACTGTCTTACTGTCACAACTGTCATATCCAAGGTAAATCGAGGTTTTATAAATAGAAATAAGTGAAAGTTTTTAGCTTGTTATGAGGAAATATCAAACAAATACTGTTTCTGACTACGCGAAAGAACGATAACACATGCATGTTTTTCAAACACTAGCTCACAAATATCGTCATTCCAACGCAAGTTCACTTTAGGCTAGGAGTGCCACATGAACTTGTCGGAGTTCTTCTCCAATATAACATATTATACCTGCACTGCGATTTCAACTACATTTTTATCGCCGTACACATCACGCAAAGCTTTGAATATTCGTTCAAATTCAGGACAAGAATGCTGGAAGTCAAAGAAAGGTAGTAAGATCATGCCCGTGGAACGAGATAAAAATATTCCACAGACAATAAATTTGAACAAACCTATGCAAGTCGCTGTTATCTGCAGTTTTATTGCTAACTTTGCATCGTGAAACAAATTGGGGAATAAGGAACAAACGATATGACGAAAACAAAACGAAAGTCCAAAACGAAAGTCACACCCATATGGTGTGTACTTATGACGATACTGGTACTCACGGCTATGATGATGCCGGGCAAAGCCAAAGCCGATGAAGCATGGGCGGAATACGACAAGACGACCAAGACTCTGACATTTTTGTACGGCACAAAAAAAGACAAAAGCAGTTCAAACGTGGAACAGTTCAAGCTAAATTCTGGCGACGACACACCGCAATGGGATTCGTATGCTCCCGACATTCTATGTGTCGTGTTTGATGCATCGTTCGACAAAGTGCTCCCGACTACATGCCACAGTTGGTTCAGCGGTATGTATCACATGACGAGCATAACTGGCTTGGAGTATCTTCACACCGACAATGTGACGGACATGATGAGCATGTTTGACTCTTGCGATGAACTTGCTGAAGCCGATTTGTCAGGTTTCAACACAGAGAATGTGACCAATATGCAGTATATGTTCCGCTATTGCGGCAACCTCAACGCACTCAATCTGACCAGTTTCAACACCGGAAGGGTCACCAACATGGGAGGCATGTTCCGCGGATGCAGCAAACTCACAGAACTTGATTTGATCAGTTTCAGTACCGGGAACGTCACCGACATGACGTATATGTTTGACGGTTGTACAGCATTGGCGACACTCGGTCTTGGAAAGAATTTCAATACGGCGAAGGTGGAGAGCATGGGTTATATGTTCGGAGGTTGCCAATCGCTCATGTCACTCGATGTGTCGGGGTTTACGACAGACAAAGTCAAAAGCATGGACGGGATGTTCAGTGGCTGCGAAAAACTAACGACACTCGACGTGTCCGGATTCAACACCGGGAACGTCACATCGATGACGTACATGTTCGACGGTTGTAAAGGAGTGACGGAACTTGACTTGCGCGGATTCAACACCGCAAAAGTCACCAATATGCAATCCATGTTCAACGGCTGCGAAGGGCTAACGGAACTCGAACTCTCGTCCTTCAATACCGGAAACGTGACAGATATGAAATACATGTTTAATGGCTGCACTAACCTGGCAACACTTGACGTATCGACCTTCAATACCGGAAATGTCACGGATATGCAGTACATGTTCAACGGTTGTAATGTACTTGCAGAACTTAACCTGCAGGGATTCAACACCGCAAAAGTCACCAATATGCAATCCATGTTCAGCAGCTGTAAGAGTCTTACTTCACTCAACTTGTCGAAATTCGACACAAGGCAAGTTACAGATATGCACCAGATGTTTAGCTCTTGCGCCAATCTGGAAACTCTAAAAATGAGTCCCGACTTCAACACTGCACTGGTCACCGACATGAAATTTATGTTCATCAACTGTTTCAAACTGGCCGCCATTGACCTATCCGGCTTCAATACAGCCTGCGTAACCGATATGCGATTCATGTTCTGCAATTGCAGCAGTCTCACCTCGCTCGATCTTTCTGCCTTCAACACAGCCCAGGTCACCACCATGAACACCATGTTCTTCGGCTGCACCGGCTTGGTTACACTTGATCTATTGACCTTCAACACCTCGAATGTGACTGATATGCAGCGCATGTTCAGGGAATGTACCAATCTGGGAACCATTTACGTAAGCGAAGCATTCACTATCAAGGGCGTTACGTATTCCGACAATATGTTCAACAACTGCACATCTCTTGTTGGCGCAACAATATTCGACGGGAGCAAGACTGGCATCACTATGGCGAACTACAACTCCGGCTACTTCAAGACGTATTGTAAAGTAGGAGGAAACCAGTACGACATGTGTGGCGAGACTCTCGGCGTAGACAATCTCGAGCTGGAGGACGGCAAGGACTTCGTGTCCCTTGCCCCATTCACTGCTACCATAGTCTCCTACTCACGCACGATGTCGAGCAACTGGGGAACACTCTGCCTGCCGTTTGCAGTGGAGACATCGAGCGTATCCGGCTGCAAGTTCTATGCACTTGTCAGTGTTGGCAGCGACTTGGTAACCCTCACACAACTGGACGGCAAGATATACGCAGGCACACCGGTACTGGTGTATTCAGCGAATGGTAGTTTGAGTGTTTCTGCAAGTAACGTTTCAGTCGTAATCTCACCTAATGACGGTTCAGAAGCAAGCTGTTACCAGCTCGTAGGCTCATTTACCGAGACCGAAGTGCCCGATGATGGCTACATCATCTCGAAGAACAAATTCTGGTTGGCTTCCGACCTAAAGGACAGCAGTAAGGGCGGAGCTTCAGCAGTGAAGGTAAAAGGCATGAGGACATGGCTCAAGTCCAACTCTGAAAGCATCGAGACAAAGGTGCATGTGCTTGGATTCTCTCTTGACGATGAGGATGAGACTTCTGCCTTAGAGACCATTGATGCCTTCACAGAAGAAACAGTCGAAATCTATGATATCCAAGGGCATCGCACCAACCACCTGCAGAAAGGATTGAACATCGTGAAGACAGGTGGCGTGGCTAAGAAGATTATGGTAAAATAAAGAATAGGCAAAGCCTTACGGATGGTAAGTCCGTTCCTTTAGTAGAGGCGTTCCTGTCGCTCGGGATGCAGAATGAGCCGTTTGTGACTGGCAGAACAGCGCGTGTGCTGAAAATAATCAGTCAGAGTATTGCCAGTTTCAAATATTCTATGTAACTTTGTGCTTAGATTAATCTTTCAATTGAAACAAATATGCTTTTAACGACAACTCCAACAATCGAAGGCTGCCCCATAAAGGAATATTTTGGGGTGGTTACTGGCGAAACCATCATCGGCGCCAACTTCATCAAGGATTTCTTTGCAAGTCTAAGGGACGTGATAGGCGGACGTGCATCAAGTTATGAAAAGGTGCTGGTGGAAGCCAAGGAACTGGCACTGAAAGAAATGGAAGAACGTGCAAAGAGTATGGGCGCAAATGCCATTGTGGGCATCGACCTCGACTATGAAACGATTGGCGAATCATCAACAATGCTGATGGTGAGCTGCAGCGGAACTGCCGTAAAGATTGAATTGTAAGAAGAAATGGAGAATATACACATATTGGATAGAGACTTCAGCGTTTCCATCACCAACGAGAGAATTCAGGACAATATAAAGCAAGTGGCAGACAAACTCAACGAGGACTACAAGGATAAGTGTCCCGTGTTTGTGTGCATCCTTAACGGTGCATTCATGTTTGCAGCCGACCTCGTGCGTTATCTTGATTTCCAACCTCTGATTACCTTTGCACGTTTCTCTTCTTACCAAGGCACGGAAACCACGGGAGAAGTAAACAAAGTGCTTGGAGTGAAGGAAGACCTGGAAGGCAAGGACGTGGTCATCATTGAGGACATAGTGGATACAGGCATCACAATGCAGAAAATTCTGCCTATCTTCAAGGAAAAGGGAGCGGCATCGGTGGAGATTGCATGTCTGCTGAGAAAACCAGGCAAACTGGAATGCGACATCGATATCAAATACTGCGCCATGGACATTCCCGACGACTTCATTGTGGGTTACGGACTGGACTACGATGGTTATGGTAGAAACTACAAAAACATCTATACGGTGGTTGACAACAAGGAAGAATAAGCATATATCATAAGGAGAAGAAATGACAAGTACACATTATTTATAAGATGGAACAATAAACATAAACAAGAAAAATGAAGAATATAATTATTTTTGGTGCACCTGGTTCAGGCAAAGGCACATACAGTGACGAAATCGTAAAGCGCTATGGCATGGGACACATCTCTACTGGAGACGTGCTCCGTGGGGAAATGAAACAAGGAACAGAACTGGGCAAGATTGCCAAGGGATACATCGACAACGGGCAGCTCATTCCCGATGACCTTATGATCGATATCCTTGCCAAGACCTACGATGAACAGCCGGAAGGCAAAGGCGTGATATTCGACGGTTTCCCACGCACCATTGCACAGGCAGAGGCACTAAAGAAAATGCTGGCTGAAAGAAAGCACGACATGGGAGTGATGATTGAACTCATCGTAGACGAGGACACTCTGCTCGCACGACTGCTCAACCGCGCCAAGGAACAGGGACGTGCAGACGACAATGAGGTGACAATCAAGAAACGCTTCGAGGTGTACCACAATCAGACTGCACCACTGGCAGACTGGTTTGAGAAAGAAGGCATGCGCCACACCTTCACATGGGAAGGAAGCAAGGAGAAGATGCTTGAGAACATTTTCAACTTCCTCGACTCACAGAAATAAGAGAAAAGAACAGAATAAAGAAAACAATTCATCAAGGCTGGTTCTAGAAATTACCTTTGTAGAATGCCAGACCGACCAAAGGATATGGAAACCAATTTCATTGACTACGTAAAGATTTACTGTCGCTCTGGCAAAGGAGGACGCGGTTCTGCGCATCTGCATAGAGCCAAATACATGCCCAAGGGTGGTCCCGACGGAGGTAACGGAGGACACGGAGGAAACGTGATTCTGCGGGGCAACCGCAACTACTGGACACTGCTTCACCTTCGCTACGACCGACATGCCTATGCAGAGCATGGAGGCAACGGATCGAAGGACAAAAGCACAGGAAGGAAAGGTGCGGACAAGATTCTGGAAGTGCCATGCGGCACAGTGGCTTACAATGCCGAGACTGGTGAATACTTGTGTGATGTTACCGAACACGGGCAGGAAGTGGTACTTCTGAAAGGAGGACGCGGAGGACTGGGCAACATCAATTTTGCCACTCCTACCAACCAGGCACCGCGATATGCACAGCCAGGCGAGCCGATGCAAGAGATGGAGGTGATACTCGAACTCAAGCTCCTTGCCGATGTAGGACTGGTGGGATTTCCCAACGCAGGCAAATCAACACTTGTTTCTGCCTTGTCGTCTGCCAAGCCCAAAATCGCCAACTATCCGTTTACCACACTGGAGCCATCGCTTGGAATTGTGTCCTATAGGGATAACAAGTCGTTCGTCATGGCAGACATCCCGGGAATAATCGAGGGAGCAAGCCAAGGCAAAGGACTGGGATTGCGGTTCTTGCGGCACATCGAGCGCAACTCACTCCTACTGTTCTTGGTTCCGGGCGATACCGATGACATAAAGCATGAATACGAAATCCTGCTCAATGAACTCACTACCTTCAACCCAGAGCTGCTGGACAAAGGACGGGTACTGGCAATCACCAAATGTGACTTGCTCGATGAGGAACTGATGGATATGCTGAGGTCTACCCTACCCGACGACATTCCCACAGTGTTCATTTCAGCAATCACCAGCTTCGGACTAGACGACCTTAAAGATTTACTTTGGAAGGAGATGAACAGCGAAAGCAACAAGATTGCTGCCATCACCACACAAGAAAACATAGTTCACCATGCCAAAGACTACCTCAAACTGAAGGAAGACTTTGCCGATGATGAGCCAGAACCTGACGATGAGGACATCGAAGATTACGAAGATCTGGAGGATTTCGAATATGAAGATGACTAATCATCTGTTGGAGTATAACATTTCAGACAACGTAACCGCTTTCACCACAACACGTGAAGGCGGTTGCAGTATTGGTACATATTCATCGTTCAACGTAAATCGATTTTGTGGCGACGACATCACGCATGTGAAACGGAACCAAGATGTTCTGTGCAGTAAGTTGCATATTGCCTCCGACGAACTCATCATCCCCCATCAGACACACAGCACAAACGTGCTTGACATCAGCCAGACATTTCATTCGCTCTCAGCCGAAGAAAAGCAGAACAGGCTTGAAGGAATTGATGCATTGATAACCGACCAGAAAGACATTGCAATATGTGTGTCCACTGCAGACTGCGTACCAATCGTTATCCATGACACGATGCACCATGTATCAGCAGCCATTCATGCAGGATGGCGAGGTACAGCAAACCGCATAGCAGAGAAAACCTTCGACATGATGCATGAACTGTTCGGCACAGAAGGCAAAGACTGTCGAGCTGTAATCGGACCAAGCATAAGTATCGACAGTTTTGAAGTGGGAAATGAAGTCTACGATACATTCAAGAAGGCCGGTTTCGACATGAAAACCATTGCAAAACTGCAGCCAGAGATGAAGACCGCTTCTGCCTCACGTTCTCTGAACCATGAACGGTCGGAAGAAAGCCTTCACATGAAATGGCATATCGACTTGTGGGAATGCAACAGTCTGCAACTTATGGAAAAAAAAATAGATGCCAGCAATATTCATGTCGCTGGCATCTGTACTTACAAGAATTCAGATAAATTCTTTTCTGCCCGAAAGTTGGGAATAAACTCAGGCAGGCTGCTTACTGGCATTATTCTTAGATGATTGGCTTGCTTGTTTGCTGACCATCATTCCAAGATGTTTGTCTGTACATTTATGGCATCATTCCAAGATGATAGCCTTGCGTATCTTCGCCTGTTGTTTGTCAACCTTCTCCAATTTATAGAGTTTCCATGTGCTGCGGTCAATTCCCAAACCTGCTGGCTTGAGCAGTGATTCATAGTCGATGGCATCGGTGGTGTCGACATATCTGCGCAACTGAACCAGTTCCTGACCTGCCACTTCCATGGCACTTTGCCAGAACTCTTCCTCAGTGAAACCACGTCCCAATTCCTTGCAATAGCGGTTGTAGA